>JACPRI010000031.1 GCA_016190065.1 Verrucomicrobiota bacterium
ACTGAAGATTCTCAAACCACTCATTGACACTAATGAACACTGATAGAAACGCTGTCCGGCCGGTCGCCCAAAATGGCGACGTCCGCTGCCCTGCACTGCCATCGTCAAAAATGCTCGCAAGCTGCGCTCAAATCTTTGACCGATTTAACGATTTAACCTTGTAACGTTTTTAACGTCTCCGATCGCGGCCTTGCCAGGCCTTGCCGCGCTGGGGTTTAACTGCCTCGGGATTAGTGTCAATTAGTGTCCATTAGCGGTTAACCCAGTTTTCAGGTTCATGAGCGAAGTGACACGCATTCTCGAATCGCTCGCCCACGGCGACGCGCACGCCGCCGAGGCTCTTTTGCCGCTGGTCTATGAGGAACTGCGCAAGCTGGCCGCAGCGAAGATGGCTCAGGAAGCGCCCGGCCAAACGTTGCAACCGACCGCGCTGGTGCACGAAGCCTGGCTGAAACTGGCCGGCAACCAGCATCGGAAATTCCAGAGCCGAACGCATTTCATGGTCGCTGCTGCCGAAGCCATGCGCCGGATTCTGATCGACAACGCCCGGCGCAAAAGGAGCCAAAAGCGAGACGCGGGCGGCCAGCGCATGGAGCTCCACGAATCGCAGATGGCTCAAGACCCCGCTTCCGAGGAATTGATGGCCGTCCACGAAAGTTTGGATCGGCTCGCTCAGGAAGACGCGTGCGCGGCGGATTTGGTCAAGCTCCGGTATTTCGTGGGGATGACTATGCCCGAAGCCGCCGTGGCGCTGGCGATTCCCTTGCGCACCGCCGAGCGGCTCTGGGCCTATGCGCGCGCCTGGCTTCGGCGCGAGATTCGCCCTGAATGAATGATTTGGAAATCGTTCTTGAGCCGCGAAGGAACTCCAGGATCACAAAGATTAGGCAATTCCTGCATGCACTGTAACCTCATTGACCTGTTGATTGGATGAGCCGTTCGACGCCCGGAAATTCTCTTTTGCGATCTGCACTGCACTCCGTCCAAATCGATCATTTCCGCGAAGATTTTTAGCCGCGAAGGAACTCAAAGATCACATAGAATGGAAGAAGGTTCTTTGCGATCCTTGCGATCTTTTGCGGCTAACTAAATCCTTCTTCTGCCGCTTTACCGCACTGTGCTCTTTTGCGGCCAAAACTTGGTATTCACGTTCAGTGCCGAGCATTCCGCAGTTCCGGCAGAATCACGGTGTCAATCGCGTGGTGCGAGATCATGTGGCTCGGCGCGACTTCGTCGATCTCCAATCGAAACGAGCTGCGACCGATTTTCTCAAGCGCCGCGCGCGCGTGCCGTTCGTAGTCACGCATCGCCTCGGCATAGGGCAGGCCGGATGATTTCGCGTCATGCTGCTTTTCCCCGAAACAACAGTCATCGCGGCGCACGAGAATCTGCACTTGTTTCCGGCCGCGTCCGTGCGCGCCCAGGATGTACAGGTCCGGATAACCCGCCAGGCGGTAGAACGTCGGCTCGAATTGTTCGCGATCGCCGACGGAGCCGCCGTACCGGAGATACAAAGGAATCGTTCCCGCGACCGGAAAGCTGCACCGGATCGTCGGATCAATCGCGGCATAAACTGTCGTCGTCCATCCACCGCCAGAAAGGCCGGTCATGTGGAAAGCGCGATAATTCGGAAATCGGTCCGAACGGCTGCGCGACTTCAGGTAATTCAGGCTGATCGCGGTCGGCTCCAGAAAGTATTTGATCGGGCTGCCCACCGTGTTCGTTAGAAACATGGCGTCGTGCCGGCCTGTGCAATCGCCGGGGCGCATGTGCGGCATGAACACACCGAGCACGCCATAACCCTCGCGCAGCAGCGCGTGAATCGTGCGTTGCATTCCGTAACCGGCCTCCGCCGGTGAAGGATCGTCGTCCAGGGTGCAAGCGTGGCCGTGATGCACCACGACCAGTTCGCGATTGGGCTGCTGCGGAATGAAATGATACGCGAGCCCCTGCAAGCTGGGCGCCATGTCGATGCGGAATTCATCGACGCGCGCGAGGGCGCTCAGTTGCTTCACTGGACTGGCCACGTTGGTGAGAACCACGCTGGGCAACCGGCGCTTTGGAAAACCTTCTTCACCCCAAAGGTATTGAATGAGCGCCCGGCGTTTCTGTGCCACTTCACGCGCAGAGTGAATAGTGATCGCGCGGTCGTCGAGGAGTGGAGCCGCGTAAACACGGCTGGCCAGCGCGGCCATGACAAGCAGCCCAAAGGAACGAAGGGCGGAACACGGGATGAGTCTCATTTTGTGCGTTATGGACAAGCCACGCGGCGGCGACAACCAAATTCGTATTACCGGAGGAAACGGAGCTAACAGAGACCTTGGTCTCTTCGCTTCCTTCTGTGAAATGCTGCGCCGCTCCGGAGCCCCAGCCAGAACGAGATTGGCGTTGAAAACGAATCTACACTTTCTCCGGAACGACGTACGGCGCGCGATACGGTCGCGTGACCAATGCCAGTTGTAATGGACCAAGTTGCCGTGGTACGGCTGCGGCGGCGCGGGTCCAAGCCAGAGATCGAACGCCAGGTTGTTTGGCGGTGGCTCGACGGGCTTGCGGTCGATGCTCCAGCGCGGTTTGCAGCAATACCCCTTCGACACTCGCAACCGACCGTACTTGCCGGATTGCACGGCGGCGATTTCGTTGGCGCGCGATCCGCTGCTCCGTTGCTGAGTTCCGTGCTGGACCATGCGGCCATATTTTTTCGCCGCCTCGATGCAGCGGCGCCCTTCGCGGATATTATGGCTCAGCGGTTTCTCGACGTACACATCTTTGCCCGCCTGGCACGCCCAGATGGTCAGTAGCGAATGCCAGTGACTCGGCGCGGCGATGGAGATGACGTCCCACTCCTTGTCCTCGAGCGCGGCGCGAATGTCTTGGAAGCACTTGGGAATTCCTGGATGTCCCTCAACTGCGTAGTCTATGGCCAGCTTGCAGGGTGAATGTGAAGCCCTGATTTACGGCTGAGGGATCCTCTTCAATCGGATGGATGGATGCAGCCTGGGACGAGACAATTCCAAGCCTGCCTCTCCCCGCGAGGAACAAGTGGGGAGAGGATCGAGGAGGGGAACCAGTAAAACGTGCCTCCTCTCCCAGCCCTCTCCTCCGTCCGACTGAGGAGAGGGAAGAATTCAGGAGCTTGATGCAGCCTTGGCATCGCCCCGAGCGCGCAACGGCAGTTTCGCAAGCTGGGTGAAATTCTGAATCCAAATCCGAGCTCAACAAGGAGTTAAAGCATTTTCGGGAAAACAGGCATTTTCGTTTTTGCTTGCCAATCCTGCGTGACCGGGTATCTTAGCCCTATTAGTGGCTAA
>JACPRI010000331.1 GCA_016190065.1 Verrucomicrobiota bacterium
GACTCCGCCACGCTCAGGCGGTCAGTGTGCAGCTCGATCTGCGGTCTTTCGGGAGGTTCGTACGGCGCGGAGATGCCGGTGAACTCCTTGATTTCATTCGCCCGCGCTTTGGCGTACAGGCCTTTCGGGTCGCGTTGCTCGCAGATCTCGAGAGACGCATTCACGAAAACCTCGATGAATTTGCCCTCCGGCAGCATGTCGCGCACGAGCCCTCGGTCGGAACGATACGGCGAGATGAAAGCGGTGATGCAAATGATCCCGGCGTCGGCAAACAGTTTGGCCACTTCACCGACGCGCCGGATGTTCTCTTTGCGGTCTTCGGGAGAGAATCCCAGATCCCGGCAAAGGCCATGTCGAATTTTGTCGCCGTCGAGCACGTAAGCGTGCCGGCCAAGATTGAACAATTCTCGCTCGAGCTCGGTGGCAATGGTGGACTTGCCGGAACCGGACAAGCCGGTGAGCCAAACGATGCAGCCCGAGTGGCCATGCCGAAGCGCGCGTTGCCGTGGCGTCACCTTGCCTTCGCTCCAATAGATGTTTTCGCTTTTGTGCAGCGAATCGGCCGTTCGTTTCGGATAAGCGTCATCCACAATGATGCCGCCGCCCGAGACATCAAAGCCGTCCACAATGACGAACCGACCGGTCGAAACGATTTGCGTGTGGGCATCAAAGGCCACGGGCCGCTTCGTGCGCAGGTGAAGCTCGGCGACTTCGTGGCGGTCCACGAAGGTTTCCTCAGGCCGACGGGACAATGTCTGAAGAGTGGACGCGTCGATCACGCGCTCGATCGTGTCAATTTCACAATCGACCTCCTGGGTCGCGAGCTTCAACTTATAGACGGTGCCTTTCCGGAATGGTTTCCGCCCCAGCCAGAACAGGCGCGCCTTGAATCGCGTCAGCTCGTAGGGCGCCGCGCTCTCCAACGCCGCGACGGCGCCGCGCGCGACAAAGACTTGCTCAGTCAGGGTGATCCCCACCGATTCTCCCGCCGACGCCGAATCATGCGAGGGCGCATTCCAACGCTCGATCGTTTTCACGGTGCTCGCTTTGTTGCTCGGGCAGAAAATGAGCCGATCGCCGACCTTCAACGTGCCCGACTCGACGCGCCCGGCCAGGATGCGGCGTTCGTCAAAGCGATACACATCCTGGATCGGAAAACGCAGCGGTTGGTTCTTGGGCAACTCGGAGACCTTGAAATCGTCGAGCACGTCGAGCACCGTCGGTCCGGACCACCAGAGCATGTTTTTGCTCCGCGTTGCAATCTGGTCGCCATGCTTGGCGGCGATGGGAATGAAAATCTTGGGTTCCACGCCGATGCTGGCCAGCCACGCCCGGTAATCCGCTTCGATCTGAGCGAACCGCGCCTGCGCGTAGTCTTGCAAATCCATCTTGTTCACGAGCACGGCGATTTGGCGGATGCCGAGCAGATTGAGCAGATAACCGTGCCGGCGGGAATTTTCCTGGATGCCTTCGTTAGCGTCGATGAGGAGAAGAGCGGCTTCGGCGTTGGCGGCGCCCGTGACCATGTTCTTGAGGAATTCTTTGTGTCCGGGCGCGTCAATGATGACGTATTGCCGCTTCTTCGTCTGGAACCAGATTTGGGCGGTGTCGATGGTGATGTTCTGGTCGCGCTCGGATTGCAGCGCGTCCATCAAATTCGCCCATTCGAACGGCACGCCTCGGCGCTCGGCGACTTTCTGGAGCTGCTCCAGTTTGCCCTCCGGCAGCCGGCCCGTGTCATAGAATAAGCGTCCGACAAAAGTGGACTTGCCGTGGTCCACGTGGCCGACGATGACGATTTTGAGTTGTTCGGAGGGAACCGAAAGATTGCTGCTCATGTGTTAAGCGGACATTCGTATTCGTATCAGCATTTAGTGGAGGTTGAAGGAATATGGAGTGGTTGAGGAAACATATCCCTTGTCAGCGCTTCGATTGGGAACGGTTCAGAGCGATTTGTGAGGCGGTCCTCAGATCCGGAGCGTGGAGTCGCTCGAATTCCTGTCGAAAGCGCTCCAGATATTCGAGGTCCAGCAAATCCTTCTCGCGACCACTGGCGCGCTTGCTGGCAATGATGTCTCTCAAATTGGCGATCCGGAAGCCTTCCAGCACGATGGCGCGGGATTTTGCCTCTGCGAAACTGGAGATGCCGTCCGGCGCGAAAATCACGTCCAGATCGAAGGGATCGGTTTTGATCTGCACGAAGTCGTTCCCCGTAATGAGGGCATTCTCCAATTCGCTCCCCAAAGCAAAACCAACTTTTTTCAGAGCGCGGACAATGCTGCGGCCGTTCTCCGGTGTCCGATCCGCAAACACGTCAATATCCTGAGTGACGAACGGAAATCCCAGCAGGATTGCGGCACCCTTGCCGATGAATAGGTAATCCACGCCCTCCTCCTCAAACGCGCGCGCGAGCTGCACCGCTTGTTCGGACTGAAATCCAGGCGGCGTCATTGGGCGGGGCGTTTGAACCCAAGGTAGTCGGGGAGGTTTTCTTCGCACCACGCGCGATACTCCGGCATCGTCTTGAAAATGCGGGTGGACACCGGATCGGACGCGGGCTTGATCCTGCGGCAAAAGCCATATCTGATCCGCAGCTCGAGCGGTCGTTGCATCTGGCGACGGCACTGATCGCGGAACTCTTCCCAGCCTTGATCCTCAGGCGTGCGAAGCGGATAGATTCCCTCCGGGACAGCGGTGTGATACGGAGGCCGTGTCTCGTTGAATTTCGCTTCTTCTGGTTTTAGCTGGGCGTCGTCTCGTTCCGTCATAATGGAGAACGTCCTGCGGCGTTGATCCGATTACATATATCCGTCCCGCCGGAGCTTTTCAAAGGCATCTTCGCTTTCCTTGTCCTGAGCGCGGCCGGCGCGTTCGGGCGTTTTCGTCAGGCGAAGTTCCTCGATGATGTCGCGAACCGTTCGGGCATTTGATTTGATGGGGAACGTGCACGGCGCGCAGCCGAGACTTCGGTAGCGCTCGCCCTTCTCATTGGCAAAATACAGCGGGATCACCGGAATGTTCTCCCGTTCGATATACTCCCAGACATTGAGTTCGGTCCAGTGCAGCAGCGGATGAATGCGGATGTGCGCGCCTTTTTCAAAATCGGTTTTGAACTGATCCCAAAGCTCCGGCGGCTGGTCCTCGACATTCCATTCCATGTTTTTGTCGCGCGGGCTGAAATACCGTTCCTTCGCCCGCGTCGGCTCTTCATCGCGGCGCACGCCTACGATGACGCCGGTGAAATGATGCTTGTCCAGCACCTGTTTCAACGCGTCCTTCTTCAGCGTGCCGCAGCATTCCACGCGCGTCGCTTTGCCGTTCGGATACGTGACGCCACTCCGGAGCACTTCTTCATTTTTCCCGACCACCAGATCCAGTTTCCACTCGCGGCAAAGGCGATCCCGGTATTCGATCATCGACTGGATTTTGTAGGTTGTATCGACGTGCACCAGAGGGAACGGCACCTGACCAAAGAACGCCTTGCGCGCCAGCCAGAGCAAGACCGTGGAATCTTTGCCAATGCTCCATAACATCGCCAGGTGATCAAATTTGTTAAACGCCTCGCGCAGAATGTAGATGCTTTGGTTTTCGAGCTTGGAAAGGTAATCCATGGTCTAAACGTCGTTGCAGAAGCCGGTCAGGGCTTAGATTTGGAAATCGACCTTCTTGGGCAAAAAGGTGTGGATGCCGCACTCGACCTTGTTGAATCCGGTCCACCGCCCGGCCCGTTCGCTTTCGCCGTCGGCCGTCATCCGCGTGCAAGGCCAGCACCCGATGGAGCGGAAACCGCGATCATGGAGCGGGTTGTAGGGTATCCGATTCCCGCGAATGTACTGCCAAACTTGTTCGCGCGACCACGCAGCCATTGGATTCAATTTGACGATTTCCTGGTGGTTCGCTTCATCAAAAATGTAAACTTCCACGATGCCGATACCGGCCCTCGCCTCCGTTTGTTGACGCCGCAAACCAGTGATCCAGCAATCCAACTCAGCCAACTTATCTTTGAGGGGGAGAACCTTGCGGATCGTGCAGCAGAGATCCGGATCGCGATTCCAAAGCTCCGGTCCATGAATATCCGCCTGTTCGTCCACTGTCGTGTCCGGCACAAGCGATTCGATTTTGATTCCGAAGAAATCCTCCAACCGGTTCTTTAACTCGAGAGTCTCCCGGAATAGCAATCCGGTATCCACCGTGAAAACTGGGAATCGGAGGTCGTTTTTTCGAGCCAGATCGATCATGACGAGGCCCGCGCCTTGGAAGCTGGTTCCAATGGCTGCTCGCGAGCCGAATCTTTCCCAGGCCCAGGCGAGGATCTGTTCGGTCGATTCGCGACCGAACCGTTCATTCAAGGCCTGAAGCTCTGAAGACGTAAGCATAATCGGGAGTTAACAGGAAAAGTCCGACCGCGAATAGAAAATGATGAGGACCAATTCCGAAGCTTGGGGAAGGCTGCCGAATGACTAACACTCGTTACGCTGCCGTCCAGTTCGATTCGGGCGTAAAAAGAACTTTCTTTGGCAACAAAAGCAAACACTTCATGAGCCATGAATTCACTCGGTGCTCCCGAAGAACCACCCGATAGCCGTTCGCGACTGGGAAAGACTCAATGAACAAATTAAACATAAGTTAATTAATCAAGATACGCAACATTGGCTGCGTCGTTACCTCCTGTCAAGTTTTGGTTTTACTTCGGTCAGGAGCGTGAAGTTAAATGAAATCTCAGCGTCTGTCTTGTGAGTGCTGAGTTGAGAGCACAAGTGGATCGGAGACAGACCGACTACAGCGGATTATGAGTCAGCACAAGATTTACTATTTCGATAACAACGCAACGACACGCGTCGCTCCCGAAGTCTTGGAAGCGATGCTCCCCTATTTGACCGAAGAGTGGGGCAATCCCTCGAGCGCTTACGGTTTTGGCAACCGCATCGCCAAACATATTGAGCACGCTCGCCAGAATGTCGCGAACTTGATCAACGCGGAGCCGCGAGAAATCGTCTTCACCAGTTGCGGAACGGAGAGCAACAACACCGCGATCCAAAGCAGCCTTCTCTGTAATCCGGGCAAGCGCCATGTGATCACAACCGCCGTCGAGCACTCGGCCAATATCAAATTCGGCCAGTTCCTCCAAAAGCACAGCTACGACGTCACTTTCCTCCCCGTCGAACCGGACGGTTCGCTGGACTTGCATCTCCTCGAAACGTCGATTCGGCCTGATACCGCGGTCGTCTCCGTCATGTGGGCCAACAATGAGACGGGAGTCCTTTTCCCGATCGAAGAAATCGCGGCGCTCTGCCGCAGCAAAGGCGTCCTTTTTCATACCGACGCCGTTCAAGCCCCAGGCAAGCTAAAGATCGATGTGAAATCGCTCGGAGTCGATTTGCTGTCTCTCTCCGGACACAAGCTGCATGCTCCAAAAGGCATCGGGCTGCTTTACGTGAAGCGGCGCACGAAATTTCAGCCCTACATCATCGGCGGCCATCAGGAGCGCGGGAAGCGCGGAGGGACGGAAAACGTCGCCAGCGTCATCGCTTTCGGACGGGCGGCGGAGCTGGTCATGGGCAGGATTGACGACGAGAATTCCCGTGTGCGCCGCATGCGGGACCGGCTCGAAAACTCGGTTCTCTCAACCATTCCAAACACCATTCGAACCGGGGCCAAGGAACCGAGGCTTCCCAACACCTCTAACATCGCATTCGACGGGGTGGAGGCGGAGGCGATCTTGATGTTGTTGGACCAGGTTGGAATTTGCGCTTCCAGCGGCTCGGCATGCACAACGGGCGCGCTCGATCCTTCGCACGTGTTAACGGCGATGGGATTGAGTCCTACGCGCGCTCGCGGCTGCGTCCGATTCAGCCTTGGATTCTACAATTCCGACAAGGATGTAGATTATCTGCTGGGCCACTTGCCGCCGATTATTCAGAGGCTTCGAGCTATGGCCCCGGCAAACGCGGTTGAACGAACAGGACATAAACACTCTTCGACGCCCGAGCACGGAGAGGAGGCACAGGGCATGGCAGCGGGGTCGCGTGAAAGCCCCCAGTAAACTTCGCTCCGATTCGAGTCCATACACGGGAAGCCACGCCCTTTTTTCAACTCAAGGAACGGAGATTTTGTAGAAGGCCAGCCAGCCGGACGCGCCCGATGAACCCACGTCCACTTCCTGCGAGCGATACCATTTGACTCGACCGTCCTCAAAAAGAAAATTTCCGCCCACCGGCTCTCCGCTGCGGCGGGTATGACTGGAGATCGGTGTATCAAGTCCTCCCCATCCGCCAGCGATGATTTGAGCATTCTTGCCGTCCGGCCCGGCGGTTCCCGCAGCCTGTTTGATGTCCATCAAGACCGGCGCGCCCGCGAATGGCCCGCTCAGTCTTTTCTTTCCGGCCCAGTCGCCTAGTCCCTGACTGTTGTAATTCCAGTGTGTGACGTTGGTCTGGCGAGACGGCAAATAAAAGAAGCCGCACAGAACCCGGCCCGTGGGATCGACGACCGATTTGTCCGCCATGCGATCATGCTGTTGAGTCGGGCAAAAGATCACGTGGAACCGATCCTTGGTAGCGCCTCTCCGTTGCGTGATGAGATAGTCGGTCCAGAATTTTTGGACGTATCGCCCGCACCAACTGACATCCACGCCATCGGTGTTGTCCGGGAACGAATTATTGTTATCGAGCGCGTAAAGGTGGAGAGCGATTCCCCACTGCCGCATGTTGTTTGAGCAAAGCGTCTTGTTGGCCGAGAATTTCGCCGAAGCCAGAGCCGGCACGAGCAGCGCGGCAAGAATCGCGATGATGGCGATGACCACCAGCAATTCGATCAACGTGAAGGCCGCGCCGATGGCTGGTCTGATCCCGCAAAATCGCGAGTGGCGGGTCAGGTCCGCGTGGTTTGGGGCCAGATTCCTCATGAACGCTCGGACAATCCAGGTGCGACAGCTAACATCGAGGCAGCGTCGCGTCAACCAATCCTCTGCGTCGTCCAATTACGTGCCGCCTTTCGTCGCCCTTGACCCGCAGGAAAAAGCCGGAATACTTGGAAGACAAAATTCATCTGCACACTTTATGAACATCCACACCCTAACCCGCCGACAATTCGTGAAAACCGCCGCGTCGGCCACCGTCCTGACTTTCCCACTCATTGCGCGCCGAAACGTGTTCGGCGCAAACGAACGCCTGAACATCGCCGGCATCGGCGTCGGCGGCAAAGGCGCCGGGGACGTGGCTGTCGTTGATCATGAAAACATCGTTGCTCTTTGCGACGTCGATGAAGTCAACGCCGCCGGATCGTTCAAGAAATATCCGAGCGCCAAACGCTACAAAGATTTTCGCGTCATGCTGGAAAAGGAAGGCAAAGGGATCGACGCCGTCACCGTTTCGACACCGGACCACATGCACGCACCCGCCGCCCTGACGGCGATGAAGATGGGCAAGCACGTGTATTGTCAGAAACCGCTCACGCACACCGTTTATGAAGCGCGGCAAATGACGGAAGCGGCCCGGCAGCACAAGGTCGCCACGCAGATGGGCAACCAGGGCCACTCGAACCCGGACACGCGTCGCCTCGTGGAATTGATTCAAGCCGGGGTGCTCGGCAAGGTGCGCGAGGTTCATGTCTGGACTGATCGACCGGGGAATTGGTGGCCGCAAGGCATCGAGCGCCCCAATCCCAAGGAAGCGCCGAAAGTTCCGGACACGCTGGATTGGGATTTGTGGCTCGGCGTCGCGCCGTCGCGCCCCTACAACCCGGCTTACGTGCCCTTCAGGTGGCGTGGCTTTTGGGATTTTGGCACCGGGGCGCTCGGCGACATGGCCTGCCACAACATGGACCTGGCGTTCTTTGCGTCGCAGTTGCGCGATCCCATCGGCGTGGAAGCGCAGTCTTCAGACGTGAACAACGAAACCGCGCCCGTCTGGTCGATCATCACGTACGAATTCCCGGCGCGCGGAACGCAGCCGGGCGTGAAAATGATCTGGTACGACGGCGGCAAGAAACCCTCTCCCGAACTGGCCAAGAGCAAGGAACTGCCCGGCAACGGCGTGATCATGATCGGCGACAAGGACACCCTGTTCGTGCCGAGCTACTGGGGGGCAGGCTCGTTTTTGTCGGGAGCAAACGTGGCGGATTTCACAAATATTCCCGAAAAACTTCCGCGCCATAAAGACTGGGAAAAGAATCACCATCAGGAGTGGCTGAATGCCTGCAAAGGCGGACCCAAGGCGCTTTCGAATTTCGATTACTCCGGGCCGATGACCGAGGCCGTCCTTCTCGGCAACGTCGCGCTGCGCGTGGGCACGAAGATCGAGTGGGACGCGAAGAAGTTCAAAATCACGAATGTGCCGGAAGCGAATCACTACCTCCGCACCGAGTATCGGAAAGGATGGGAAGTATGAACGCATCAACCTCGCACTGGACACAAAAGACCCCGGATCGGCACGGACGGAGCGCCTTCACCTTGATCGAACTCCTGGTGGTGATCGCCATCATCGCGATTCTGGCGGGTATGCTTCTCCCGGCGCTGAGCAAGGCCAAGCTGAAGGCTCAAAGCACTCAATGCATGAGCAACGTCAAACAACTGGGTCTCGCGTGGTACCTCTATGCGCAAGATCACGATGATCGAACGCTCGGTCCCACCGCCACCCGGTCAGCGCCCGCCTGGTGCGAGGGGAGCATGGTCGATGCAGCCGATTCCACCAACGACCGTTTCATCACCAACGGCCCCACCTGGCGCTACCTGACTTCCAAAGAAATCTTTCATTGCCCGGCGGATGTTGCCGGCCTGAGGTACCAGAACCGCATCGTCCTGCGTAATCGCAGCTACGCCATGAATGCCTTCATCGGTGAGACCGAAACGCCCTGGGTGATGAACCACCGGGCAGCCTACTCCACGATGCCCAAGCTGAGCGCCGTCGGAGATCCTGGTCCCTCCGCGGTATTCAATCTCATCGACGAACACGAAAACAGCATCAACGACTCCCACTTTTTTGCCTTCGACGATCTGCGCAAGTTCAACAAGAACCCCTGGCTGGATGCACCGTCGGGCCGTCACGGACAATCCGCCGGGGTTAGTTTCGTGGACGGGCACGCGGAAATCCGCCGATGGCGAAGTCCGGGGGTGAACCGAGTGATGCGCAATGGCAGCGTCGTGGTCCCGAACAACATTTCCTGGCTTCCTCGCACCGAGGCGCCCGACCACGAATGGTTTCGAACTCACGTCGCGCCGTACAAATAGCGCCCGGGCCAACCGCGTCTGACTCATGGATAATTTTCGACGCGATCCACGCTGCCATCGTCCTTGTAGTAGGTCCATCGTCCGGTCTTCCGCCCCATGGTGTAAGCTCCTTCGTGCTCCTTCGTGCCCACGCGGTACCAGCCGATGTCAGGGCCGTCCAGAACGCCATTCGCGTAGTTCTGCTCTCCCGATTTCGCGCCATCGTCGTAATACCAGGTAAACAGACCGTGCTGTTTGTCGTCCACGTAATTCCCCACCACCCGCATTGCGCCAATGTTCGCGCCGGAGGTGTAGTATTGAATGGAAGGGCCGTTCTTCTTGTCGTCACGGTAGGTGAACTCAATGCTTTTGGCGCCGAAGGGATCATACTCGATGACTGGTCCGTTGAGAGCGCCGTTAAGGTAGGTCCCCTCCCACATCTTCTTTCCGTTCCCCCACCATTCAGTCTTCGATCCGTGAAGTTTGTCGTTGCTCCAGTTGGACTCGCTCGCCTTCGTTCCGGTCTCGAAATAAGTGACAAACAGACCATTGAGTTTCCCGTCCACATAATCCCGTTCGATGTTGACGCCTCCGCTCCTCCAGTAGGTTTTCCACGTTCTCTCACGCCTCCCCTGTTCATTCGTCCACCATTCTTCGCGCAGCGTCCCGTCACCGAAAAACAACGTATGATACTCAAGAGCGGACACCGTCACGGTGGCGGTGGCAGTCCTGTTGGTGTCCGCGTCGCTACTTACGATGATGTGATAAGTTCCGGGCGTGGCCGGAGCCGTGTACAGGTTGGTTGCGGCTAAGATCGGCAAGAGGCTTCCCCCCGCTGTCCCTTCTTGAACCCGCCAGCGGAGATCGACGAGATTGGTTGTTCCACTCACCGTCACGATGAAACTTTGCGTGGCATTCGGCGCCATCGTCACGGAGGAAGGAGAGATGGAGAGCGTCACCGGCTGCTGATTCACCGGGATTCGATTGATTCTTACCCATTTGAAATCGATCCAATCGTAAGTGGGACTCGAGCCGGCTGCGGCGGTGTTCCTGTAAACCTCGAACCCGATCACATTCTCTCCCTCGTTCAACGCCAAGCTCCAGTCGGGCGCGGGCCGCCGCCGGCCATCCGTTTCAAAGAACCGGAAGCCATCGGCATCGGATTCCCTGATCTGAATCCGGTCCGAATCCGTGTTGAAGACTGGCCAATCAAACACTGACTCGATATCGCCGAGCTCCGTGCCGGAGGCATCGGCGAGCGTAGCGAAGTAGTTAGGAAAATGGCTCCACCGAATGGTTCCGTTTTCGAACTCCTGCCAGCGCGCAGCGATCGCGCGCCAATCGATCATGGTCGTTTTGGCGGAGTACACGATTCGAGGGTAACTATGGCCCAGATCGTCCGCATTGGGCCCGGAGAAGTAGGGATCAAAACGGCCCGTGACCCGATTGAAATTCACGTGCCGATCCAAGTTGCCGGGATAATTCGGATCGGCCACGAACAGGATTCCTTCGATCGCTCGATAGGCGACCAACGCATGACCGCCACCCTGCCTGTAGATGCCCATGGTTTGCGGTTCTCCGGTCACCTGCATCGAGTAGAGGAACGCGCGATAGGTATTCCGATCGATCAAATTCAGATTGTACCAGAAGCTATTGGCAAAACTCGCCCACTTGATGTCCCTTTGCACTCGGGAGGCCAGCGCATAACCGTTGACATTGTCCTGGCCAAAGGAGGGAGTGCGAAATGGATAGCCCTGGTTGTCGAAGCGGTTATAGAGCGGGGGAGCGCCCTCTTTGAGCCTCTTCTCATAGTAGTACCAGAGCGCGGAAAGGGTCTGGCCCGCACAGTGGCCGCCGGAGGCGAGCCACGATCCGCGATTCGTGAATTCCCAATCATCCACCCCCGGTCGGAAGCCGGTGTCCACCTCCTCTAGCAAGCGGTCCAGCGGGATGATGGAGACAAAGAAGTCGGAGAAATGGTGCGTGCCAACGGTGATCGAGTTCGAGGTGACCTCCACGAGAGGCATGCCCTCGAGCTTCCGAGAGACCGAGTCCACCATGAAGGCCAACGCAAAATGCTCCGGCGGCAAGGCGATCGGGACCGTGACGGACATCATGTTGCTGACAAATTGCCCGCCATTCTCGACCCGGATCAACGGAGTGATCGGATGGATTGCTTCGCCATAGGTGTGGCCTTGAATCGGGCGATAGCTGATGGCGAAAGGTGTCGAGGTATCGTAGGTATTGGTGGGCACGACGATTTGCAGGCCGTGCAAAGGGTCGCCGGGCCGGTTCACCGCGAGCGTGCCACCTTGCGGCCCGATCGGGGTGGTGGAAACCTGGACGTTCACCCCCAAGGTCAGATCACCGGCTAATGAGCCTCGATCCAAGTTCACTTTCAATCGATAAAAACGAGCCGATTCCGTATTGATAGGTGTGCGCTCGGTCAAGCGGACCCATTCCCGCTGAGCGTCCAGGTCGGCGAGCTTTTCCATGGTTGCTGAAACTTCCTGCCAGTCCCGCAGATTACTCGACGCTTCCAAATAGAGTTGGATGCCCGTGGCGTTCTTCGCGCGCGAGAAGGCCAGGCCGGCGAATTCTCGCCCCGCCTGAGAGTAGGTGGCAGGCGTTACCAAACTCGTGCGCGACGCTACCTTCGGGTCCAGCCCCATCGCAAACTTGAGCAAGTTCGGAACCCCGTCGCCGCTCGGGGCAGCCGATGGACTATCCGATCCGACCGGCAATTGTGAAGCCTGTACCCACGCCGAGAAGCGATACTCCGCGGCAGAAAAAACCCGCAGCGGAGCGAGAGCACTGGTGACGGTTCCGATCGCGCTCTTAACAACCACCGTGTAATCGCCCGCGTAGGATGGTTGGACGTTGTTTAACGTCAGTGTCGCATTCGTCGCGCTGGAGATCGGGCTCCCATCCTTGCGCCATTGGTAAGACAGAGGACCGCCGCCCGAAGCGGTCACGGTAAAAGTCACATTGCTCCCGGCCAACACCGTCTGGCTTTGCGGCGAAACAACAATTGCGAGTGGCTGCATTCGTGGCGCGATGAGCAGCGTCAGCGTCATGGTGGCGGTCCCGCCAGCATTGGCGGCGCTCAAGGTCACCGTGTTGGTGCCGGCCGCCGGCGGCGTTCCGGAAATCAAGCCGCTGACGGGATTCACGCTCAACCCTGCCGGCAGCCCGCTCGCGGCGTAATTTGTCGGATTGTTACTCGCGATGATTTGATAGATGAACGCTCCGCCGACTTGTCCTGTGGCCGTAGGCGTGCTGGTGATGACCGGCACATTCACCGTTAATTTGCATTTGCCCGCGCTGCCGGCGGAAAAAATGGCCGCAACTTCATTCGACGATAGCGCGCTTCGGTAAATGGAAAGCTCATCCACCTGCCCGCGGAAGAAGCGGTTCGGAGAGCCGCCACCCCAGGAGTAGCCCACGTTGACGGGACGCGTGTTGTTGGCCGGGGTGGAGAGGGCCGCTTCCCCCTGCAACGTCCGATCGACATAAAGGCGGACCCTGCTGCCGTCCCAAGTGCCCGCCACGTGATGGAAGACACCGTCCAGAAGGTCTGCCCCAGATGTGACGCCGATGAAATCGGTGGAGACCGCTCCTCCTGCGCCGATGAAGAAAGAGAGTTTCCCATTGTCGCTGAAACCCTGGAACGCCCAGCCCTTGGAATCGGCCCAGCCATGCGACTTGTCCGCGACCAAGTATAGACTCTGCGGTTGGTTCTTAATGCCGCGCATCCAGAATTCCACGGTGAAGCCTGATGCCTGGACATCAAAAAGCGAATCATGCGGAATCGTAATTCCGTCGCCGTCGCTGGCGAAACTGAAGGTTTGGCTGACTTCGCCGGCGGCAAAACTCACTTTGCCCAATGGAACTCCCTGATTCGTTGCGACCAAGTTGGAGAAACTCCCCTCGCCCGGCCACCAACCGGTCAAACCCGCGGGCGGCGGCACGCAGCCCCCGGAATTGACGGTCAGCGTCACCGGGCTGCTCGTGACACTTCCCGCCGCATTGCTCACGACCACCGTATATGCCGCGGCATCAAGGGCCTGGACGTTGCTCAAGGTCAGCGTGGCCTGGGCCGCTCCGGAGATAGGCTTCCCCTCTTTGCGCCATTCGTAGGTCAGCGGTTCGCTTCCTGAAACAGTCACAGTGAAGGTCGCGATGCCCCCAACCGAAACCGTTTGGCTTTGCGGCGGTATCGTGATCACGGGCGGCTGGAGAGGGGCATTGATCGTGACTTTCATCTCGGCCGAAGTCGCGCTTGCGCCCTGGTTGTCGGTGGCTTTGGCAGTCAATGAATACGTCCCCGCCACGACATTGGTCCACGTGAACGAATACGGCGCGCTCGTGTCTTCGCCCAATTTCGTCGTGCCGAAATAGAACTCCACCTTGGCCACGGTGCCGTCGGCATCTTTTGCTTCCGCGCTGAGAATAATCGTGGCTGGAGCCGTGAACACCGCTCCTGAGCTTGGGCTCACCAAACTCACCACGGGCGGCGTGGTGGTCGAAAGTGTCTGAGCGATCAGCCGGGCCAGGCCGGGTCGTATCGTGCCGTTGTAATTCGTGAAGACCCCGCCAATCAACGCGCGGCCCGTGGGAAGCCAGATGACCGTGTTCACGGTGTCGTTGGCGCCCGTTCCCGGCTGGAACGTCTCGTCCAACGATCCGTTCGCATTCAAGCGGGCGACGCGGATCCGATTGTTGGGTTGGGAAATATCCGGAAGATTATATCGTTGAAATTCGCCGCCGATCACGATTTTGTCGTCCGATTGCAGCGCCAGCGCGCGCACTTCGCCATTCGCGCCCAAACCGGTGTCAAAACCAACGTCAAGCTGGCCGTTGGCTTCAAATCTCACGATCCCTCCCCGTCGGGGCCGGGTGAATCCAGGAGTGATGATCTCCGCAAAACCGCCACCGGCCAAAATTTTGGCATTCGCCAGCAGCGCTACATCGCGGACGGTTCCCGCGGTGATGACCACATTGGCCGCGACGGAGTTGGGAATGAAATTGGCATCCATTTGGCCGTTCGAATTCAGACGCATGACGTAACCCCGCGCCAGCCCGTCCCAAGTCACGTAACCGCCGATGACAATTCTTCCGTCGGGCTGCGGAGCGATTGCCTCGACCGTCGGACTCTGACCGGTCAGAATTCTGGAAGGGTTAAGCGGGTCGCGCCCTTGAATGACAATCTGAGCGTCAAAGGAAGAATCTGCCGAGCCGTCAGTGTTCAGCCGGGCGAAATAGCTCCGGCTCGCGCCGTTGAGCGAGCGAAAGTGTCCGCCAATCAGAGCCTGCCCGTTGCTCAAGGGAATTGTCCTGCTCAAAGAACCCGGCGTGCCATCCAGCTTCACTAGCGTCGGCGCAAAGGAAAGATCGAGCGAACCATCCGGCTGGAGCCGCGCCAGACTCGTCCGAACCGCGCCTTGAACCGCACGAAACGCGCCCGCAAGCAGAATCCGCCCCTCGGCATCGATCGCGATGTGCTGCACCTGGCCGTCAACACCCACGCCCGGCCGAAACGAGGCGTCGAGCGTGCCGTCCGGGTTCAGGCGCGCGATTCCCGGGAGATTTCGTCCCCGCACGGCGTTGAAATCGCCCCCGATCAGAAACCTGCCGTCGGGCTGCACTGCCGTCGCATAGACGCCGCACCGGGTCAGACTCGTCGGGTTCAAACCGGCAAACGAAGCGAGCAGAGAGCCGTCGCTGCTCAATCGGGCGATGCCTCCACGAGCGGCCCCGTTGAACGCGCTGAACGCTCCCATCAAAAGGAGTTCGCCGTTGGGCCGAAGTTGCATCTGATAAATGCGGTCGTTGGCGCCACTGCCGACCTTGAACGTGCTATCAATCGAGCCGCCCGCATTGAGGCGGATGATGCCGCCGCACGGAGTGCCATTGAAGCTCGTGAAACCGCCAGCCAAAACGGTTTTGCCGTCGGCCTGCACGGCCGCGGCCAGCACTTCGGCATCCGCGCCGGAGCCGATGTCGAAGGTTGGATCCGGTGTATTGTCGGCATTCAGCCTGAGCACGTGGTTCCATGGGACGCCGTTGGCTTGAGTGAAAAAACCCGCGAGAAGCAATTTGCCGTCGGCTTGCGAAAGCCTGCTGACCACGGCGCCATTCACCGCGCCCGCCCCGCCGTAAGTCGATTCCACCGTTCCATCGACCTTGAGCGACAGCAAGTAGTTGGTGCGTGAACCGGTGACCTCGGGCAGGACCCCGCCAATCCGTGCCGCGTTCGGATTGGCCGTATCGTTGGTGACGACTTGAATGAATTGCACGCTGCCGCCGGCGGCGACGCGCTGCGGATACGAATTATCGCGCGCGCCATTGGCCGTGAGTCGCAAGAAACTGACCATGTTGGTCGTGCCCTGGAGGACCAGGAATTGGCCGCCGACCAGGATTCTTCCGTCGGACTGGAGCCCGATGGCGTTGACGACGCCGGAACTAAACGTGTTGTTGAATGAAATATCGACCGAACCGTCCGCGTTCAACCGGCCGAGACTGGACCGAATATCACTGAACGTTGAGCCGTAGATGACCAGGTTTCCGCCGATCAGAAGCCGGCCGTCCGGGAGCAATGCGGCGGCGCGAATCTGACCTTGGATCCGGGGCGGTTCGGAAGTCCGCGGCTTGAACGTCGGATCCAGTGAATCCTCGCTGATCCACCGCACGATGGACGGATAGCGCGCGCCGTTCAAAGAATCGAAATCACCGAAAACGAAAAAGCGCCCATCCGGTTGAGTCACGGTGGATCGAATGATCGGCAGGTACTGCGCGCCGCCGCCCGGATCAAAAACCGGATCCAAGGTTCCGTCCTGAGCCTGACTTCCTGGGATCGGGGAAAGGCAGAACGAGAGCAAGGCGAAGGTAAAAACGGAGAAAAGGGAGTGAGATTGCATAAAATCTGATGGTCGGTGATAGCACGGTTTTCTACCGCGTGGAGGAGACCTTGAGGGGCCAATCAGCGAGACCCTTTGCGACAAGAGATCCACGCTCACACGACCATTTTCAACCTCGGACCCGCTGAATTGCTCACCTGATTTTGTTACATCCCCACCCATTTTTGCGCCGGAGCCACCGCTGCCCTGCAATCGTCCAAATTGCTCGCAGGCTGCGGTGAAATCTCTCGTCCTCGTCCTCGTAATCGAATGGTGGAATCGAGGACGACGACGGGACGAGGGGGAGGATGATTCGGCTGTGGCTGCGCCGCGCTGCGGACCATGTCTCGGAGCAGCCTCCTGGCGTATTTGCAGTAAACCTATTCGCAGGAATCGCTACTGGGAAAACCTTGGGACACCGCAATTGGCATCTCTCTCACCTGAGCGAACTCAAGAATTCCGTCAGGTCGGCGACTTGCCGGGTGGTCATGTCCCGCAGCAGCAGTTCGGGCATGAGCGACAATTTGGAGGGAACCAGACGAGCCACCTGATCCGCGGCGAACTCGAGCGTCTGATTCAGCGCGGTCCTCAGAATGACTTTCTGGTCTGTCTTGCTGACCAGGACACCGGAGTGAGACTCGCCGCTCTTGGTGTCGAGCAAGTATCCCGCGTATTGGGGATCAATGTCCTTTGAGGGTTCGAGGATGGCTTCGAGAATTCGTGCGCGGTTGAGTTTCTGGCCAATCCGGCTCAGGTCCGGGCCGACTGCGGTGCCTTGTCC
>JACPRI010000332.1 GCA_016190065.1 Verrucomicrobiota bacterium
CGGTTCACGGAATCCTCGAACGGCGGAATCGTGTGCGGCCTGATCGGCTCGAATCCCGACGCGGCGGAGACTTCGACCTGGCTGCAATTGCTCGGACACGCCGCCAATCAATGCGGACACCGCGCGCTGACCATTGCGGCGGGCTGGCCCGAGGAAAGCCCCGAATCCAATGGCAAAGCCACAGGAAAGCCGGGTGAAACGACGCGAGTGGGGCCGCCTTTGGTGTCGCGCACGTCGGACCTGCTCGCGTGCACGACGGATATTTCCGAGCGGCTCGAAGGTCCGAACGCGCAGTCGATCGTGCATCTGCTCGTGCAGGATTGGGCCTGGAACGTCCAGGCGCACTCGCAATGGCAGGCGGCGTTGGATCTCTGGAGCCAGATCAACGGGCTGGTGATTTTAGTCGAGTTGCCTCCGGCGGCATCGCACAACGCGGTGTTGCTGGCGCAACGCATTCCGAATCTGGTGTGGATCGCGAAGGGTGGCAAAGCCAAGGCGGCCGAAACTCAGCAGCACCTGGAGATCTTGCACCAGGCAGGCTGCCGTCTCGCGGGCGCGGTGCTGAGTCACGAATCTCCGTCAATGTTCAGAAATCTTTTGCCGAGATGGCGGCGGCCGGGACGGTGATCTGTCAGGAAAGGCAGCTTATGTTCATCCAACCCACCCCTTCGCCCCTCCCAGGAGGGGAACATCGAACTAACCGATCCGCTTCACGGCTCCGATACACGACCTTCGCGTCTTCAGTCCACCTGCTAGGCCTGACCGTTTTTCTCGCCCTTCCCGGCAGCGGCTTCGCCCAGGCAACTTCCAACGCGAACAATCTTAAAAATCTGCAAGTCGCGATGTCGCCGGACGGCACGGAGGCGATTCTGTCCATGGACTACCACTACAACGGCTCGGCCGGCCCCATCGTTCAGATCATTCCTGCGTTGGCCAAAAGCGGCGATGAAGACGCTTCCTCCCAGTTCTTGAGCCCGGGAACTATGGTCGTGCCGGGCCAGGGCCGCGTCACGATGAAAATCAAATTCCGCAAAGCCGGACGCGTGGACCCCTCGCCATTGGTCACCGATCGAGTCGCCGTTCGCATGTTGTCGAGCAACGGACGGATTGTGCTCGCGTCGGCTTCCTTCTCGCAAAAGGTGGCCTGGGGCCAGCCGAGTTCAGTTTCGGAGCCGACCGAGAACGAATCCCAGTCGGTCGCGCCGTCGCACGTGGATCACAAAGCTGAGGAATCTTCCGATGCCGTTCACGACGCGGAGGCCGAAAAATCTCCTCGAAAACCCGGCTTGCTCTCAAAGTTCAAGACCACACTTTCCAAATGGACGCGACGGAAGCAGAACCCGGAAGGCGTTCCGGATTCTGAGTCAGATTCCGGACCGAAGGAAGTTCGCGATGCGGGTTTGCCAGAGGCTGAGGCTCAAGGAAAAAATCAAGACCGCGAAGCCCGGCGCGAAGAAACGCCGGCAGCGAGTTCGGCCGCCGCGGCAACAGGGATCAGGGAACCGGAGGAACTGCCCAAAGGCGCTTTGACCGTGGTCGCGCCGGATCGCCTGGCCTCGTGGCAGGAACGGTGCACCCTCGGGCCGGGAGATGTGCTGAACATCTCGCTGTTTGGCGAACCGGAAACCGCCAAGACGGAAGTCTTCGTGGGTCCGGACGGGCACGTCGGTTTTCTCGAAGCGTTGGACGTGCGCGCGGCGGGTCTGACCGTCGATGAGCTGAGAGCGAGGCTGGATCAGGAACTGGCCAAGTACCGGCGTGCGCCGCACACCATGATCTCGCCCGTCGCCTTCAAAAGCAAAAAATACTATTTGCAGGGGAAAATAGCCAAGCCGGGCATGTACACGCTCGATCAACCGCTGACGATTGTGGAAGCCGTGGCCCGCGCGGGAGGACTGGCCACCGGTTTGAGCGGAGGGAACGTGATTGATCTGGCCGATCCGTCTCGCAGTTTCCTGGTGCGCCACGGGAAACGGTTTGCCGTCAATCTCGAGCGGCTTTTTCAGCAGGGCGACTTATCCCAAAACATCGCGCTGGAGCCGGAAGATTACGTCTATTTCGCGCCCGGCGATCCCAAAGAAATCTATGTGCTGGGCGCGGTCAATTTTCCGGGCCCCATCCCGCATTTGCAGGGCATGACAACGTTGGGCGCGATCGCCGGCGCGGGCGGTTTCAACGAACGCGCCTGGCAACGGCGGCTCCTGGTGGTCCGCGGTTCGCTGAACCAACCGGAAGCTTTCGTGGTCAATGCCACCGCCTCGCTTTCCTCGAAGGAGCCGGATTTCAAAGTGCAGGCCAAAGACATTGTGTTTGTGAGCGAACGCCCGTGGATCCGGGCTGAGGAACTGTTGGACGCAGCGGCTACGTCGTTCGTGCAAGCCGCGGTCGTGGTGTGGACCGGACTGAAAGTTACGCCGATTAATCCATGAGTATGAACGCTCGTCTCACTTTCACGCTCGGCCTGTGTGCCGCTTGCCTGCTCACGGGCTGCCAGAAACTCAAATCCAAACGTCAGGCCCAGGACCGGGAGGCGCCGGCGGTCGAAGCCAACGTCCTGACGAATTTCACGCCGGTTCTGGTCAACAATCACCTGAAACCGGAA
>JACPRI010000348.1 GCA_016190065.1 Verrucomicrobiota bacterium
ACGTCGGCGTGCCATTGTGCAAAAGCTCATCCAAAGCTTCGAATTCAACCGGCTTTAGCTGGACTTGAAGCAACGATTTCAATCCGAGAATCCTGGTGTCGCCGAGGCGAACTCGCGCAGTTCGCACTTGGGCCGGCTCCATGAGACATTGCTATTGGAAATCATCGCCGTTCTCGAATCGCTGAACCGTTTGCGCGAAAGCCCCGACTACGAGCTTTGCCAACTGAGCGAGCAGAAGCCTGGGCTGTTGGACGAACTCGTGGTTGAGAGAACTAAGACGCTCGAAAAAGAATGCACCAAACTGGAACAGCAAGCCGAACGGCTCGCGGAGGAAATCAAGGAACTATCCGGCCATTCGGTGGACCGAATCGCGTAGGCGGGAAAGCAGATTCGGCGTCAGCTCGTTCCTCCTCAGTTGCGTGGAATCCGTCCCGGAAGTGGCCGCGAAGCTCAAAGAACCGAACACGCGCGCCCGCAAGTTCGAGGACGTGGTGAAGTCCGCCGAGCAAGCCGCCGTACTGGTGCTCGCGTACTGAAGGAAGGAGCGCAAACGCTGGCACGGCGCTATTCCCTGGATTGGGCCGTTTCTTGGATTGTGGCTCAGCGGAATGGTGGGATGTCCACGGGCAGACCGACGCGCATGAAGAAACGAGCAAAGGCTTGGGAGAGATGTTCGCGGTAGGGCGGCAGGAGACGCAGACGGCCATCCGTGTTCTTGGCTTGCCGCCGCACGAACGCGACCGGCAGCGAGTAAACGCGCCGGAAATCCACGACTCGCGCCTCTCGTTCGAATCCCGGCTCTTCGCAAGCCGCCAACACGTGGAACCCCGGCAGAATGCCACGACGCGCCTCCTCCAGACCTTTGGCCGAAGCAAGGTAATGAGGAGGCAGGAATTGAGCGCGAAGCCAAAGCGGACAGAGCAATACCTCCGTCACTTTTTCCCGACCGGCGACGAGGTCACAAGTTTGGGAAACGACAATGACGTCGCGCAATTCTTCGTCAAAGAAAAGCGTGCCGTCTTCCAGAGGCGGCAAGTCAGCGCGCGGGAGAAAAACTGGACAGGACTCGAAGATGTCACCTTGTTCAAGATCCGTGCCGCGAGCGGTTTGATACCAAGGGTACTTCATCTCGCTCTCATTCCCACGGATCGGTGATGGGAACGGGCTGACTTGGTCCGCGGCGATTAAGCTTGGCTTTCAGTGTGCGCCGGATAGCGGGCGGCAGGGGTTCGATCGGGGAGTTGGTGTGGCGTCCGGGCTCTTCTTCAGGATCGGGCGTGTAAGGAATCGGATCGCCGTGCTGCAGTGCAGGCACCTGAACGGTCAGACTGTCCGGCTGTTTCCCTATCTTCATGGCTCCATCATGACACACGAGTGTCGGGCTGTAAACCGTGCAGACCGCATCCAACGGCAGATCACTCGCCTTGCCGGGGAAATCACGCAGTTGGCAACTCGTGACCTGGGCGCGAGCGTGCGTTGGTGGAATGGGAAACTGGTTTCGCCAAGTAGAAGTCGGATGCAGATGCCATGCAAGCCGTGCCGTTCCAGTGTTAGCACGGGATTCTGATGCCGCGGAGGCAAGGTTGGAGAGCGGGGCGTTGCCGGAGAACGTGAATTACGCGGTGAAGAGCAGTTTCCTCCCCAGCTTCCTCGAATCCGTCCCGGAAGTGGCCGCGAAGCTCAAAGAGCCGAACACGCGCGACCGCAAGTTCGAGGACATAGTGAAGTCCGCCGAACAAGCCGCCGTGCTGGTGCTTGTCTCAAGGCGAGATCATCCGGTTCGTCGCGATAACTTCTGGCCTGGCCAGGAACTCGAAGTAACGAGTTCGGTGCAACGCAAGTGTCAGATCGAGACTCGTGGCATTCGTGTTCGCGCGGAGCGCGAAGGTGCGTTCGCTTTGGCTGTGGAACGAAGTCTCCGGTTTGGCCTCCTGGCCTCGATCGTCCACAGCTTTCGCCAGGGTGATCTCGTAATCGGGGCGGCCTGGCTTCACCCGAAAGTTAAAGTGGCGGTCGCCAGGCAGTCCTGATCTCCGCGCTTTTCCGGTGTATTGCAGCACCGCGCCTTGCAGGTTGGTCTCGAGCACGCCATCTGTGGCGTTGGCTCCGGATAGAGCCACGCCCCGCAGGTTCCAGATTTCCGATGCCACAAAGTTGGACCGTTGCGAAAAGCCGACGCGCAACCTCCATGCGGACTCGCCCGGCCAAAGATGCGGTTGCAACTCCGCAAACTCCGCATCCGGCTCAGACGATGTGCCCCACGATTCAGTGATGACATTGCCCGTCGCGTCGCGTGCCTCCACGCTGGCGATTTCCCATTCGCGCGTCGGCCGGCCCTTCCGCTCGACTCGAAAACCGGCGCGTGTCTGAGACACCGTTGGATTCGGCGCTGGGTTCCACTTGTTGGAACCGCGACCGACACCGGCGGTCAGGTCGAAGAGGGTCACCGAAAGATCGCCCTCGCTGGCCGTCTGCGGCAACGGCCGGGCGGCCCACTGCGGATAGTTGCCCGGAGTCGGATTGCGCACGGTGAATTCTCCAACCAGATCGGCCTCGGGATACCGCAGTCCGAGTTCGTAAATTCGCAACCGGAAGGTTTGATCTCGTCGCGGCCAGAATTCGTAAGCCCAACCTTCCACGCAGTTGCCAGGCGGCCCTACGCGCATCATGGAATATCCGCCGCTGACGCCGAAGCCGTCGGTGTCACACAAGACCAGTTGTGGATCGCCGCTCGCCGGTCCGTTGCCGCGGCGCTCCAGCCAGAACACGACGGAGGGCCTCGACACTTTCATCACGCTTCGCTGCACGCCAAGTTTCTCGATGAGTTTGCGCGGCAGAAGCGAAAACACGCGTCTCCAGATTTGCTTCCCATAATATGAGTGCTCCGTGCCGTAGGTCACCTGTCGCAAAGTCAGTGTCGTCCCGTCTGAAAACGTGACCGTGTGGCCGATGGATGTTTTGGGCCTTGGCAGAACGAGTGCGATCCCTACGATCAGGAACAGCGCAACCAGCGCAAACCAAGTAAGCATCCGGGTGCCAACCTTTGTCATCGAGTGCGTTTGGTTAGGGAAAATTGGGAAAATTCAACTCGACAAGCGCGCACCACAGAAAGGCGTCAGTCGATGACCTTGTATTTCCCGGCGCCGCGCCAGTCCGGCCAGCTCAAGCCGTTTGGGTCCCACAGGACTTTGCCGCCATACACGGTCAGCAAGCATTGCAGTCTTCGATTTCCTGGCATCTGTGCGTGGCCGGAATCGACGAATCCGAACTTGCCTTTTTCCAATTTCAGGACCGCCACGTCCGCCGTCGCGCCGACGCTCAATGTTCCCAGCTCGGCTCGACGAATCTCTCGCGCCGGGTTCACTGTAGATCGCATCACGACCTCCTGAAGCGGCATCCCGAGATTCAAGAACTTGGACATGGTCGTGAGCATGCCGGCATCAGGCAACAGCGCGCTGCGTTTGTGGTAATCGGTGCTGATCGAGTCGGGAACGAATCCTTGCTTCAACGCCGGCACAGCCACGCGAAACCAAAAGCTGCCGTTGCCATGCCCCACGTCGAAAAGGACGCCGCGACGCCGCGCTTGCCGGGCAAAGTCGTGAACCACGCCGTGTTCGTCGAGCAACGGGATGTGCTCTGCGTACAGGTGCGTGTGAATGTCTCCGGGCCGCATGTGTTTCAAAAGCAAATCTTCGTAACTGCGGCCCGGCACTTCGCGGAAGTCCACCATGACCGGCGTGTCGCTCAGTTTGCCGGCTTCGACCGCGCGGTCCACCGCGGTCCAGCCGGGCTTAAGAAAGTGCGCAGTCTTCACCCCGACGATCAGGTCGGGAAATTTTTTGATCATCGCGGCGGCGGCGGCCGGGTCCATTTCGTTTTCGTCTTGCTCGATTCTGCCCATCATCCCTGCGCCGACGATATTCAAAAAGGCCAGGACGCGGTTCGTGGATCGATCGATGACCTTTTCTTTGAATTCAGGAAATGTCTTCCAGCCGGAACTCCCTGCATCGACGACCGTGGTCACGCCGTTCGGCACGGCATAGACATCCGGCACAACACAAAGGTCGGGACCGCCGGCGAACACATGCGTATGAATATCGATCAAGCCGGGCGCGACGTAATAGCCCCTGGCGTCCACGACCTTCCTCGACTCCGCAACCGGGATCGATTTCGCAACGCGGGCGATCTTGCCGGCAGCGATGGCCAGGTCCATCCGCGCCTCGAGCTTGTTGGCCGGATCGATGACATGGCCGCCTTTGAGCAGAAGATCGAACGGCGGCGTTCCATCTTGGATTCTGCCGGTAGCGTTACCGTGACTTGATGGTTCTGCTACGCCGCCTATCGTCAATGCGAAGAAAACGAAGAAAGCCTGGGGCACAACGGGTTTCATAGTCGTTTTCAATGGCGTTGCCCCGACGATAGCAATTCCTTGAGATCCCACAGTTCAGGATGCACCGCGAGGAAAATGAGCCCTGAGGAGTGCGTCAGCTTGCGTGCGAATCATGACATCATCCTGCCTCTCTCAATCGATCAGCACAAGCTGGAAGGGCCTGGAACGGGATGCTTGCTGCCTGAGTTCTCGATGTGCGGATGTCCAATGGGGCGCGCCAAGGTAGCGCGAAGCGTCGTAGTCATCTCGCCCTTTTCAGCCTAACGCAGGGCGTATTCTTTGGTGGTGCAGGATCCGACCTAGCTAAGCTATAGTAGCGGCTGAACAATCAGTCGGCCCAGTTCTCCGCGTGCAGTCCATCGATCGGTGAAAAATCGCTAGTGTTGCGGGTCACCAGAGTCGCATTGTTCTGAAGCGTGATGGCCCGCGATTTTCAGGTCGTTCGTGCCAACGCGTCGGTGGACACGCCGCAACCCGTTGAAGCGGGAGATCGCGAGTTCGTCGAAGGAGAGGATTTGGATTTGAGAGACAAAACCGACCGACTGTTGCAGTGCCAGATAAGCCCTTTCGAGCAGTTGGTCGGTTCTCGCCTGGCGAATTCTCGCATGCCACCCACTGAGCAATTCCTCGACGGTAACTATAGTGATGGCAAGCTGATCAGGGGATTTCTCCGCGACACGGGCCGCCGCTCCCGTGTGACCGCGAAGCAGAAGCGACACCGTGTCCGTGTCCAGAACCCAGAGGCTCATTCCCGCGCAGAGTCAACGCCCGCGCGATACTCGGTGACGGCTTCCTGAAAGGCATCAAACTCAGGATGTTCTTTCCAAACACCGGCGTATTTCAACCACGCGTGATCTCGCCGCGACGATTGGATATTCAGTTCAACCACTTCACATTCGGAAAGTCTATGCTCCATCGCTTGCTTAAGCTGGTTGACTGCATTTGCTGGCGAGTCCGCTTCGACGGACAGGGCGATAGGTTGCCAGGTCACAGCCCGAAACTGCCCGCTGGCTGTCTTTTCCACAAGGACTGTAAGCGTCATGACACCAAGTTATCGCGGCCCATCGCGTATGGGAAGCGGTTTCCATCCTTTTGCGGCTACACCGCGCTTAGCAAGATCAGGCACCCGAACGGGACTAAGAAGTATGGGAAATGTGTCCGATGGTTTTCCGAAACGCTCACGCAAGGATCGCAGTTTCTTCTTGGAAACCACTGCTGACGAAGCGCGCTCCAAGCGCTTCATCGCCTAGTGAGATTTCTGTGCCGCTGCGACCAAGGTGATTTCCACCTTCGCAGTGCCGACCAATTTCGAAACGGCAATGCACGTGCGCGCCGGCGGATCGGCTTTGAAGAAACTCCGATAGACTTCGTTCATCTTGGAGTAATCACTGATGTCGGTCAGATACACCTTCGCCTCGACGACATCGGAGAAATCTCGTCCGCCGGCCTTGAGCACGGCGCCCAGGCCCTCCATCGC
>JACPRI010000350.1 GCA_016190065.1 Verrucomicrobiota bacterium
GCTGGCAAACGGCTGTCCCGGTAGCAGACCAGAATCGCGAAAAGAACCGTCAAAGCCGCGCCCGCCGCGATCCATCCACCGCGTGAGACCGTCACGCCGATTCCCGCCAGCATCACGAGAGAAGCGTAGCCCAGGAAAATCCGGGTCGTATGGGCGTACCGGCCTTTGAGTGTGCCGGCCAGTCCCAAGGGAACCAGCATTTCCAGGAAGCCGGCCAGGTTGTTCGGATTAATGAAAGTGCCGGAAGCGCGCTTGAGATATTGTTCGGGCTTCAATTCGGGCTCAAGCAGGTGCCAAACGTATTCCGTGTGCGTGAAAAACTGGTACACCGCATACAGCGAGATGGCCATCCCGCAAAACACTAACACGAACATGATCAGTTGGGTGGATTCCTGGCGATGCAGATTGTTGAGCACGGCCAGGAACAGGAAGGCGTAGAGCAGGACTCGAATTAACTCGGTCCGCGCGGCGTATTCGATGTCTGCCTGCCCGTACCGCACGATCGCATAAGCCGTGAACGCCAGGACACACCAACAAATCGGTGGCCAGAGGAGCCGATAGTTTTCCTGAATCCAGATTCTGGCCAGCCAGAGAACGATCACTCCGAGAGTCAGGGCCTGGAGGGCGAGGAATTCCAAAGCGCCGACCGCTCCGGCCGCCAAAGGGCCAAAGACCAGGATGACGAGCGTTAATCCAAGGATGCCCTTCTCGCACCAGCGGTCCCAAATTGCGCGATCCATCCTCATAGATTCAATAAACCCGAAAAGTAGCCGTAAATGGCCTTGGCGATCATCTCGTTTGCGACGTGATTGACGTGGGCATAATCCAAATAGACCTCCTGCGTCCTGGAATCCAGGCACGCGGACAGATCGAAGCTTGCCGCTCCCGCTTCCGTGGCTTCCGAGCAAGAGCGGCGCAGCGCGGCATAACCCACCTCGAACGCGCGCGCCAGACCAGGGGCGGTCAGCCAACCGTTCTCCAGCAGGCGCTTTTCATAGCGCGATTGGGCCGGCGCCGCCAAGAGGCAAGGCTGGAGAAAATGGACAAACTTCACGCCTTTGGAGCGGCAGTATTCAGCGGCCTCCAAAATGGATTGCTGATATTGCCGTGCGGCGACGCCAACGGTTGAGGAGGGGATCTCTCTGCTCTTCGCGTTCGGTTTCACCGGATTGAGCAACACGGCAACGAACGCGGAATAGGGCGCCAATCGCCGATGCACCTTGAAGAGAAATCGATGGAACGCGCTGAGTCCCTCCAACTGCTTCCGGGATTCGTCAATGATCGTTCCCTCCGGATTGTTGTAGAAGATCGATTGGATCACGTCGTTCACGCCGTCGTAAAACACGACGATATCGCCGGGCTCAATCATTTCCAGTTTGAGCCGAGCCAACTGTTGCTTGATCGTGACGGTGGTGGCGCCCAGATTCTCGACCTGGTAATGTCCTTGGCCTTGTTCGTTCAGGAGGCGTTGCAGACAACTGCACAGCGTCAGTGAATCCGGCACTTCGGAACAATAGACGGTCGAGCCGCCAAAGACCAGCAGGCGGCCCTTGGCTTTCGCCCGGTCGGGACCATCGGTTGTCCTTCGCTTTCCGGCGGAGACGTTGAAGTACTGGCCGTGATAATCCTGCGGCATCCAGCCGAATGAAGGATCGGTTTTCCACCCTCCCGGCTGCGCGAACGATTCGTTGAGGAAGGCGCGAGAGAAATACTCCGCGTTCTGATATGGCGGAGGACGAGACAGGCGAAACTGGTAGTGTGTGGTGGGAGTTGGCGGAGCGAAGGCGGCGTAGATCCGACACCCGCCCTCCGCCAGACCCAACGCCAGGATTACGCTGGCCAGGAGAAGCCCCAGATTGATGCACCACTGGCGCAGCGTGCGTTTCTTCAGCGCCATGCGGTCAATCCAGATCGAACTTTTGGTGATACTCGGCCTTCAACGCCCCTTCCTGGTCTTGTTTGCGCAGATAGCAGCGCCCCACGACCAGCGCGTCCAGTTCCGTTCCCATGAAGCATCGGAAGGCGTCCTCCGGGGTGCAGACAATCGGTTCGCCGCGCACGTTGAAGCTCGTGTTCACGAGGACCGGGCAGCCGGTGAGCGCCCTGAATTCGCTCAACAAAGAATAAAAGATGGGATTGGTGTCACGATGGACCGTTTGCACGCGAGCCGAATAATCGACGTGTGTGACCGCCGGAATCTCCGAGCGCGGCACATTCAGCTTTTCAATGCCGAAAAGATTCTTCTCCTGCTCCGTCATCGCGCGCTGGCGCTCTTTTTTCACGTCCGCCACCAGCAGCATGTATGGGCTGTCCGTGTCCAGCTCGAACCAATTCGCGACGTCCTCGCGCAGGACCGCCGGTGCGAAGGGCCGGAACGATTCACGGAATTTGACCTTCAAGTTCAGAATCGATTGCATCTTCGGTGAACGCGCGTCGCCGATTACCGAGCGGGCGCCTAAAGCGCGCGGGCCGAACTCCATTCGCCCTTGAAACCAACCAAAAGTAAGCCCCTCCGAGAGCTCTCTCGCGCAGCGTTGGATGAGCGTTTTCTCTTCCAGGACGATGAATTTGGCGCCGATCGTTCGCAGCCGCTGCTCAATGTCGGTCTGGGCGAATTCCGGGCCGAGAAAGCTGCCGCGCATGGCATCGCCCGGCTGTGGTTTGCGCGGTTGGTTGCAGTGAATGTAATATCCGGCCAGGGCGGCGCCGACCGCGCCTCCAGCATCGCCGGACGCGGGCTGGATCCAGATATTTTTGAAGCGGCCGCGCTTCAGAACTTTTCCATTCGCCACACAGTTCAAGGCCACGCCGCCGGCCAGGCATAAGTTGGCAGCGCCCGTCTCGGCCGCGATGGAGTCGGTCAGTCGCAACACGACTTCTTCCGTGACGGCCTGAAGCGAGGCGGCCAGGTCCATGTGTTTTTGTTCCAGCCACACTTCGGGATCGCGAGCGGGGCCGCCCAACAACGCGTCGAACTTGTCGTTCGTCATCGTCAGCCCGGTGCAATAGTTGAAATAGTCCAGGTTCAGCCGGAACGTGCCGTCCGGTTTCAAATCCAGAATGTGGTCGTAAATGAGCTGGGTGTAGCGCGGCGTGCCGTAAGGCGCCAGCCCCATGACTTTGTATTCCCCCGAATTGACCTTGAACCCCAGATAATAGGTGAACGCAGAATACAGGAGGCCGAGCGAATGCGGGAAATGAAGTTCCTTCGTCACCTGCAAATCGTTGCCGCGGCCCATCGCGAGCGAAGTGGTGGTCCATTCGCCGACGCCATCCATCGTGAGGATCGCCGCTTCCTCAAATGGGGACGGGAAGAAGGCGCTCGCCGCGTGGCTCACGTGATGTTCGGTGAACAGCAGCCGGCTCGCGTCGAAATCATCGCCACCATGGGCTTTCAGCTCCCGCAGCAGGAGATCTTTCAAGAAAAGTTTTTCGCGCAGCCAGATCGGCATGGCCAGGCGGAACGAACGGAAGCCCCGAGGCGCAAAGGCCAGATACGTTTCCAGGAGGCGCTCGAACTTCAGAAACGGCTTGTCGTAAAAGACGACGAAATCAATCTTCGACCACGGGATCTTCCCGGCCCGCAAACAGTATTCGAGCGCGTGGCGGGGAAAGCGCGCATCGTGTTTCTTTCTGGAAAAGCGCTCCTCCTGAGCAGCGGCGATGATTTCGCCGTCCTGGAGCAACGCGACCGCGCTGTCATGGTAGAAAGCCGAGATTCCGAGAATAACCATAGTCCCGGCGCGGCTAGAAAATCGTGTAGATGAACGGCGCGATCGCCGATCCTTTCGCCAAAATCAGCAGCCCGCCGAGCAGCACCAGGACAACCACGATGGGCAGAAGCCAGAATTTCTTGCGCACTTTCAAGAAGGCCCAGAACTCAAAAAGGAAAGATTTCATGTTAGAACTGATTTGGCATCGATTGACGCGCCGGACCGGGCGGATCGCGCACAATCCAATAGCTGGACGCATTTTTATCCGGAGTCATCCTCATCGGATCCTTGCCCAGCCACCGCAGAATCCAGCCCATCGGCGTGAACACGGCGTAGAACAGAATCCCCAGAATGACCGGGCTGACGAGGTGATGAAGGAGCAAGCCGAACTTCATCCAAATCTTGTTCAGCGGCGTCAAGACGGACGCGTTCGCCAAACCCAAAATCAGGAACAGCCCGCCCAGACCGAGAGCCCAGCCGCGGACCTCGCCACGCTTGATCAAAGGCGCGAGTCCGATCAGGAGGAAGACGGCGGCGAACACCAGTCCGAGCGACCGGTTCGACGGCAGTTTCACCTCTTCATCGCGCTTCAGATTCTCGTGAGCGCTCATCGCAAATTCATGGGTCAGTTTCGCAGCTTGGGCCTTTTTTACAGGAATCAAACGGGGTGTCTAGGAGAATCAGGAGAATCCAGAGCCACGCGCCGGATCAGCCAGCGTCCGAGCCAGCCACCGATCACAACAGAAACAATGAGCCAAGCCATCAGCGCCGAAAGAGAAACGCACGCTGCCAGGATGCTTCCCAAAGTTTTCACCCCGGAGACGGCGAGCATCACTTTGACCATGCTGGCGCTGTCATGTTGTCCTTGCAGCAGCAGATAATAGAACTGGTTCACCTGCGACGTCAGCGCGGCGAATCCCGCCGGCACCAACATCGCCAATGCCGGCACGTATTTTTCTGAAATCAGCCAGCCGATCAGCCACGGCGACGCCGCCCACAACGCCAGCAATCCGGCAATCGAGATGAGCAGGAACGCCGCGGTGATGCGATCGCAGCTTCTGGCCAGTTCGATCCAGTCTTCGCGTGTTTTCGCCAAGTCCGCGCGCCGAAAGATGCCCGGAAACACCCATTGCATCAGCGCCGGCATGACCATCGTGGGGATGATGGTTCCCAGGCTGGCGGCCAGGGCAAACTGGCCGGCGGGTTCCTGGCCGTAAAATCCCTCGACAACCCAGCGGTCCGCGAACTGCAGCAGCCACGCGCCGGCGCCGAGGAGCGCGTAGGGGCGGCCATAATCCTTGAGTTCCCGAATCCATTTCTGGTTCAGGTCGGCTTCCGGCTTTGGCGTTCTGAACGCCCAGATAAACAAGGCCACGAGGCCGCTCAGGAGCAGCACGCCGTGCAGCGTGAACCCGGCGCTCAAAGCCACGAAATTCATCTGGGTCGCCAGAGCAAAGAGGATCGGGAGAAAGGTCCGGCCGGCGTTGCCGAGTTGCGTCAGCCAAAAAACTTTCCAGAAACTTTGGTCGGCATTGAACGCACCGGTCCCGACGAGATTCAACGCCAGGGCGGCATTGCTCACCAGCAGCAACGGGAGAATCCAGACCCAGATCCATTCGCGACGCACCGCCGCGAGGGCAAAGGTGATCGCCAGCAAGAGCAGCGTCAGCGGCCAGAGCACGCGCGCGCTGGCTGCGGCGAGGAATCGCACATACGTCCCGGCGTGATGGTTCTCGCGCTGCCAATACCGCGTGGCGTGATTCGACAGACCGGAATGCGTGAGCAGGGTGCCCACTTGCGTGAGGGTCAGAAACAAGGCATAAGCACCGTTCACGTCCGGCGGCACGAACCGATTGATCAACTTCAAGGACACGAGCCCCAGCGCCAGGGTGACAGCCTGGTTCAGAAGGATGGGGAGTGCCGCACGCATCAAGGGTCAGTCGTGGCGCGCGGATGGTTGGCGTGGACGGGCTTGGTCTTCACTCAGCAACGCGCCAAAGGAATGGCACCCGTCCCCAAAAGGCAAGCAAATCGCAGGGGAAAAGCGTTGACAGGCCGGGGTGGCGGAACCTACCACAACGCAGACTGAAACCGATTTGAAATTCTGTCCGATTGACACCTTGGCTTCCTTACCACGAACAGGCTTGTTGAAGCGGAAACTGGCTTTGTCCGCTTACTGGCTGGCCATTGCGGTCGCAATGGTGTGCGTCCTGGAATTCGCATCCCAACGCATTCTGAACGGCAAGTTCGCGAACTCGCTGACGATTTTCAATTCTGTCGCTCCGGACGCCGAGTCGGCTGTGCTGGGCGTGAAGACCAACTTCGCGTGCGTGTGGACGGAGCCGGAGTTCGCGGTGAAAGTGGAGACCGATCGCTTCGGCTTCAGAAAGCCCAGCCTGGAAGATCCCGGCAGCGCATCCATCGCGGTGTTTGGTGATTCCTTTACCTTCGGGCAAGGGGTCCAGGGCGAGGAGCGATACTCCAGCCGTCTGCAGGAGTTGTTCCCGAGCGAAAAAGTCCTCAATCTGAGCTATCCGAATGGCGTCTGCCCGCTGCACTTCGAAGTCTTTTTTCGATTGCACGCCGAACTCAAGCCGCGGCTTGCAATCGTCGGGCTCTACCTGGGAAACGATTTTTATTCTGATCCGCTCGAAACCAAGGTCCTCGCCAAAGACGAGGAAGGGCCAACCCGCATCGCGCTCGCCAAGCGGGAGGTTTATCATGGCGTGTTGATCAACCGCCCGCCGGAAGGCGCGAATGCCGCAGTCCGGTTTCTCATGTGGCTGCGGCCCAAGAGCGCCACGGTCCGTCTCGTGTTGTCCCGCGTTAACACGTCGCGATTCCGCGATTGGGTGTATGGCACGACGTCGGTCGCAGCGAACAGCCCGAACCCGCCGGAGCTGGATGCGTTTCGCGGCGAGAACATTCCCAGCACGTTTTACGAGACGTTCAATTCCCTGGCGAGGTTGAGGACGCAATTGCGGAAGCGAAATCCCGGCGCGGAGCTTCTAGTCTTGATCATCCCGCAGAATTTTTACGTGTGCCGGCTTCCGGCCAATGCCCACACGCTGCTCAACCGCGAGGAGCTTCCAGAGATGTATGAACAGCGCGCCGGCTTGCTCGCGGCTGTGCACCGGGAGTTCTCGCGCCGGGGCCTCCTGTTCCTCGATCCAACCGAAGAGTTGGCGCGCTTGGAACAAAAGGGAACGAAGACGTATTTTGAAAACGACGCGCACTGGACTCCTGCCGTGCACAGACTTATTGGCGAACTGTTGGCGAAGCGCATCCAGGACGGCTTCCCATGAAACTTCTTCTTCGGAGCGCGGCCTTCAGGCCGCTTCAACGTTCCTCTCCGCACCGGAGCCCGAAGCAGGTGTTCGGTTGTGTCGTGAGCAGGTCCGACGAAGACTGGTTCCCGGTGTGCAAATTGCGGCGTTGAATATCGAAGAACCCAACCAATTGGTGAGCTACTTGCGCGGCGCCGGGCATCTGGAAGCCGGCGAGTCGCCCGTGATTCGCGGTTTGCCCGGAGGCGTTTCAAACCGGACGGTTCTGGTGCAGCGGGCCAACGGCGCTTCTTTCGTCATTAAACAAGCGCTGGCCAAACTCCGCGTCGAGGCCGATTGGCGCAGCGATCCAAGCCGCAGTCACCGTGAGGCCCTGGGGCTCCAGTGGCTGGCCCGCCTGGCGCCGGCGGGCACGATCACGCCGTTCTTATTTGAGGATCCGGAGCATCATGTCGTCGCCATGGCCGCCGTTCCGCAGCCGCACGAGAACTGGAAGACGCGGCTTCTCGCGGGTCATGTCGAGATGGACTGCCTCAAGCGGTTTGGCGCGTTGCTGGGCACAATTCATCGGCGAGCCGCGCCATTTCGCGAGGAGCTCCGTGCCGTCTTCGACGACCGAACCTTTTTCGAAACCCTTCGTCTCGAGCCGTACTACCTGTTCGCGGCGTCGCGCAACCCTGGGGCACGCCGATTTCTCGAGCAACTCATCGCGGAGACTCTTGCCACACGGGAAACATTGACTCACGGCGACTACAGCCCGAAGAACGTGCTCATCCATGAAAACGAAATGGTCTTGCTCGACCACGAAGTCGTCCACTGGGGCGATCCCGCATTCGATCTTGGCTTCTCGCTTACGCACGTGCTCAGCAAAGCGCTTCACGTGGATTCGTGCCGCGCGGCCTTTCTGACTGCCGCCGGGCTTTACTGGGAGAGCTACTGCGAGCATGTCGGTGAGTGGGCCAAACGGAACGGTTTCGAAGCCCGGGTGGCGCGGCACACGCTGGGCTGTCTCCTCGCGCGAGTGGACGGACGTTCCCCGCTGGAATATCTGAGCGGTCCAGAGCGGGATCAACAGAGAGCGGCCGTGCTGGCCATGATGGACGATCCGCCAGCGACGGTGCTGGCGCTGGTCCAAAACTTCGGGCAATCTTTAGAATCGTGAACGTGCGACGTAGCGCAGATTTGCAATCTGCCGTATCTGGAAGTTGTTTCATTTCGCGACGATTTTTCATGCGGCCAAAGCGAGCGTAAGTTTTTCGGTGCTGGCTTGTTGAGCGGCGACCAGGGCGGTGAGGAGCAGCCGTCCGGACTCGGTTACCACGTAACGATGAGTATGAGGGAGTTTGCGAATGAGGCCATGGGCCCGCAGCAGGCGCAGCTTGCGCCCGATCGCCGCCGAGCGGCGACGAGCCGTGGTGGTGTCCCGGGGCGGGCCGACATAGAGATGGGCTTGGAGA
>JACPRI010000328.1 GCA_016190065.1 Verrucomicrobiota bacterium
CCTCGCTGCGGTAGCGCTTGGCCTCGCGTTCGCGCTCGGCCTGCATGCGTTGAAAGACACTCAATTGCACCTCTTTCGGCAGGTCGGCGCGCTTGATGCGCACGTCGATCACCTCGATGCCAAATTCGCTGGCTTTCGTTCGCACGCTCTTGGCGTCCGCGTCCATGATGGCCTCGCGTTTGGCCCCGATCACCGTGGCAAAGGTGTGACTGGCCTCTTCGCGGCGCAGTTCGGAAAACACCAGGTCGTCCAGCCGGGCGCGGGCGCCGGATTCATCGCGCACGGTCTTGAAGAAGATCAACGGATCGGTGATGCGCCAGCGGGTGACGGGGTCGGCGACGAGGCGCTTCTTGTCCTGGCTCAGATATTCGGCCTCCGGGGCGTCGCTGACCAGGATGCGCCGATCGAAACGGCTGGCGCTGTGGAGAAACGGCGTCTTGAAGGCCAAGCCGGGCTTTTGAATCGTGCGAATGTATTCGCCGAACTGGGTGACGATCACCTGTTCGCGCTCGTCCACGATGACGAGGACTTGCGTCAACACAACGGACGCGACGATGAGGATGAGCAAACCACCAATGAGAAAAGTTTTTGAGCGCATGATCATCTTCCTTTCACAGGTTCAGTGGCCGGACGGAGCATGGGGGGCAGCGTCGGGGACGAGCCCAGCGGCATCAACGGCAAGAGCCGCTGGCCGAGGTCGCCGTCCAAAATCACTTTGTCGGTGTCCGGCAGAATTTTTTCCATCGTTTCCAGGTGAAGCCGGTCGCGCGTGACCTCACGGGCTTTCTCGTATTCGGCCAGCACGCTCAGGAAACGGGAGGCCTCGCCTTGCGCGAGCAGGACGCGCTTTTCTTTGTAGCCTTCGGCTTCGCGCAGGATTTTTTGCGCTTCGCCGCGGGCCTTGGGCAGGATGTCCGCCTGATAGCCCTTGGCCTGGTTGATGAGCTTTTCCTTGTCTTCGCGGGCTCGCACCACGTCGTGGAAAGCGTCGCGGACGGCGTCGGGCGGATCGGCGGCTTGCAACTTCACCTCCGTGATGACAAGGCCGGAATCGTAGGCGTCCATCAGCCGCTGGATGAAAATGCGGGCGTCGTCCTGCACCTTGGCGCGTTCTTCAATCATCACCTGGTCGATGGTCATGCTGCCGACGGTGCTGCGCAGGGCCACTTCCGTCGCCGCGCCGAGCGCGACTTCGGGCTCGCGCAGGCGAAAGAGGAATTTGGAAGGGTCGGCCACGCGATACTGCACCACGATTTGCGCCTCGACGATATTTTCGTCGCCGGTGAGCATCAAGGCTTCCTCGGGGACCCGTTGTCCGGCGCGGAAGCCCACCTCAATGCGGCGGATTTGCTCCACGCTCACCACGTCGGCTTGCTGAAACGGCCAAGGGAAACGGAAGTTCAGCCCTGGCTGAGTGCGAGCGGTTTCCTTGCCGAAAGTGCGCACCACCCCGACGTGCCCTGGATTGACGGAGTAAATGCCGGGAGCCAGCCACAGGACCGCGATGAGGCCCGCCGCGATGGGCAGGATTTTGGACAGGTATTTTTTGAGCAGTTTGTGGGCGCGTTCGAACTGCTGGGTCAACTGTTCTTCAAACGGCGGTTCGTCGTAGCGAGGACTCATAGGCGTCTATTGGCTGAGGATTTGTAGACCAGGCGAGGAGTGTCGGATGGTTAGTTGGTGAGGTGGTCATGTTTGTTTCTGTTCAGGGTTGGTGTTTTTCGAACCCAGCGGCACGCCAGGCTTAGTCATGCCTGTTCGGGCAGTCCGGTCGGGCGGCGACTTCGCCATCAACCCGGACGCGCTTCTTTCGCCCCTTTCTGATGACGGGCTGGCGAATGGATGCGCGGCTCCTTTTTGCGATGAGCCGCCTGGCGGTTGCGGCGGGCTTCGATCTGCTCGCGCGCCCGTGTCAGCACCTTGATCCAGGCGGCGGGCCACGTGTGGTCGCGCGCGGCGGCGTGAAGGTCCGGTCCGGGCACGCTCAACCGCACCACGGCCTCGAAGGGCGGGTTGGTATCGCGCTGGCGTTCGAGCACCACGTTGGCGCACGCCACCGGAATCGCTCCGTTCAGCCGTTCCAAGTCGGCCTCCAACTGCCGCCGCAACTGGCTGTCGGCTTTGAAACCGTTAATGTGGAATTGGACTTTCATCTTCATCATCGGCTCATCCGCCCGGTCGTGTCTTGCGTAGCCATGGGGCGTCACTTTCCGCGTTGTCTCATCTTTCGACTACTACGATTTTTCGATTCAATCGTTAGGACAGACCGAATAACATCGGCGCGTGGAATTCTTAAACTACCATCATCTGCGGTATTTCTGGGCGGTGGCTAAAGAAGGCGGCCTGACCAAGGCTGCCGCGAAGCTGAACGTCACTCAACCGACCATCTGCGCGCAGATTCAAGCGCTCGAAGGCGCCCTGGAGGAAAAGCTCTTCCGCCGCCGCGGTCGCCGCCTGGAATTGACCGAAGCTGGCCAGCAGGTCTTCAGCTACGCGGAGGAAATCTTTTCCCTGGGGAGCGACCTCCTGAGCACCCTCCAAGCGCGGCCCACCACCAGGCCCTTGCGCATCCAGATTGGCATTGTGGACTCCCTGCCCAAGCTCGTGAGCTACGAAATAATCAAACCGGTCTTTCAGTTGCCTCATCCAGTGCAGGTCGCGTGCTACGAAGCCAAGACGATCGATCTGCTGGCGCAACTGGCGGCGTACCGCTTGGACATCGTTCTGGCCGACGAACCGTCGCCCAGTTCCGTGAATCTCAAAGTCTTCAATCATCTGCTGGGAGAGTGCGGCCTCTCGTTTTGTGCCGCGCCCAAACTGGCCGCCCGGCTCAAGAGCAGATTTCCCCAGTCGCTCCATGAAGCTCCCGCCTTGCTGCCCACCGCCGACACAGCCCTGCGGCGCTCGCTGGAAAAATGGTTCGAGGAGCGGCGGATTCGTCCGCGCGTCGTGGCCGAGTTCGACGATGCCGCGCTGATGAAAGTGGCCGCCACCGACGCCCTGGGCTTCTGCCCTTTGCCCCGAATCGTGGTGGACGAAGCGGTCTCGCACTATGGCGTGCAAGTCATTGGCCACACCGAAGAATGCCGTGAGCAGTTTTACGCCATCAGCGCTGAGCGGAAGCTCAACCATCCGGCCGTGCTGGCCATCACGTCAGCAGCGCAAACCACCTTATTTGGCGGCGCATCTTCACGGAAGCGGCAGAAACGCGCTTCGACTCAGCCCGTATAGCTTCCGACGGTTTCCGCCCGCTCATGCGAACTCGCCCGATGTCGGGCAAGCAACTTCTCTTTCGGTGCAGATGGACTTACGCGTCGGAGAGGCTTTCCTATTTGATGAGCGCGCTGGTTCTTTCCTGAAGCCAGGCGATGTCCCGGTTGTTGGCTGACGGAATGTTGAACTGCAAAACGGCGGTCCCTTTGTCCCACTGCGGGCGCGGTTTGGTTCGCGGATCCATGTACTTGTGAATCTCCGAATGGCCGTCCGCGAAGGAGAGCCCGTCCGCGCCGCCGTGATAGCTCGCCGGGTAATCATACATCCGCGCGCTTGCGCCGCGCTCCTGACACCGGATGGTGAGCACACCGCCGTGGATGCTGTTGGGATGTTCCATCATGAACACCCAAAGGTTTGCGGGAGCGGGATCCGTGATATCTGCGGTCTTGTAATAGACGCGGTAGGGCGGGTTCGGCAGCGGCGCGTTGGGATGACTGATGGCAGTGCTCATCGAGACGCTGCGGATGCGCGGCAACCTTCGCCCGCTCTTCTGCGTGCTCTTATCGGCGGGGCATTTGTAAATTCCGACGTCCGGGTTGTACTGGAAAAGGTAGCCGCTTTTGATCATCGCGATGTTGGTCGCGTCGCGGTCATCATCCATGTCGCCTCTGACCCAGCGGTCGGGACCGTTGGCGCCGGCGCTGTCGCTATAGCCCATGACGAGCTTGCTGTCGTTATCGTCCGGATACATCAGCCAGGAGAGTTGCAACTGCTTCAAGTTGCTCATGCACTGGATGGCCTGGGCTTTGGTTTTGGATTTGGCCAGCGCGGGCAACAGCATCCCGGCGAGGATGGCGATGATCGCGATCACGACCAACAGTTCGATTAAGGTAAAGGCCAAAGTCGTAATCGGCTTCCGCGACTGTGAAGAGACGAGATTAGGCGATGAACTTTTCATAGTTTGGAGTCTGGCGATGTGGAACCATAAACTTTGTGCGCTCGCAATCAAGTGTATCCGATGCCGGCAAAGCGATCCATAGGCAGAACGGACCACCCGTGCGGTGAACCGATCTCCTGTTTCGGACTGGCTCGGAATTCCTATTTGACCATGGCGGTCTCGCGCTGACGCAGGCCCAGACCGTGGCGAAGGCTGCTGAAGACGCTCTTCATCTTGTCCAGGATTTGTTCGGCGAAGCTTTGCTGAGCGACCGCCTTCTCTTCCGGAGTCAATTTCTCCAACGCAGCCAGGTCATGCCGGCGTTGCGCGACGATCTGCGAAATGTGCACCGCGATTTCCGGGCGGTTCGCCAGGAGCAATTCGAGATCCTCCTTGCCGATCTCATAGACCACCGTGTCCGTCAAGGCCGCGACCGTTGCCGCTCTGGGTTCGCCGGTGAGCAACGACATTTCCCCAAAGAACTCGCCCGGCTCAAGCGTTTTGACACGCACGTGTTTTTTTCCGTTGTCCAGATCGGATCGAACCTCCAGCAAACCCTCCACGAGGACAAACATGGAATTGCCGGGATCGCCTTGATTGACAATCGCCGCGCCCGACGGGAACCGCCGTTCCTGGATGCGGGATGCAAGCCGCTCGGTTTCCTCCGGCTGCAGGCCGGAGAAAATCTCGATTCGGTTGACCAAGGTGGCGCGATCGTTCAACCGGTCCAACTGCCGCGGCGGCATTTCGGCATAAAAGATATCGTGCTTCTCGTACGCCAAAGAGATGCCGGCCTGATGCAGGTGCTTGAGAATATTGGTAATGACGGTGTGGTACACGACTTCAGGATTCATCTCCGCGGGCTTCATCCAGAACCGCACCATGTACTCCACGCCGCGGCCGCTCACTTTGCTGGCGTTGACCGTCGGAGCCGGAGTCTCGAGAACGCCCACGGCCGCTTTGGTGCCCGCCAGGAGCACGCGGACGGCCCGTTCGGCGGGAACCTCAAAATCCAAACAGAAAGGAATATCGAACCGGCATTTGTCCTGAGGCTCGCTGTAGTTGGTGACGACCATGGTGCTGATTTCGCTGTTCGGCACGATCACCAGGTTGTGGCCCATCGTCCGCAGGCGCGTCGATCTCCAACTGATTTCCAGCACGGCGCCTTCGATCGGTGGCATGGCGCGCGGATGGATCTTGATCCATTGGCCGATCTTGAACGGCTGATCGACGTTCAAGGCGATTCCGCAGAACACGTCGGCGATCATGTTCTTCAAGGCAAAGCCAACCACGAGGCTGACCACGCCGGACGTCGCCCAAATGCCTGTGACCGATTGTTTGAAGACCAGCCCAAAAATCATGAAGCCCGCGACCAAGAAGATGGCGGCCGCGACGATGTCCTTCAGAAGACGGGGAACATTCGCGCGCAACCGCAGCTCCAGGAGTCTCCAGACCAGAACCTCGATCAATCGGACGACGAGCCAGGCGATGCTCAGGCCCAGGCCGACGCCGACTACATAACCCAAAATGCGTTGAGTCATGTCCTTGGCCTCGGCCTGACGCTCGCCCAGCCATTGCCAGCCGGGCACCAGAATCACCGCGAGCGTGATGATCGGCCAAATCAGCTTCTTCAACATGTGAAGGATCTCGCTGGTTAACGACGGTGGAGTTGGACTTTTGTTCGGAGCCATTGCGCAACCGCAAAATTATTATTATTGAGGCGGCACCGTTGGGGTGTTCCGCCCTGCTTTTTCCATTCCGGCAAGCGTCCTCTCGATCACTTGCAGGGTGGCTTCGTAATATTTCTCGATCTGGAAGAAATACTGCGCCACTTCGCCATCGACCGGATGAAACTGGTCTGGTTTGGGTTCGGGCATCAGCAGCAACTTGCCGAGGCTGAAGTTGGAGAGAGACATCTGAGTGTTGCCACCGTTCAGGGCCACGATCTTTTTGACGATGAGCGCGCGTTGCAAACGCACCAGGTCGGAACGATCCCTCAGAACAATCGAATACCGAGGCAGCCCTTTGTCGTCGGGCTGGTTCAGATCCCAGAGCAGCGTGTTCCAGGATTTCTGATGGTCGGGGCAATCCACCAAACGGAATTCGGGGATGGGCACCGTGATCGATTCCGCCATCGAAGCAGCCGGAGGCCGCCCGTAAAAGGTTAGCACCAGAGCTTTGCCGGACTTGCCCGTAAAGAAGGAATCGAAATCCTTCGATCCTGCCAGCCTGGACAGAATCCGCTCGAGGAATTGAACCCCAAAGCCTCCGCCCGTTTGCTGGCTTTCAAAAACGATCAGGCGCTCCGGGTTGATGTTGCTGCTGAGCCATTTGTTGTTGGGCAGTCCGTTGGTTGTCGAAAGCCGGCGCACCACTTCCCAGACCATCCGGCGCACCAGAATGTTTTCCCCGGGGAACCGGTTGTCCGCGAATTGACTGAAGGGCTCCGTGTAAGCCAGCCGAAAATCTCGAATGATGGCTCGATTGGCTTCGTCGCGAAAACCCTGCAATCGCGGGTTGTCCGTGATGAACGACAAATCGAACACATCCTCGGACCGGATGCGGTAGGTGTCCCGGAACAGTATGTTCCCGAACTCGTCGAAGCGGTCCTCGTCCTTTGGCATAAACTGGCCGAACAGCTTTCCCTTCCCCGGTTCCAGGATATGCGGCGTCAGCACGACGATGACTTCGCGCTTGTTGGTTGAGGTGCGTTTCGATCGGAATAACGCGCCCAAATAAGGGATGTCCCCGAGCACCGGGATCTTGTCCCGCGTGGTCGCGTACTCCTTGTTGACCAACCCGCCGATGATGAACGGCGTGTTGTTGTCGATGCGCGCGTAAGTCTGAATTCGCCGTGTGGCCATGGACGGCGCGGAAGCCAGAAGCGCGCCGCTGGCGGACCGCAGTTCCAGATCCGCTCCGGGCACTTGTGCGGACACGATGGTGTCGATCAGCAAACTGACCTGGTCGCCCGCTTCGTTCGCGCGGGGCATGACATTGAGGGAAATGCCCGTGGCGAGATATTTGAAATTGAACGCCACCGTGCCCGGAGCGGCGAAAGCGCCCGGTTCCTGCTGGCTGGTGGCAATCGGGATGTCGGTGCCCACGCGGATCGTCGCTTGCCGATTGTTGACCGTGAGGACGCTCGGACGCGACAAGACCTCCGCCTTCTTTTCCACGACCAAGGCCTTTAACTTGGCGACCCAGTTCTTGTCGAAATTCTGGAGGCTGTCGAAATTGAGCTGAGCCGTGCTCATCGCCGTGCCGGCCGAGGCCAGCGAACCGGCGATCCATTCGAAGTTGCCTTCCTTGAATTGCCACTCGATCCCGAGCTCCTTCAAACCTTCCTCGTTAATTTCCAGGACCATTCCCTCCACGAAAATCTGTCGCTCGGGCCGATCGATGAATTCATCCAGGAGTTGCTTGACCCGCCCGAACTGTTCCGGATGGGCCTGATGAAAGAACACGACCAGTTGCTCGGTGGGTGCCGTGTTCACGACTCCCGGCAACGGCGTGGCGACGGAGGGCGTCAATGAAAGCTCGAACGGGCCTTTCTCCACTTTTTCCGCGCCCAGGAGCGACACGTGGTTCGTGTCGGGCGAAGGCATCGCGGCGACCAGGGGAAGCTGCTCGAACGGAATCGGCTTGGGGACGTTGGCTAGATCCTCCGCGGTGTTGAGACCAAAGCCCTTGAGCGCTTTCATAGCACCGGCCACATCGATGTAGCTCAGCCGGATCAGCCGGCGCCCAAGATCTTCCGACCCGAGGTTTTTCTTCCGCTCGTCCGCGGATGCGACCAGGGCATCGACCATCGTTGAAATGGAATTCAAATCAGGGTTCGCCGCCAATTCCTTTGCCGTTGGCTTGACCACGGCTCCGTCGATCCAGAGCTGGGCCGGTTGTGACAGGAAACGACGATGCCCCAGGCGAATGATCGCCAAACCGTCACGGCCCGTCTTCGACAGCATTGGCCCCGGATTGAGACCAGACGGGATCGGAGGGAGTGTCGCCACGTCCGCCGCTTGCGCCGCACGATAGCTTTGCTCGGTCTCAAGTTTTAACCGAATCGCCGAGACTAGTTCCTCGATCTCGGTCGCGCTCATTTTAGGCAGAGCAATCAACTTGCCGGGTTCGGGCGCGCCTGACGAGTTGCCGCCGACGGAGGCAAGTTGAACAGGAGCCTCTGCGCCGGAAACACCCTTGCCGCCGTTCTGCAAATCCGCTCCAGCTTCGGACACGAGCAATCTTTCTTTTGTCGAAGCTGCGGCATCTGATCCGCGATGCACTGCGTGCTCGGACTTTTGGAGCGCCTGAGCCAACTGTTTTAGTCCGTCGTCCTTCGCGTCCGCGGTCAACAATCCCTGATTCGCTTTCGGTGAGTCTAATTCGACCAACTCGATCGTCCGGGACGCCGAGACGCACCCCGCGAGCGCGAGAACCAGGATTGGAAAAAGGAAGGAGAAGCAGAGACGCGTCTGCCGTTCATGGGAAGCCACCAGTTCTAATTGGACCTGCTCACGGCCCCTGAACCGAATACGAGGCAGAGCGCAGCCTTCAGGCTGCTTCCGGCCTCGCTGCCGAGTCGAATGTTGAACGAGCCCGAAGGCCGCGCTCCCAACAAGAGATGCATGGAGAGCTGCCCCGGGACTTTCGGACACAAACGACTTTCTCACGCTTTGATTCAAATCGACGCCTGACAAACGGTGTTGGAAACAGACGGGCGGCTGCCGAAGATCCGAGCATCCAATTCACTTCGCGGCAAACTCCATCCTGACCACGTCAACGCTGGCAGGGCTTATGTCACATCGCTCTCGCTCTGTCATCTGTTTTTTCTCGAATGCTTGCGGAGCACGATGGAAATGAAAAAGGCGCAGCCATGTTTCCACGACCACGCCTTGTTGTTAGAATTAGATTCTAAGGTTCTGAGACTATCAAACCAGGACAACCACTCTTACGGCTTGGCATCCGGTTTTTCGCCAGACGGCTTGTCACCGGGTTTTCCGGGTTTGCCCGGTTTGCCGGGCTTACCGAAAGGAGGCTTTTGGTCTCCTGGGGGTTTCCTGTCACCCGGGGGCTTAATGTCGCCAGGGGGCTTGCGATCACCGGGTGGCTTAATGTCCCCAGGGGGTTTTCTGTCGCCGGGAGGTTTGATGTCGCCAGGGGGCCTCCGATCACCGGGTGGCTTAACGTCGCCAAGAGGCTTGATGTCACCAGGAGGTTTCCTATCACCAGGCGGCCTAACATCACCTGGGGGTTTCCTGTCACCCGGAGGCTTGATGTCGCCAGGCGGTTTTCTGTCACCGGGGGGCTTGACATCGCCGGGAGGTTTTCTGTCGCCCGGCGGTCTTCTATCGCCGGGTGGCTTGATATCACCCGGGGGCTTGGTGTCACCAGGAGGCTTGGTGTCACCAGGAGGCTTAATGTCGCCGGGAGGTTTCCTGTCACCGGGTTTACCTGGTTTCCCAGGTTTCGTAATCCCTGGCTTGCCAGGAGGCTGTTTGTCGGGTTTTTGTTCGGGCTTGTCCTGGGCTGCAATGGAAAGCTGCAACGCCATCAAGACTGCGGCCACGACGCCGTAATTGAAGTATTTCATAGAGGTGCTGACTATTGATGATTGCTGAACGAATTAACGCTGTGCGAGCGATCAATCCCACGCTGCGGGGCGCATCCTAGGCCCAATCCCTTGCAAGTCAAGGCCAATTCCCGGATTATTTTCTTGGCTAAAACGGGTTCGGACGACAACGATTGCACAGTCAATTACACGATGGTTCTGGACATGTCCCGAGTTTTTCAGTACAAGCAGAGCAAAGTTTGAAAGGAGAGAGAGTTATGCCCCCAAGATCTGCCGAGAAAACCAACGCCGAAAAGTCAACGGCTGAAAAACCCAACGCCGAAAAAGCGCCTCCCGATAAGTCTCAAACTGAAGCGCGCACGGCTGAACCGACGAAGATTTCCGCCTCGCGCCAGCGCGATCTCGAGGCTGCGATCTCGACCATCACTAAGGCCTATGGTGAAGGCAGCATTATGCGGCTGGGCGACGCGCATCGAGTCCAAATCGATGTCATCCCGACCGGTGCTCTTGCTGTGGATCTGGCGCTCGGTATCGGAGGTTTGCCGCGCGGCCGCGTGATCGAGATTTTCGGCCCGGAATCGTCCGGCAAGACCACGCTGATGTTGCACGTCATCGCCAATGCGCAAAAGGCCGGCGGCCTGGCCGCGTTCATCGACGCGGAGCACGCGCTGGATCCGAACTACGCGCGTCGGCTGGGCGTAAACCTGGACGATCTGCTCGTTTCCCAGCCCGACAGCGGAGAGGAAGCGCTGACCATTTGCGAGACGCTGGCCCGCTCGAATGCGCTCGACGTGATCGTCATTGATTCCGTGGCGGCGCTGGTGCCCAAGGCCGAATTGGACGGCGAGATGGGCATGGCCACGATGGGCATGCAGGCGCGGCTCATGAGCCAAGCCTTGCGAAAACTCACCGCGATTCTCAGCAAGGCCAAAACAGCTTGCGTGTTCACGAACCAAATGCGGGAGAAAGTGGGCGTGATGTTCGGAAACCCCGAAACGACACCCGGCGGCAAAGCGCTGAAGTTTTATGCCAGCGTCCGCATCGACATCCGCCGCAAGGACACGCTCAAGAACGCCACCGGCAACGCCATCGGCAATCATGTCAAAGTCAAGATCGTGAAGAACAAGCTCGCGCCGCCGTTTGCCGAGGCGGAGTTCGACATTTACTTCAACCATGGGATCAACAAAGAAGGCAGTATCATTGACGTGGGATTGGACGCCGGTGTGGTGGAGAAAAAAGGCGCGTGGCTGCAATTCCAGGGCGAACTCATTGGCCAGGGCAAAGACGCGGCGCGTCAGGCGTTGGTGGATAACCCGCAAGTCGCTGATCGAATCGTCGCTTCGATCATCGAGAAACGCGACGCGGCTCCAGTGGCGAGCTAACAAGTTTCCGCCGCCATGTTATTGACCGGAAGTTGAGAATTGAGAAGTGGCAATTCTCATTTGGAAATCGGGAAAGAACCGGGCTATTTCGACAGCGGCATCCGATAGCACGCCGCTTCTTTGTCGTTCCGCACGAGCAAGAACTCGCCTGCCAATGCCGGAGGATTCCACGTCTTGCCGTTCAAAGCGCGGAAGGCTGCGAGCTTTCGATGTTCTTCCGGCACCGGTTGGATCAAAATCACTTCTCCGGACTCAGCCATCACCAGGAGTAATTCGTTCACGAGGATGACCTGGCCGTGGCCGTATCGGCCTTCCTTCCATTTCAGCGTTCCATCCGAAGCATCGAGGCAAACCAGAATTCCGTCGTCGAGGCCGTAGATGCAGCCCTCGCGAAACACGACGTTGGTGAATTTGGCTTTGAGCCGCGTGGACTTCCAAACTCGCCGCGCCAGCCAGTTCGTTTCCGATTGAATTCTTAGCAACTCACTGCCCGTGCCATAGCCGCTGGACACGAGGACTTGATCCCCCGGCAAAATGACCGGAAGCGCGACGTGCGGGTGGCCACCGGGCCACGGGTATTCCCACAGGGCTTTTCCGGAATCCACCGCATGCGCCACGATACTGTGCGCGTTAAAAATGAGAACCTGGCGGGCGCCGCCGAGAGTCGTGAGGTAAGGCGAACTGTAGCCCGCGCCATCCGTTCCTCCACCCCACGCGAACCGACCGGTTTCCCGGTCGTAGGCCACGAGTGATCGCCCGTCGCGTCCGCCGGCGCTGACGACGACGAGATCGTCCACGACGAGCGGCGATCCGCTCAATCCCCATTCGGGGACGTGGCTCTGGTTGTCGGCGATGATATCTTTCGACCAGACCAATTTGCCATCACCCAGTTCCAGGCAGTTCAGAATGCCTGTCGCGCCAAGTGTGTAAACGTGATTGCTCACGATGGTCGGCGTGGCTCTGGGACCTTCGCCGGCGATCGTGGTGAAATAGCGCGTTCGGTCCGAGTGGGACCACAGAACTTTCCCGGAATTCAAATCGTAACACACGACCATCTCATCCTCGCCGCGCTGTTCCTGAGTCACGGCGTGATCCCCCACCACTGCGAAACCAGACCAGGCCGCACCAATGGGCTGGCGCCAGAGCAAGCTCGGCGGATTCGCCGCCCAATCCCGGCTTAACTTCGGGCCGGCGATCATGGCATTGCGATTTGGGCCAAGGAATTGAGGAGAATCAAAAGCGGACGGTTTGACCTCGGAAGTTGTCCGCGATGGTTCGGCCGGTTCGATCGGCCGAGCCATCGTTCGCTTCCATCGAAATTCAAGAATCGGCAGCAAATCGCCCGTGACACCGCTAATGCGAAACAGCCCGACCGCGACAACAAGTGCGCTCACCACCCCACCCAGCACGGTCCACCGAATCCGCGAGCGCGCGCGCGAAAAAAGCACGAGCCACAAAAGCAGCAGCACGATCGTGCCGAAGATGACCGGCGCCGTGGCCACGATGCGGTCCTGGCGCGAATCGCCGTACCATCCCCAAATCCATACCAGGCCGCACGCCGCGGCGATCAAGATCAGGATCGCGGGCCACCAGCGAATGGATTTCACTTCAGATCTTCACCGGCGGTCAGACCTCCCACGGTCCAATCCAGGTTGTAATCCCCGTACGGCTTCGCCTTGTTCAATTGCTGGTATTTCGTGTACGCCGTGTGGCTGTCCACGAAGAGCAACGGAAAGCCGTCCTTGCCGTGGGCGATGTTCTTGTCGCCGAGATTGCCGTGCTCCGGTTCCGCGAAGCAGGACATGATCGCTTTTTTGGTTGGCGACTTCACTTCCGTGGTGCGCCGCTGAGTGATCTTGGGCGAGAGCGTGTCGTCGTTGTAGAACTGGTGGTAATAGTAGTAGGAATTCGGGAAGGGCAGTTCATTGGTGCGAATGCCCATCGAAGACCCGTTGATCCTCGTCCAAGCAATGTTCCACGCCACGCCTTTGTCACTCGGACACACGTAAAACGAAGCGCCGTTCGTGCTCACGTACGGATCAAACAATTTGAACAAATCCACGAACGGCATCTGCGGCCACGCCCGGCCCGAAAAAGGAAAACGCTCCGCGTTGTCCGAAGTGTACATCGCCATCGTCACGCCGAACTGCCGCAAATTGGACAAGCAGCGAGCGGTGCCGGCTTTGATCTTGGCCCGGCTGAGCGCAGGCAGAAGCATGCTGGCGAGAATGGCGATGATGGCGACCACGACCAGCAACTCGATGAGCGTGAAAGCCGGCGTGCCGCTGCGGCGAAAGTTTGAGGCCGGCTGAAGCTGAACGATTGTTTGGCGCATAATCTCTAGGGCCTAAGTTGCGGATTTCAGGCGAGACGTTACTGGCCAGGACCATGAAAGGCAAGGCGGGGAAGGCACTCACGCAGGGCAAACGCATCGACAGTAAATCTTGGAAACGACCGGCTTTTCTTCCCCTCCCTGCGAGGCACGAGTGGGGGAGGATCGGGGAGAGGGGAAATCCAAACAAGAAATCAAGCTCCTCTCCCGAACCCTCCTCTCGGGTGTTGAAGCGGCCTGAGGGCCGTGCTCCAGGGGAAGGCAAGCTGCGCCCTACGTTTGCGCGCGATCCATTCGTGAAGAAGATTCTTGAAAACTCCAGCCTACTGGAAGTCACCGTTCCGCCGCAGTGGCGAAAAAAGTGTAGGCGTTTTCGTTGTGCGTTTCCTCGCATCCGAAGCGCCATTTGAGCAATGTGCCGATGTGAACCGGTTGAACCGCGAAGCCCTGCTGCTCGAACAGCGCGCTGGTCCAGCCCAGGCTGAGCGTGTTCCAATGATAGTCCTCGACGGCTCTGACGATGTGATCGGCTTCCTCATGCATGTTGAAGAATCCCAGACAGAGCGCTTCGCGGGTGACCCGGCAGATTTCTCCGGCCGCCCGTTCCAAAGCTACAATCGACAAATGCTCGAACAAGTCGTGGACCAGGCACAGATCGAAAGTTTTATCCGGCGCCTCCACTTCAAAAACGTTTCCGATCTCGAACCGCGTTCCCGGAAACATCGCTCGGGCATTGCGAATGTTTTTTTCGCACAAGTCCCAACCGACGTAATCCACCAGCCGCGCGATGCCGAACGAGTGCAGGAACCGGTAATCCGTGGCGGAACCGCAAGCGGGCTCGCACACGCGGACACCGCGCGGCGTTTCCTTCTCCAGCGCCCGACACCAAATCCGTTCGAAGGTGGACATCTGTTCGTTGACGAATCGCGGCCCGGTTTCCGTCGGCCTCTGAGCGGACAAAGTCTCAACGATATACGGAGGGACGGTCCATTCATTCACGCTCGCCGGCAAGCGCGCGAAAGTTTGGGAAAGAAAGGCCGGAATCGCCAGGCCCTCGGCATTGTCGGCCCCTTGTTCCAAGGCGTGAAGAAGACTCGCGAAATCCTCACTGCCACCGGGCTTTTGGGCGAGCTTCAGCAGCCAGTTCATGACCGCCCCGAAGCGAAGTTCATGCTCCATCAAGGGCGCGAAGCGGTCGCCAAACAATGCTTCGATCAGGAAATGCCGGGTCAGAATGCTCTGAATGTTGATGCGTGGATCCTCCACGCCGGCGACGAGATAGTCGCGGAGCCTCTCCTCATCGTGCCGCATCCAGGATTTGATCAACCCTTCGGTCTCTCGGCGCAGATCCTCGTTCATGGCTCGCGCTCAGCACCCGGCCTTCGCGC
>JACPRI010000341.1 GCA_016190065.1 Verrucomicrobiota bacterium
AACATGAACAACTGGATTGTTGGCCGTTACGCGTGGATTGACCGCCAATTCGTGGCCTCACCGACGCTCAGCCTCCCGGCCGGTCGCGTCGCACCGGGCGCGGCGATCACGATGTCCGCCCCGACTGGCACGGTTTATTTCACCGTGGACGGGACCGATCCGCGTTTGTCCGGTGGCCGAGTCAGCGCGGCCGCCAAGGCGCATGACGGCAAACCAATCGTCTTGAACAGCAACGTGCGGATCAAGGCTCGTACGTTGCAAGGCACGAACACCTGGAGCGGTCCCGTGGCCGCAACCTTCGTGGTGCAAACACCCCCTCTGGCTGTGAGCGAAATCATGTTTCACCCGGCGCCAGGCTCACCGGGAAGCACGAATTCGGCGGAGGACTTTTCCTACCTTGAACTGCGCAACGTGGGCAGCAGTTCTCTAAACCTGGCTGGTTTTCGCTTCACAGACGGAATCGAGTACACGTTCACCGTCGATAGCGGCGTCACGACCCTACAGCCCGGTGGCTACACCGTGCTCGTCAAAAACCGCGCGGCTTTTTCATCGCGTTATCCGGGCGTTTCCAATGTTGCCGGCGAATACTCGGGAAGCCTCGATGACGGCGGCGAGCGAATCGCGATTGAAGGGCCGCTCAAGGAGTCCGTCGTTGATTTTTCGTACGACAACCGATGGCATCCGGCTGCGGCGGGCAACGGTTTCTCGCTCGTGTGCGTGAACGAAAGCGCGTCGCCCGAAAACCCGTCACTTCGCGCAAGCTGGAGACCGAGCAGTCGCGCGGGCGGCTCGCCCGGCCAGGCGGATCCACCACCACCGATTCTGCCCGCCGTGTTCGTCAATGAACTTTTGTCCGACGCCATTTCACCGCAGCTTGATGCCGTCGAGCTGTTCAACCCGGAGGGCGCAGCGGCTGACATCAGCGGTTGGTTTCTGACGGATGATCTGCACGAACCGAAGAAGTTCCGTATTCCGGACCGCACCGTCATCCCGGCCAAAGGTTACTTGCTGCTCGATGAAAAGAAGTTCAATTCGGGGGCGCCCGGGAGCTTTGCGTTCAACGACGCCGGCGAGGAAGTGTATCTCTTCTCCGGAGACGGCCTCAACCTGACGGGCTACGGGCAGGGATTCACCTTTGGTGCGTCAGCCGGCGGCAGCACTTTCGGGCGTTACGTGATCAGCACTGGCCAGGAGCATTTCGTCACGCAACGGCAAACATCGTTCGGAGGCGCCAACGCCGGACCGCTCATCGGTCCGGTGGTCCTCAGTGAAATCATGTACCAGCCTCCCGCGATCGGCTCGACCAACAACACGATTCACGAGTTCATCGAGATCAAAAACGTCTCCACTCAGCCGGTTCGTCTGTTTGACGCCATTGTCCCCACCAACACCTGGCGTCTGAAGGGCGCCGCCGTTTTTCACTTCCCGACCAATGTGATCTTGCCAACCAACGGCTCGCTGCTGATCGTAAACTTTGATCCTCAGACAGAGCCAAACACGCAGGCCGGCTTTCGGGCAGCCTACGGCCTCGGTTCGGACGTTGTGCTGTTCGGGCCGTACCAAGGCAATTTGAGCAACGAAGGCGAACGCGTCGGCCTCTACCGGCCTGGCCCATCGGTTTCTAGCGCGGTCCCCTACCTCCTGGTGGACGAAGTGGACTATTCTACCGCGTCTCCCTGGCCGTCGGCGGCCGCTGGCACCGGGCTCTCCATCCAGCGCCGGGCGGAGGACCAATACGGCAACGACCCGGCCAATTGGCTCGCCGCTGCGCCGACTCCAGGGCGCAGCATCGCGGTCGCTGCGAAGGATACGGACGGGGATGGTTTGCCAGACGACTTTGAACTCGCGCATTTCGGCAATTTGCTCTCCGGGCCGCTCGATGACCCGGATCGCGACGGCGTGCCGAACCGCGATGAATCCCTGGCTGGGACCAATCCGAAAGACGCCTCCAGTTATCTTCGCGTCGAATCGCTGCGCGTGGATGGAACCACGGTGCGGCTTTCCTTCAAGGCCGCCGCCGGCAAGAATTACAGCGTGCTGTATCGCGACGACCTCGCGAAAGGCGCCTGGCAAAAACTCACGGATGTTCCCGCGCGCGCTTTGATCGGGGATGCGCAAGTGACGGACGCCACGAGCCGGCCTTCACGTTATTACCGGCTGGTGACGCCCCCTCAGCCGTGATGGACTGAGCCGCAGGGTCACAACCAAAGTCGTTGCAACGCTGTAACGTTGTAACGACTTCGGTTGCGGCTTCGCCGCGCTGCGTTCTCTGCTGCCAATCAGATGCAGTGGATTTGCTCCGCCGTCCTTGACGCACGCGGGCGCAGGCTCCATCCTCCGCTCATGTCATCCAATCGCTTTCGAATCGCCGGACTTCCCTTCCTCATTTTCGTCTGCGCGGCGGCAGCTTCCAGCTTCGTTCAAGCGGAGGATTCCAAGCGCCTGCTCCTCATTGGCCAGGGACCCGATGGGCATCCCCCGGCCACCCACGAATTCATGGCCGGGGTTCGCGTGATGGAAAAACTGCTCGCCCCGCACAAGGACGTGCGCGTCACGGTCACGAAGGCCGACGAACCCTGGAGTGAAGGACCCGCGCTGATTGACCAGGCGGACGGCGTCGTGATGTTCGTCACGCAAGGCGCGCGTTGGATTCAGAACGATCCGCAACGCCACGCCGCATTGAAACGTCTGGCGCAACGGAAGGGCGGCATCGTCGCGTTGCACTGGGCCGTCGGCGCGCACGACGCCAAATATATCGAAGGCCAGCTTGAGTTGCTTGGCGGCACGCGCGGAGGACCGCAGCGGAAATACAAGGTGCTGGAAACGGACGTCACTGTCGTGGACCGCAACCATCCGATTACGACCGGCGTAAGCAATTTCCGAATCCACGACGAATTCTACTATCGGCTCGATTTCGTCAAACCGCCCTTGCGCGTTCATCCACTCCTGACCGCGCGCATCGATGACAACGACGAAACAGCCTGTTGGTCGTGGGAACGGCCCGATGGAGGCCGTTCATTCGGCTTTGTCGCCATTCATTTCCACAGCAACTGGCAGCGAACGGAATATCGCCGTCTGGTCGTGCAGGGAATTCTCTGGACGCTTGGCCGGTCGGTTCCGAAAACGGGCGTGAATGTGGATCTCGATCCCAAGGTGCTCGAGCTGAAGTAAGGAGATCGATCGTCACAGATTCGATCTCTGGAGCGGGTCCCAGAACCGGGAGTTGACCAGGCTCTTGGCATTTCCTGAGTAAGGATCGAGCGGAGGATTGATTTGCGCGTCCTTGCGCGCTTCGGCATGGCCGTCGTTAAACACCGCGACACCACTTCCGACGTGACGGATCGGATCGATTCCTTCGAAGCCTTTCGTGCTGCTGGCGCGTTCGTTCATGCAGGACGCCGGCCACCACAGGCTGCTGCTCCACATGAGGTCGGCTTTGGGCATGGAATCGCCGATCACGAGATTGTCCGCCGGGGCGATGATGGCCGACCGCTTGAACCAGGGCCGCGTTGGGAGTTTGACACCTGCCACCGTCAAGTCGTCACCTGCGTACGGATGGATGCCAAGGAAGTAACCGTTGTAGCCGTAACCCACCAGGTGGCAGTCGAACTTCCATTGCCACGTAACCCCGTTGTCCTTGCGCCGGGTTTTGAGGCTGGGGCAACGGAAGTAATTGCTGGCCGAGGTGTCGCCATATCCCACAATCGTGCGCCCCCACCAATTCGTCAGCGAAGGGCCGCCATCGGACGTGCTCAGGCCCTGGTTACGGTGGCCGGGGAAAGTGTCGTTGTTGTCGTCGGTGTACAGTTGCATGAAGAGCGCGACCTGCTTCAGATTGTTCAGGCATTTGATGCGTTCGCCTTTTGACTTCGCGCGGGCCAGGGCCGGCAACAACATGCCGGCCAGGATGGCGATGATGGCAATGACCACTAACAATTCGATGAGGGTAAACGCTTTCAAGCTGGGTCGGGAATTCTTCATAAGGCCTTTGGTGTGGTGGCGCTTTTCGCGGGTTGCTTACTAGCACAATAAGATCGCGTTGTCATCGAGAATCTAGTCCCGAAAGTTCTGAAAGGAGAGGGCCACCGGGAAATCGTGCGCCCGGACCGCGCCAATCACCGATTGCAAATCGTCCTTGCTCTTCCCGCTGACGCGGATTTGGTCCTCCAGGATCTGCGTTGTCACCTTAAGTTTCAAATCCCGGATAAACGTCGTGATCTGCTTCGCGATTGGCGGCTCGATGCCTTGCTTGATTTTCAAGATCTGGCGCGCGTGCCCCAGCGGCGAGATCTCCGGTTCTCCCCGCTCCACGTTTTTCATGCTGACCTGGCGCTTGGCGAGCTTCCCAATCACGATTTCTTCCAGGGCTTTGATCTTGAATTTGTCCTCCGCCGAAAGCTTGATTTCGTTCTTGTCCAAAACGATTTCGGCTTTCGTGGCTTTGAAATCGAAACGGTTCGCGAGTTCTTTCCGCGCTTGATTCACTGCGTTCTCGACTTCCATCGAGCTGACGATTGAAACGATATCGAAAGATGGCATGACGAAAGAATACGCTGAATCACGGCGGTTGAAAAGAGACTCGCGCTGGGCGCTCAACCAACTATTCAATTCAATCCCGGGAGGTTCAAGGGACTTGTCACTACTTCACTCGCCCACCAAATGCTCGATGTCTTCGCGGGAGACGGTAAAGACGTCCATGTCCGGTTTCACCGCGCCGAGGCTGACCAGGCATTCGGTGAACAGTTCGCGCGTGCGAAGTTCGAGTTCCTTGGCGCCCAGGCTGGTCATGCATTTGATGATGTGCTGGCCCTTGCGCACGTGCGTCCGCTCGTCCGCCCGGATGAAGTCGGCAATGTGGACCAGCAGCGCGTCCTGTCGTTCTCGCGCGGTGTCGATGAAGCCGCTGATGGTCTTCAAAACGCCGACCTCGCCGAAGAGGTTGATCTCGGCCATCGCAAACGCCGGGTCCATCGGCCCGCGGCACGTCGAGCCGGTGAGCCGATTGCGCAGTTCGAAGGGGTCGTAGCCCGCGGCTTGCAGCGCGCGGTGACCGATCTCCGTGTGCCGCGCCTCATCCCAGGTGATGCGCGCCAAATCGTACTCGGCCTGAAAACCCTTGAACCGGATGTCCCAGATAAATGTGCCGAACGCTTCGATGGCATCGACCTCATCCCGCTGCGTCCGGATGAAGCGCAATCGCAGATTCTCGTAAGAATCTTTTGGGAAGCGCGCCGCGCCGTCCGCCGTATCGTAGTCGCCGGTGTTCTTGAAAGTCTCGAAACGCACGTCGCGCAGCGGCACGGTGCCGCGGGCAAACGGTTTCGCCGCGCTCCGCAGCGGCGCCGGTTCGGCGTTGCGCGGATCGGCGCCGGTGACACCTCCCATGCTCCCGAGCAATCTCTGCAAATGCCACCGCCACGAACCCAGGCGGGCCTCGTCGATGCCGCCTTCGACGTAAGCCGCGATGGCCTGTTCCGCCCATTCCAACATCGGCTCGTAGTCGGTGAGGATGCGGCGCAGCACGCGAATCGTCGGCGCGTCCGTAATGGGGTCCGTGTCGTCGATATGGTGGCGATAGGCCGTTTGCAAGGCCCGGCCCGCGACTTGATGCACGCCGACCACTAGCTCTGCCGGCTCGGACGCGCTGAGCATTTCCTCGATGAACCGGTCGATCTCGGCGTCGCGGTGCGCGTCGATGTCGGCGAAGCGTTTTTCCAGTTCCTGCAAGCGTTCACGCAAGAGACGGGCGGCATCGGCGTGATAGAAAATGTGGCGGCCGGTCTCGAGTTTTACTTCAAACTCCGGAATGCTCAGCGTCCAGGCGCCAAGGGCTTGCATGAGCCGGCGCTCGAAATAGAAGAAGCGCAACAGGCGGTGGGCATTTTCCTCAACCGAGAATTTGCCGCCGAGTTGGCGACGGTCCTTTGGGAAGCGGTAGGAGTAGGCGCGGGCGCGTTGCGCGGCGGCGGCGCGTTCTTCCGCGCGCGAAACGGTTGGGATTTCGTGAGTCTGATTCGCGCCGTTCGAAGGTAGTGGGCTGTTCGTGCTCATAAGCATTGCGTCCGCTGGGGAGCGACACCGGGTGGCTCTTCCCTAAAGCGGTTGAATTAGAATCGCTCTCCAACCGGACAGGTCAAGGGGGAAGGCGCTTGGAAGCCTGGAAGACGCACTCCGTGGCTGACTCACTGATTCTTTCGTCCCCAGCGCGCGTTCAACCACACCCCCGTCACCAGCAGCGCGCCCAGAAGCACGTATTCCAGATGGCTGATCTTGAAAGGCAGGTTCTGCTCGCCCCAGATCGCCGCGCCGCGCAATCCTTCGTCCAGCACCGCGATCAATAGGACGCCCAGAAAACTTCCCCAGAGCGATCCCGCGCCGCCCTGCACGCGCGTCCCGCCAAGCACAACCGCCACGATGACGTGCAGTTCCAAACCCGTGAGGGAACTGGCGCTGACGGAACTGTTCCGAGCGGTAAAGCAAAGCGCCGCCAGAAACGCCAGCCCCCCCATCGCACCATAAACCTCGCAAAGCCGCCGCGTCACCGGGATGCCTGCATACCGCGCCGCAACCCGATTGCCGCCGAGCATCAGGGTTTCGCGCCGCCAGCGAGATCGTTCAAACAAGCTGCCGCCGACGAGAAACACCAGCGCCGTGAGCAGCAATGCGCCGGAGAATTGTCCGAGCCATTCGTATCCCGGCACCGAGACGAAGGGCGCTTTCTCCAAATCGCCCATCACGACAAAACACACTCCGCGGTAAAGGATCATGGTGCCCAACGTCGCGATGATGGGCGGGATGTTCAGCCCCGCGATCAACGCGCCGTTCGTCAGTCCGAGCGCCAGCGCCAGCGCGAGGCCGGTCGGCACCGCGGTCCACCAAAATCCCGGCCCCGAGGGGAAAGAAGACATCACACACGCCACCAGCGCAACCATCGATCCGACCGAGAGATCGATGCCGGCGGTCATCAGCACGAACGTCATCCCCGCGGCGAGCAGCATGACGGGCGCGGATTGAGCCATGAGGTCCCCGAAGTAATGCTGGAAGTACGCGAGCCATCCGCCGAAGGAATTGATCTTCGGCGCGCTGATCCACGTGAAGAGCGCGATTTCAGCGACCAACAAGAACGGCAAGACCAACCGTTTCATCCCACTTTGGTTGAGGTTCGGAGTTGAGAGAAACCCGGGCGCTGGCCTTGCCCAAATAGACACGACTTCCAACCCTTCAGCCATGGCGGCTTCTGATTCCGCTTCGACCGTGACCAGTCGCAAGATTGTTTGACGCTACTGGCTGACAGCGGCCTAGTCAATCCCGCGGCCGGAAAGCCGCTGGAGCTTCGGACGCAAATCAGTTTTTGAAAGCGCAGCAAGAGCTGCGGAGCCGCGCCAGAGCGTAGCCCACGGGCGCAGTATGTGTTTAGCGTGTCGGCTTTCGCCGTAGCGCCGTAGCGCAGACTTGCAGTCTGCCGTATCGCCGATTTGCAATCGGCAGCGCGCCGACGAGTTCCAGGGCGTTCAAACTGGTCTGGACTCTGCGGAATGCAATTCCGCGATACAGCAGATTACAAATCTGCGCTACGCTAAACACATACACGGCGCAAGCCGTGGGACAAGGGGCATAAGAGGTCGCGCCGCGGAGCGGCGAAAGAAAGCGCGAGGCCGCACGGCTCTGTCGCCCCTCCGTATAGCTTGGCTAATGCGGCCGGCTTGCGCCGTGGGCTATTATCATCCGCCACTCCGTGGCTACCTCATGGATGGTGTTTCAAAACCGGCGGCGGTCAACATCGTCGCGCTCTGTTTCAGGCAAGTTCCGCCATCAACTTTTCTTTCCGGTGCAAGGCGCAGTCCAGGCCGATCACGGCGACGATGATCGTTCCGGTGATGAGTTCCTGGAAATACGGACTGACCCCGGCATAGATGAGCAGCTCGAGGATCAGATAAAGAAAAATGGCGCCGAGCACGGTCCCGGCATAACTGCCTTCGCCGCCAAAAATATTGGTGCCGCCGAGGACGACCGCGCCGATGACCTGCAGCTCGAATCCCAGCGCCATTCGAGCCGGTTCGATGGCCTGCACGCGCGTCGTGAAAATCAGAGCCGCCAATCCAAGAAAGACACCGCCGACGCAGAAGGCGCTTTGAAGAACCGGGCCAGGATTTACGCCGAGCAACCGGCACGCTTCTTCTGAATTTCCCAGCGCGAGCCAACGCCGCGGCGATTTGGCGAACAGCTCCCACGCCGCCGCGAGGATCAGCACCAGCAGCAGAATCCAGCCCGCGTGCAATTTCCCCGGCCCATGATAACGCTCGTCCGGCACAGAGATATTGCCGCTGAAGGCGGGAAGGCCAAGGTCCGCGATGATGAGCGCCAAGCCTCGGTAAAGCGCCAGGCCCGCCAGGGTGATAATGATCGCTGGAATCTTGAGAAGCCGGACCCAATAGCCATTCGCCATCGACAGGCTCCACGCCGTCGCCACGCACGCCGCAAAGCAAAACCAGGGAGAGACTCCGTGTGAGACGAGAATGCCAAATACCGTGCCGGCCACGACCATGACGGAAGCGACGGAGAGATCGATGGCGCCGGTGAAGATGATGCCCGTCATGCCGAGTCCGGCGATGGCGACGGGCGCGACATTCGGGCCGGTCCGCAACAAGACCTGACTGAACGATCCACCTTCCTTCATGAAAAATCGAATCGCGAGCAGGAGCAGGAGGTTGCCCACCAGCAAAAAGAACAGCCGCTGAACCAAGGCCCGTGAGTAGCGGTCTTTCATTTCGTCATTCCATGAACCAACCCACCCCTTCACTCCCAGGAGGGGAACCTCTAACTCGACGCACGAGTAGTAGCTCCCCTCCTGGGAGGGGCAGGGGTGGGTTAAGAGTCCCTAAGTAGTTCTTCTTGGGACCGGTGGTCTTCCATTGTCCAACAGCCCCGACGCCGCCAGGATCACGTTCTCTTGCGTCAGAGCCTCGCTCCCGAGTTCGGCGGCAATCTCGCCGCGGTGCATGACCAGCACGCGGTCGCTCATGCCCAGCACCTCGGGCAGATCACTGGAGATCAGAAGCACGGCCTTGCCCTGGCCGGCGAGGCGGTCGATCAACGCATGAATCTCAGCCTTGGCCGCGACATCGACCCCCCGCGTCGGTTCGTCCAACAGGATCACCGTCGGTCCTCGTTCGAGCCAGCGCGCGAGCAGGGTCTTTTGTTGATTGCCGCCGCTCAGCGTGCCGACCTCCTGCGTCTGGTTCCGGCTGCGGATGGCAAAGCGACTCAACGCTTGCCCGACGCGGTTGGTTTCCGCAGTCCAGTCGATCAGACCAAACCGCGAAATCAATTCGGAGAAGCCGATGCTGATCGAGTCGCGCACGGAATGATCGAGCACCAGGCCTTGCCGCTTGCGTTCCTCCGGCAAATACACCAGCCCGGCCCGCAACGCTTGGTGCGGTGCAGTGGGATTCCAGGGCTTGCCGCAAAGCCGCATGGCGCCGCGGTCGATGGGATACAAGCCGTAAATCGCGCGGCCCAACTCCGAACGCCCGGCGCCGATCAGGCCGGCCAATCCGACGATTTCGCCGGCGTGGATTTTGAAGGTGATTTTCCGGAACCGATCGGCGCAACTCGCCTGGTCCAGCTCCAGCAACGGCTCGCCTTTCTGGCTCGGCCGCGTGCGTGGATAAATCTGTTCGAGCGCTCGGCCGACCATGTCGCGCACGAGCTGGTTGAGATGGGTTTCGGCCGTGCGGTAGGTTGCGACCAATTCGCCATCACGCAGGACGGCCACACGATCCGTGAGTTGCAGGATTTCATCCAGTCGATGGGAGACATACAGGATCGCCACGCCTTCGCGGCGAAGGCGTTTCAAGTGAGCAAACAGGCGTTGAACCTCCGGTTCGCTCAGGCTGGCCGTCGGTTCGTCGAGGATCAGCAGCCGCGTGCGCCGGGAAAGCGCGTGAGCAATGGCGACTTCCTGCCGTTGAGCGGCGCTCAGTTCGTGGAAGCAAGCGCGCGGAGGAATGTCGAGATCGAAGCGGGCGAGCTGGGATCGCGCCTCCGAATGCAGCTTGCTCCAATTCACGCCGCCCCACCAATGCCTCGGCCAGCGTTCGCCCATGAGCAGATTCTCCGCGACCGAAAGTTGGCCGAAGTAGGCCAACTCCTGATGGATCGTCGCAATCCCGCCTTCCAGGGCGGCGCGCGGGGAATCGAACCGGACCTCGCTGCCGCGCCAAAGAATTGTGCCGCTGTCGGGAGCGTGAACGCCGCTGAGGATTTTGATGAGGGTCGATTTGCCCGCGCCATTCTCGCCGATCAATCCCAGCACTTCACCCGAAGAAAGCTCAAGTTGGATGGGCTTCAAGGCGGGCACGCCGGCGAACGCTTTCGCCACGGAGTCGAGTTTGAGCAACGGCTCGGACACGCGGCGAAATTAGCGGAGGCCCTCCGAAGGGTCGATAGGAAAGCGGTGTTTGCTTCCGCGACTCTGCTAATCCAGTCCAAAGATGCAATCGCCGTTCGACGGACTCATCTAACTAAGTCAACTATTTGGAACAGGAGCAAACGGAGAGAACAGAGGCCAACGACAAGCGTATCTTTTCATTACCGCTGTCGCGGGTCGCTCGCCATTTCGTGATTGGAATGATCCGATCAAAAACCGCTTTTCGCCGGTGCCGGCCTCTGCTTCCTCTGTCCCCTCCTGTTTGGAATCGAGTCGCTAACTAAAAAAAGAGCCTTCCTTTTTAGCCGAGGCCACGAGCGTCGTCGTGGCCTCGAATCGATGGGCGATGTTGTCCACCATCACGCCAAAGCCCTCCAATGTCCTCACACCCAGCAACGACAAGTCGCCTGGTTCCGCAAACACCACTTCATCCACTGTTTCGAAACCCTCGGCGCTGACGATAGCGTAGCCGGTCTCCCGTGTGACGAGTTGTTGAGTAGCCGTGGAAAAGTTCCGCTTTCGTACAGGAGTAATCTTGATTCCGGCGAGCAATTCTCTCGGCAACCAGGTCAATTCCGACCCCGCGTCCACCAGCGCCTCGGTCGGCGCGCTGACGAGGCTTTCATCTTTTGTATTCCGCGCCACGACACTGACCTTGAACATGCTCATGGCCTTAACTCTACAGTGAGTGCATTTTGACAGTCAATTTCCTCATGCGATTCGAATTTCAGTTGCGGATTGATCAAGCGTGTCCACAAAGATAGAAAGCGTCACCGAAGATGAGAATCGTCCATCGCATATTTTCTAACGGCAACGCCCCATTCAAAGTCGCGTTGGATGCTTTGGGGATCCGTTACAACTACGAAGAGTCAATCGTTGGAAAGACGGTCTCTCTGGAAGTTTCAGAGGATGAAGCGCACTGGCAGCAGGTGTCGTCGCTTTTAAGTCAGCATCAGATTCATGATTATGTGTACACGAAATTCACAAAGGAAGAAATCCGTGCCGCCGAGTGGCTCGTCCTGGGTACCACTGGTCATTTCGGCTACCCACAACCGGAGGATCGCTATGTTGAGACCACTTACGATATACAGGCGCATTGTCAAAGCTGTGGAATTGGCAAACATCAGAAGGCGCCTTTCCGTTTCCGGTCCGAGCCGAAAGCTTCGCGTTGTCAGTTCCTGCAACTGAATTGGGTGTTCGACGAATTTTTCGTGCGATTACCTGTTAAGGAGGAATTCGAACGACACAAAGTCACCGGGGTGAGATTCCAGCGCCCCGTCATCCACAAAACGGGTCGCGAAATCGAAAGCGTATTTCAGATCTGTGTTGGAACACTGCTGCCACCGGCGCTCGCAACGGCAGGTCTTCGAGCAGTGACCTGTAAATTGGATAACGAGGAGTGGTCGGCAAGAGCAGGACAGTTTAGTCGCGATCCGGACGCGTCCTACTGTGGTCGCATTAAATATCATCCACCGACGAGGGAACTCTTTCGGTTTTTGGGGTCGCAACTCAGGTCCGCTCCCGACGTGGTTAAGAGCCACGAGTGGTTTGGGAGTGGAGCATCGGCGTATCGAGTAGTGTTGGTTTCGCGGCGTGTTGCTTCCATCTTCGAGGCGAATCGATGGCGTGGAGTCACGCTCAAACCCGTTGAGCTTGTCCAATGACCGCAAAGATGGGCTGCGACGACGCCGATCAAGAGTGGGATCTTTTCAGGAGAAAGCGCCTGACCGAATGAGGGCCAGATGAAACTGGCCCGCTAAGACGAATCAGGAATGTTTGGATTCGAATCGGAAACCGCACCTCAAGCGCCAGCTTCACCACGGCTGGTATTCGACGCCGAACAACTTGTACCAGTCCTGGATGTTCGCCAGTTCCTTCTTCACGCGGTCGCTGGCGTTCGGGAAAACGATCGGCGTCGGTGCGGCCAGCGCGGTCAATTGTTTCACGTCGAACGCTTCCAGCAAACCGAAGCAAAACAATTCCGGCTTTTCGTTCACGGCCCAGTTCTGTTCGATGATCTCCTTCAAGCTGCCGAGCGCCCCGTGCAGTTCCACGCCATCGATGGCCTGCGACTCCAGAGCGGACGCTACCAACGCCGCCAGGCTGCAGCGCGCGCCGATCGCGACAATAGCCACGGCACCGCTCTGGTGCGCGGCTTGCGACCAGCGCGCAATCGCCGTCAATTGGCTGGCCTGAACTCCCAGTGGACGCTCTCCGACTGCGGCCACGAACAACGCGTAAAGATAATCGCGGCTCTTGATCTTCGATTCGCCCACGTAGAACGGATCGACGGCCAGCACGCGATTGCCTAACGCGAGCAATCGGTTGACTTGATCCAGGGCGTTCGTGCGCCCGCCGTCGGCGACCAGAATCGTCGTGGCTTTTGGTTCGCCGCGGGTCAGTTCGACGACCGGCACGGTCCAGAGCCCGGCCAGTTTGAGCTTCCAGAACGTCGCTTGAACGCCGTGGGCCTCATCCTGGGCGATTTGCTCCGCGTGCGCGGTGTAGTTGTGCGTGCGGACGATCTGGTGGAGCACTGGCCGGCGCGCTTGTTGCCACAGTTTCGCCGCCACCGGATCCGAGGGCAGCGCCGCTTCCCGGGGTAATGATTTGCTCAAATCCAGAGCGAGAGAATGAAAGTCTGCGTTCTCCGCCGGCAGCTCGACCTGCAGTTGTTCTTTCGTCTTCACTTCGCTTTCGGACGGGATTTCCTTCGAGTTCTCCTCGGACTTTCTCGCGAAGAAGTGCTCCTCGACCAGGCGATAAAACTGTTCGCGGTTTTCCTTTTCGTAGTTGTGCGTGCCGGGGTCGTGATTGACATGGGATCGAAGGCGGCTTTCCTGGCCGAAGAGTTTGTAGATCGGCGCGGCGGCTTCGAGAAGCGGCGGCAAAGCGTGGCCCGAAGCGAAACAGCAATCGTCTTTGGCGTTGTAAGTGAGCAACGCGGACCGTGGCGCCAGCATTGCGGTCAAATGCGCATAATCCGCGACGGTCGCCATGTCGGACGGCGTTTGCTCGGAATCGCCCAAATCGGACAGATGCCGCACACGCGTCAGGAAGCTGGAATACCCCGCGACGGGATTGGCGAGTTTGACTCGCGTGTCCAGCGCGCTGATATAAATCGTCTGCCATCCGCCGCCCGAGAGACCGGAGACCGCCACGCGCTCGGGGTCGGCGTTCTCCAGCGACAACAAAACGTCCAAGCCGCGTGTCATCGCCAGGAAAAACGGCGCCAGCCCGCTCGTGCCGCAGAGATCGAGTTGGTTCATCCGATAGTGCTCGGACATTTGCCCGCGCAATTGTCCCATGCCGAACCATTCGGGGTTCAGCACGAGCACGCCGCGTTTCGCCAGGTTGATGCAGCGGATTTGTTTGTAGGGTGCGGCTTTGCCGTTTGGATCGTGCCCGTTGACATTGAGGGCGACGGGGACTTTGCCGGAAAGATTCTCCGGCAGGTAAAGCACGGCGGGCATCCACAGGCCGGGCAACGCTTCATAGCGCAGTTTCCGGATCCGATAGCCGGGGCCGCCGTCGATCGTGTCCAGCCATTCGACTTTTGTTTTCGCACTGCGCCAGACTGCGGCCTGGCCTCGAAAGACGACTTGATCGAGCATCTGGGACCGCAATTGGTCCGCGTGCTTTTGCCACTCGGCCGCGTTTCTGGCCGTCGGCATGCGAGGGATGCGGCTCTCCAGGAAGCTTTGCACTTCTTCGAGCGCAACATTGGGGCTGATGATCTCGCGTTTCAGAAGCTGGGCCATGGGGCTGTTGCTGGCGGAACCGGCGTTTTTCCTGGGTTGTTCCTGTGCAAGCAGGCTCTGCGCTGGAGTGCAGACTACCGTCAAGCTAACGACGATGGCGGAGGCGATTTGGCAGTGGAGGAACTCAAAGGAGAATTCTTTCATAAGATAGCGGCGGATGTTTCGCGCATCCTTAGCACGAAAGGCGAGGAGACGGCATTCCAAATTGGCCATCGCATGATCGCTCTTTCGATTCCGCTCCATTTCGGTAGAATCACGCGCGATGACGAAAGACTCCAGCGGCACTGGGAACTCAATAATGACCGGGCGAGGTCTTCGTTTCCTTCGTTTGCTTCTGTTAAAATTCTTACGGACTGGACTCGGCATCCAGAAAAGCTGGCTATGGCTGGCCATTCTGCTGGGGTTTCAAGGCTCGGCCGCGCTCGCCTTTAACCTGGACGGCCAAACGGACATCGTCTGGCAAAACCGGGCGGCTGGCCTGACGACCGTCTGGTTCATGAATCTGCTGGCCTTTGCGGACAATGGCTGGGTCACCAACGATTTCAGCGCCGGGTGGCAAGCTGTGGCCACCGCCGATTTCAATCGCGACGGGCAGACGGATTTGCTCTGGCGCTCGCCGTCCACGGGCCAAAACGAACTCTGGCTGATGCGCGGGACGAACCGGATTGGGCGGCATTCTCTTGCGGTCGGTGCCACCAATTTTTATGTCGTCGGCACCGGAGATTTCAACGCCGACGGTTACGCCGACATTTTGTGGCGCGACCACGCCCACGATCTGACGGCGGTTTGGTTTCTAAACGGGACGAATTGGACAGGGCAAGTGGGGCGGGTCGAGCCCAATGGCGATCCGGCCTGGCGTGCTGTGGCCACGGGAGATTGCAACCAGGACGGCGAGGCCGACATTTACTGGCGTCACAGCAGGACCGGCAGAAACGCGGTTTGGATCATGCGTGGGACGAACGTGACGCGCCTTGAGGAGATTCGCGCCGAGCTGGACCTCGGGTTTCAACTCGTCACGACGGGCCAGTTCAATCCCCTCGGCCACACGGATCTCTTGTGGCGCCACACCAACGGCCAGAACGTGGTCTGGCTCATGCGCGGAACGAACCATCTCTCGACGGTCGCCCTGCCGACGGAAACGAACCGAAACTGGAGGATCGTCGGAGTCGGCGGCTACACGAATGGAATGATGCTGACGGCGTCCGCCGACGCTGCCTCCAGGAGCGTCACGCTGGCCTGGCGGCACGGTCCCGCGAATTGGCCGACGATTCGAAGGCGCCTTCTGGACGAGACCCGTTGGACGACCCAGGCGGTGAACTACGCACCTTATCGGTTGACCAACTCGAATCTGGAATTGGGCCAGCGGTACGAGTTCGACGTGGGTGGACAATACCTGCTGGCCGGCTTGAACGCCGCGCCGGTCGAGCAACGCGGCAAGGTTTTGCTCATCGTCGAGAATTCCGCCGCCAAGGCGCTGGCCCGAGAACTTGACACGTTTCGCGCCGACCTGGTGGGGGACGGTTGGAGCGTGATCCGGACCAACGTGCCGCGGCACAACGACCGTGGTTGGCGAGCCAATACCAATGCCATCGCGTCGATCAAATCGTTTGTCACGAATCTCTATTCCGCAGACCGCGCCACCACCCGATCGATTCTGCTCGTCGGTCACGTGCCGATTCCTTACTCCGGATTTCACAACCCGGACGGCCACGGCGGCCGGACTCTCCCCGCCGACGGCTATTATGGAGACGTGGACGGAATCTATACCGATGCACGCGTCAACTACACCAGCGGGGTTTCGGGCGCGCCCGAGTCCCGGCACGCCAATCTGGTGGGGGACGGGAAATTCGACCAGAACCGCTACCCGCCAAATCCAGGCGGCGCGGCCCGGCTCGAATTGGCCGTGGGCCGAATCGACTTTGCCAAACTCCCGGTCTTCAAGTCGCAATCGGAAATCGAGCTGCTGCGGCGCTACTTCGACAAGAACCACCGCTACCGCCACAAACAGCTCGTCCTGCCGGAGAGAGTCACGGCCGGGACTTTTTTCCCGATGGGTCTGAATTGGGAGGCGTACGCGCAAGCGACAAAACTTGGCAGCCGCATGTTCGGCGCGAGCCCGCAAAGCGTGGTGGATGGGGACCCATTCCTTCGGGGCAATGCGTCGGTATGGGGGATTCTGTGCGGGTACGGTTTGCCGTACGGTGTTCGCGGCCAACCGGGCGCTTACCATGAGTCCGCGCATCTGGCGGATCCCGCGAAGGCGCCGCGACTGCTCTTTGCCAGTTTGTTCGCGTCCTATTGCGTGGATTTCGATTATGCCGACAATTTCATGCGCGCCTTTCTCGGGGCGCAAGACGCGGGGCTGGTTGTGACGTGGTTCCGGCCGGTGTCCGTCGAAAATGTGCCGTTGGCCTTCGAAACGTTGGGACTGGGCGAACCGGTCGGCTCCGGATTTCTGCGGATGATCAACGACAACCCGGATCGCACGGCGCACATGACTTACCTGGCGCTGCTGGGAGATCCCACGCTCCGCCTGCAAATCCTTGCGCCGCCGTCAGCGCTCATCGCTCGCGGGAAAGGAAAGGTGGATTTGACCTGGACGGCGTCTCCGGAGCCGGGCGCGCAATACTTCGTCTATCGCTCAACAAGCCAATGGGACGGTCCCTGGAAAAGACTGACGTCTGCGCCGGTCACGGCGACGCGGTTCACGGACGCCGCGGCTCCAACCGGCCCAAAACTTTATCAAGTGCGCGCTCTGAAGTTGGTGGAAACCGGCAGCGGCACCTACACGAATCTGAGCCAGGGAGTCTTCAGCAAAGCGATCCAATAAACACTGGAAACAGAAAGGAATCAGACTATGGCAAGTAGCAATCCGTTTCGGGAGTACTTCGACGCCACTCAGGCTCACAAAGGCCTGACCGAGCGTGAGAAGATGTTCATTGGCCTGGCGGTCACGATGAGCCGCGGTTGCGAGCCGTGAAGCTACGGACGCATCCAGCGGTCGCTGGAAGCAGGCGTGTCGAAAGAGGATCTGGACGCCGCCATCAACCTCATCGCCGCCGTCAACGCCGGGGTGATCCAGGCGATCGCGCGGCGCGGCTATGAGCACGTCAAGGAAAGCTGCGGCGGGGCGTGCGAACCCGGCCAGAAAAAGTGAAGCGATCGCACGGCTGAATTAAGTAGGGCAGGCTTCCAGCCTGCCAGTTCGGGAAGCACTGCCTCGCGAATGACGGGGCAAGGATGCCTCGTCAACTGGCAGGCTGGAAGCCTGCCCTACATTCCATCAATGGATGCCAGCGAAATTCAGCGCGTCGCCGAACGCATGCTCGCCGATTACGACGCGCGCCGACCCAACGAACTCTTCGCCGAGCGCGGGACAGACTGGCTGACGCTCGACGACGCCTATGCCGTGCAGCGGGCCATGGCGAAGTTGCGCCGGGCGCGCGGCGAACGGTGCCTTGGATACAAGGTCGGCTGTGTGAGTCCGGCCGTTCAAAACCAACTGAACCTCCGTCAGCCGGTTCGCGGGTTTCTTTGGGACACTGAGGTCCACGTGTCGGAGTGTCGGTTGTCCAAGAGAAATTTTGTCGGACTCGCGGTCGAGGGAGAAATTGCCCTACGCCTCCGACAGGACATTTCCACGAAGGCCATCTCTTCTCTGAAAGACCTGACGGACTGCCTTGAGTACTGGTTTCCAGTGATTGAGCTTCACAATCGCGTTTTCCGCGGCCCAAAACCCACAAGCCAGGAACTCGTTGCAGGCAATGCCATGCACGCGGGCTTTGTTGCCGCTCCGGGTTCCGAGAACCCCTGCGTCGCAGCGTTGGCTCAAGCTGCTATCCGAGTCGAGATCGACGGGAAATTGGCTGAGACCTCGAACGTCGCGAGCCTGCCGGGAGGACCGCTTGGTTCGCTGCGCTGGCTCGCGTTCGCGCTGGCGCGGGAGGGACAAACCTTGAAAGCCGGCGACGTTGTGCTGACCGGCTCACCCGGGCGCCTCGTTCCAGTTCGGGCCGGCAGTGCGGTCTCAGTCACGAGTGAGGGACAGAGCGTTCGCTTCTTTGCCCATTTGGTGAGTCAGTCCCATAGAACCTCGCGAAGATACCAAGCCGGCAGAGCAAGCCAAGCTTGAGTTAGCCCAATTCCGGTTTTCCCGGAACGGTTCTCGCCGCCCCGATTTCATTTGGCGGTGACCTCGTAGCACAGGAGGACATCCTGGTCCCTGAGATAGAGTTTGCCGTTGGCAATCACCGGGTGCGGCCAACTGCTCTGATTGCTGCGGTTAGGTTGGTCGAAGCGGCTGATTTCTTTGTAGCCCGACGGCGTTGCCTGGACGAGCGCGACCGTTCCTTTGCCGCTTTCGCTGCGCAAGTAGAGAAGGCCGTCCGCGCACGCGATCGATCCCTTGCCGGGCCCTTGCTCGCTCCAAACCACGTTGCCGGATTTGAATTCCTGACACACCCAGCTTCTGTCGCCGGAATAGCCGTAGAGGTAATTGCCGATTCGAATGACGCCGCCATGGTGATTCGCCATGTTCCTGTTGGCATACACCTGGTCGGCCTTGAAGGCGCCGCTGGAGGCAGTGACTTGAAACAGATTGCAACCGGTGCCGTAGGAAGAAGTGACGTACACGAATCCGTCATGGAAAATCGGCGTTGCGACCACGGCCGTCGATCCGCGCCGAAGTCCTCTCCAGAGAAGATCGCCGCTTTCCGCCGCCAGACCGGCCACGCTCGCGTCCGTCAACACGACGTATTGCCTGCGCCCGCCGAACTCCACGGGGATGATCGAGGCATACGCCGCTGAGTCTGTCAAAGCCTTGCTGCGCCAGACGACTTCGCCCGTTGTCTTGTTCAAGGCGGTGACCGTTCCTTTGGATCCGCCCGGCGTGCAGATCAGCTTGTCGCCATCGACCAGCGGCGACTCGGAATAGCCCCAGCCTGACATAAGTCTTCCGCCGAAGTCTTTGGTCAGGCTCTTGCGCCATTTCAGTTGGCCGCTCGCTGTCTCCAGACAAACCAGATCACCGTATTGGCCAAGCGCAAAAACGAGATCGCCATCCACGGTCGGCGTGGCTCGCGGACCGGGGTAGCCGCCCGGATCGCCGGGCCTTCCGACCTTGGCCGACCACAGGAGTTTGCCGTCCTTTTCGCCCAATGCATAAACAAAACTGGAATCGGGGCCTTGGCCCATCGTGAAAATCTTGCCCTTCGCGACCGAAACGCTGGAGAACCCGGAGCCCAACGCCGTGGTTTTCCAGGCCAGCGGCGGCCCACCGGAGGGCCATTTCTTCAGCAAGCCGGTCTCGGTGGATACGCCATCTCGATTCAACCCGCGCCACTGAGGCCAGTCGTTTGCGTGGACGCAAACCGCGGCGGCGAATAGCAAAACTGTCGAGGACAAGCGGGCGGTCGGTAGTGAACGTCTCATATCGAGATTGTGGACGGCAGTTAAAGTGTGTTCGACGGCAAATGTAAAGCCGGCCCTGCTAATTCAGCCGGGCTGGCTCGATTTGTTCGACGTGCCGCTCGTGTCCGAGATTCAATGAAATGAAGCACTTGACCTCCGGCTCACGCTGTGGGCTGCCTTTGGTATCCGAAAAGGCCGACTCACGCGCCGCGCCCTCGTAGCGCGGATTTCCAATCTGCTGTATGGCAGTTTTCTAATCGGCTGTCTGTCCGAACCGCCGTTGTCGTTGAGCTCCCGGCGGGTTGGTA
>JACPRI010000335.1 GCA_016190065.1 Verrucomicrobiota bacterium
CCGACTTGATCGGCGCCCGGTCCGAGTGGCGCGGCGCAAAAGCCATCGCCGAGACGCTGCGGTTGGTGGAGACCGAAATGCGGGGCCATGAGAAGTATCAGATCGCCGCTCTCAACGGCTTGCAGACGGGATTGTCGCGGATCGGCGGCTCGGTGGAGTCGGATTCGGAAATCCAAGCGGCGCTGGGGAAAATACCCGGCGGCGGGTCGGCGGCTTTACTGGAAGCCGCGTGGAAACTCTCGCGCATCTTGAAGCTTCCGGAAACCGAGCCTCAAAGATCAGCCCTCGCGCAAGCCAAGCGGATTTCGCTGGACGCCGCGCGCTCGGAAGAGGAGCGCGTGGCGAATATTCGGTTGCTGGCCTTGGGCAGCTACGGCGCCGTGGCGGATGTTCTCTTCGAGCTTCTTTCGGGTGTCCAGTTGGCGTCCATCCAGTCCGCCACGGTGACGGCGCTTCAGCAATTCAGCGAGGCCGAAGCGGGCAGAAGATTGGTCGAGAAATGGTCTTCGTTGAATTCCTCGGTTCGCCCCGCGGTGATCAATTTGCTGCTCCGCCGCCGCGCGTATCATGCCGCTCTGCTCGACGCGATTGAGTCGGGCACGGTGAAACTCGGTGAGTTGAATCTTGATCTGGAGCAGCGCCGCCTGTTGTTGCGCCAAAGTTTGCCGGAAATTCAGGCGCGCGCCGCGAAATTCTTCGGCGACGAGGAATACAGCAATCGCAAGGCGCTCGTCGAGGAGTGGCTGAAGAAGTTGCCGGAGTCGGGACATACGCAGCCGGGCCGGGCGGTGTTCGAGAAGGCCTGCGCGCAGTGCCACGTGTCGGGCGGGCTTGGGCAGGCGGTCGGACCGGATTTGAGCGATATGTCGCATCGGAGCGTGGAGGATTTGTTATCCAACATTCTCGATCCGAACATGGCGATCAATCCGGGTTATGCGAGCAGCAACGTGGAATTGGACAATGACGAATTCCTTTCGGGGATTGTGCAGTCGGAGAGCGCCGAAGCCATTACCTTGTTGCAGGCGCAAGGCGTCAAGCTCGTGATCCCGCGCAAGCGAGTCAGGCGCCTGGAGTCCAGCGGTCTTTCCCTCATGCCGGAAGGGTTGGAGGCCGGGCTGACTCCGGCCGAGATGCGCGACCTGATCGCGTTTCTGCAGGCAGGAAAGTGATTTGATTCGAGTTTCGTTCACTGCCCGTGTTCCACGCGGTTTCAGGCTGAAGCAGGCGACTGCCGCATTGCAGTAAGTCACCCATTTGGGTTGCTACACCTTCCGAAGCGCTCGGAGATTGACCCGGTTGAACGGCCGCTCCATAGTGGAGGCGTGACAGAGGCCCTAACTATCGAAGTCTCCCCGGGGTTCCTCGATCGGCTGGAAAAACGGCTGTTGCGGGAGATTGCCGCCGGATATGAAGACTGGAGCGCGTGTGTGAGCGGATTGACCGCGTGGGAAGACGCTCACTTGCTTGACGAGCCCGTGGCGACGGAGGCGCTGGCTGCACATCGACGGACGCTGGAACGATTGCTGAAGATTGGAGCCGTCCTGGAGTTGAGCACAGCTCACTCGGAGTTCCCCGACCGCCAATTGGCGGCCAATGTTGCCGCAACGCAACAGTTGCTCCGCGACAAGCTGGTCCTTTGGCACAGCCCACCCATGCCGCCGGAACAGGCTGAGGCGATCCTGAGGGAGGCTTTCGGTGAGTCCTGAACTGGAGCGGCTGTTGGAAGCTTTCTACAATCTCGACCAAAGCGCACCGTCCGAGCGATCTCTGGAGTCTCATCGGTTTCAGGTCCTGATGGACGGCGTTCTGAGCAAGCATCCTTCCCTGAGTCGGGAGTCGCTCCTGAGGGCTTTGCGGAGCCGTTACCCCGCCTTTCGGCGCGCACGGCACAGGCCGCCCACGATGCCACCCCGAGCTTGAAACTTGGTTTCTGCTCATTGTGTCGATGCAATTCTCGATCAAAGCAAGGCGTTGCTTCATGTTCTGCCATTCCGCTTCACCACATCTCCGTTGCCTGTTCCCCTGTCTGGGTTAGATTCCAGCATGTCCTGGACCTGCGCCGGCTGGTCCCGGAGATGCTATCCATAGTATTTGCATGAGTGTGAGCGCACCCAAAGAACAGAGCGGACGCGGGCTGTTCGCCGCGCGAATGGCTCCAACCGTGGTCATTCTGCTGACCCTGGCCATCCTGGGCGGCACGATCTTCCTGGCGAGCCGGTTCTTCCGCGAGAGCATCCGGGAACACATCATCCGCCGGGATGCCAAAGTGCTCTATTCCCTTTGGCTTGAGCACGCGTTCAAAGACCCGATGGATGAAGGTTTGACCGAACTGGCGGAGACTCCCGCGGGCCAGCTCGAGGCGGTTCTGGAACTCACGAAACTGTCTCCATTGAGCGGCGCTTTGGGCACCCGGCTTTTCGATGCCAACGGGAGTTTTGTCACCGCGCTCCCGATCAACGTCTCCGACGCGCAACTGACGCCCAAAGACGTGAAGGAATTGAAGAACTTCAAACCGGTCAGCCGTTTCCTTCCCGCAGCCCGGCTGCCCGACTTTTCACCGGCGAAACCCACGGACGACCCCAAAACCACTCGCCCTTTGCTGGAGATCACGGTCCCGCTTCATGCAAAGCAGGAACGGCGGCTTCTGGGCATCGCTCAATTTCTTTTGGAAGGGGAAAGCCTGGCCGCCGAGCTCGCTGCGCTGGATCAGACTTTGTTCGCCCAGGTGATGATGGCCGCGGTGGGCAGCAGCATCATCGTGGGGATCGTCCTGGGTTTGGCGTTCCACCAATTGCAGCGGGTCAACCGCCTGCTCGTCGAACGCACCACCAATCTGCTCAAGGCCAATCAGGAGTTGACCTGGGCGGCGAAGGCTTCCGCGATTGGCGCGGTCACGTCCCACTTGATTCACGGGCTGAAGAATCCGCTCTCGGGTTTGCAAAATTTCATGGTCAGCCGCAAGCCCGAATCGCGCCCGGCCAGCGACACGGAATGGCAATTGGCGGTCTCAACCGCCCGGCGCATGCAAAGCCTCGTCAACGAAGTCGTGCGCATCCTGCGCGAGCAAAACGACACGGTGCGCTACGAGATCGAGCTGGATGAACTCGTGCAGATGATCGCCGCCAAGGTGACGCCTCTGGCCCAGCAGGCCGGTGTTCACTTTCACACGCGCCCCGACGCGGAAGGCACCCTGGCGAACCGCGACGCCAATTTGATTTTTCTGATTCTCGAGAACCTCATCCAGAACGCCATCCAGGCGACTCCCAAGGGAAAGACCGTCACGTTCAGCCTGGAATCCCAAAACGGTGAAGTTCTTTGCGAAGTCCGGGATGAAGGACCGGGCTTGTCCGAGAGTCTCAAGGATAGTCTTTTCAAGCCGTGCCAATCGACCAAGGAGCAGGGGAGCGGCATCGGCCTGGCGATCAGCAAACAATTGGCGAATCACATCGGCGCCGGACTCGACCTCAAGAGCACGACGCCTCGCGGTTGCGTGTTCACCCTCGTGATTCCGGTCAAACTCCTCACGGCCAGGACGGATGAACTTGGCGAACCCATCGCCAAAGCGAGCGCGCGGAGTTGATCCTCAGAACTGAATTTCGCAGTAAAGTCCTGACCACATGAAACTCATCTTCTCCGAACGGTTCGAGGGCGCTCTGGTTTACGCCAACCAGATCCACGCGGGCCAGGTGCGCAGAAAAACGGGCATGCCTTACATCGCGCATTTGCTCGGCGTCACCGGCATCGTCCTCGAACACGGCGGAACAGAGGAGGAAGCCATCGGCGCGCTGCTTCACGACGCGGTTGAGGACGCCGGGGGACCGAAGCGGCTCGACGACATTCGCGCTCGCTTTGGCGTGAAGGTGGCCGACATCGTTCGCGGCTGCACGGACTCGGACGCGATCCCGCGCCCGCCGTGGCGCGAGCGGAAGGCGGCTTACCTGGAGCATTTGCCCGAAGCAAGCGATTCGGTCCGGCTCGTGTCCGCGGCGGACAAATTGCACAACGCGCGGGCGCTGCTTCGTACTTATCGAAAGATCGGCGAGACCGTCTTCGAGCGCTATAGCGGGGGCAAGGGCGGGACGTTGTGGTATTATCGGACCCTGGTCAACGTTTTCCAGGCAGCCGGCCCGCGATCCATCGCGGAGGAGTTGGACCGAGTCGTCGCGGAGATTGAAGCGCTGGCCAAAGAGGGACACGGATGACACTGGGATTTCTCTCTCGCTTCCCTGCGCAGGAGGAGAGGGGCGGGGAGAGGAGGAGCCGTTTTCATTGGCTTTCACCTCTTCTTGCGCGATGATGCGCGGGCTGGTTTGAGTCTCCATAACCCGGCCAAGAAACTCCCGATGATCGAATGAAACGTCGCCGAGATGGCGCACGGCACGGCCGTCAGCGGATCCGCGAAATGTTTCTGGGCGAGGACGACTCCCAGTCCGGAATTCTGCATTCCAACCTCGATGGAGATCGTGCGGCAAACGATTGGATCGTAGCCAAACAGTTTCGCAAACGCGTACCCCAGCGCGAACCCGCCCGCGTGCAGGAGAAACACCGCCAGCAACAATTGGCCGCCGGATTGTTTCACGGCCGCTGCGCTCTGGCCCACGATGCTTGCGCAGATCAATGCAATCGTGATGACCGAGATGAGTGGAGCGGCGGGCAGCATGGCGTTCACGAGGCGAGGCGAGAAGTGATGCAATCCCAGCCCCAGGAGCAGGGGCAGCAACACGACCTGCACGGTGCTCAGGAAGAGTCCCAAGGCATCGACGGGGACGTAAGTTCCCGCCAGCCACTTTGTCAGAAGCGGCGTCATAATGATCGCCCCAAACGTGGAACACATCGTCATGAGGACCGACAAGGCCACGTGGCCTTTGGCGATATAGGTGACGACATTCGACGCCGTCCCGCCTGGGCAACAGGCCACCAGAATCAACCCGACGGCAAACGGCGTTGGCAGCTTCGTCACGTGCGCCACCGTCCAGCCGATAAACGGCATGATCATGTACTGCGCGGCGTAGCCGACCGCGATCGCGCGCGGCATTTTCAGGACCCCCTTGAAATCATCAAAGCTGAGCGTGATGCCCATGCCCAGCATGATGACCGCGAGTCCCCAAACGATGGCTTGCCCAGTGAACCACGTGAACAAAGGCGG
>JACPRI010000346.1 GCA_016190065.1 Verrucomicrobiota bacterium
ATCCAGTCCACGTCGCCGCGGAGCAGTTGAATAAATTCCTTGGTTTGTAGCAGCCGACGTGAAGAGGCTCCGGCTATTTCGGAATTCGGATTTCGGAATTCGGATTTGGAACTGAGCCTCCTCACGTCGGCCGCTACGAGCTCTTGACTGAGGCGCGTCGATGGGCGGATGGGTTCCTTCTCCCGAATGGTGCGGCGCATCGCGTCCAGGCCGGACCTCAACAGTTCCTTGCCGTCGAAGGGCGTCTTGCCCACGAGCAGCTCGTAGAGCAGCACGCCCAGCGCATAGATGTCACTGCGCGTGTCGATGTCCAGGCTCGTCATGTCCGCCTGCTCCGGACTCATGTACGCGGGTGTCCCGATGAATTGCTGGAACTGCGTGTAGATGGTCTTATCCGTCAGTTCGCCCTGCGTGGCCTTGGCGATGCCGAAGTCGATCACCTTGGGCACCGGCACGCCGTCGTTGACGGTGAGCAGGATGTTCGAGGGTTTGATGTCGCGGTGGATGATGCCCTTTTGGTGCGCGTGCTGGATGGCCTGGCAAACCAGCAGGAACAGCTTGAGCCGCTCGACGGGGGACAGATGGTGCTCGTCGCAATACTGCGTGATGGGAATGCCCCGCACCAATTCCATGACGAAGTAGGGCCGGCCCGTCTCGGTCGCTCCCCCGTCCAGCACCTTGGCAATGTTCGGGTGGTCCATCAGCGCCAGCGCCTGCCGTTCGGCCTCGAAACGCGCGACCACCTGCCGGGTATCCATGCCCAGCTTGATGATTTTGAGGGCGACCCGGCGCTTGACCGGCTCGCGTTGCTCCGCCACATACACGGCCCCAAAACCGCCCTCGCCGATTTTCTCGAGCAGCTTGTAGCGGCCAATCACCGTGCCGGGGCTTTCGCTTAGGGGCGTATTATCGAGAATCGTCGGCAGCTCGGCATTGGCCGCCAGAATGCGGCTGGCCTCTCCGTGGACTCGGAGCAGATCTTCGACACGCTGGCGCAACGGTTCGTCGCTGCGGCAGGCGTCTTTCAGAAAACCTGCACGCTGATCCGGCGGGATTTCCAGCGCTTCGGCGAAGAGGTCTTTCTCGAGGTTCGGATCTGGGTTCATCCTAAATCCGGCAGTTGATTAGCCACAAAAGAGCGCAGCGCGGCGAGCCGCAACCAAATCCGAAGAACACGAGATTGCCGCAAAAAGGCGCAAAGGGCGCAAAAGATTGAACGGACAGCACTTTCTTTCGCCTTTTTGCGGCTAAGATTTTCTCGCGCACCGAGAGGACTTTGACGTATTGCAGTGCAAAGACACTCATCCGTTCGGTGAAGTCGCCCGTTTGCGACAACTCCTGTGTCTTTGCGATCCCGTTCTTTTGCGGCTCAGGTGCTTTTTCCAGGTTCATCGTCTGCGGTTGATTGAGTTAGGATTCTAGCACGGGAAGTCTGCTGGCTGAAGCTCAACTGCGTTGAGAATCGAAAACCGGATTGGGATCATTTCTCACAGGGATTCCAGAATCCGATCAATCTTCATTGGGCAGGGCCGACTTTTGAAACCGTTACGTTGGTGCGGGCCAACAAACCGCCTGCTGGAACGGTAGCGCCGTTGATGGCCTGCCAGTGCGCGCCGTCGCGCGACTCAAGATACTGATCTCCGGTCGTGGCGACGAAGCACCCGTGCTTGAAGGCAATCTCGCCGACGTAACGGCTGATTCCAGAGATTTGCCGTGTCCACGTTTGGGCGTCGCACGAGGAGAGCATCAAGCCATCATCACCGCCGACCACGCAGGTTCCGTTGCCAAAAGCGATGGCCGCAAGCGTGGCGTCCGTGCCCGAGTTCTGTTTTTGCCAGCACCGCCCCGATTTTGAAGTGAGGATCGTGCCGCCCGCGCCCACCGCAATGAACCGGTTGCCGGAATAGGCCACGGCATGAAGGACCTGCTTGGAAGGACAGTGCTGGAGGTTCCAGGAGCGACCGTTGACCGATGTCAGGATGACAGAACCGCCGCCCAAGTAAGAGCCTCCGACCGCGACGAACTGACCGTTTCCGTAGGTCACCCCGCGCAGGAAACGCTCGACCGGGAGATAAGCCGAGTTCCATGCGATGCCGTCGGTCGAGCACCGCAACTTGCCGCCAGAAGTCAGGGCGACCCAGCGTGCATTGCCGAACACCTGTGCCTTGAGGGCGGACTGGCGTGGGCAGGCATGGGTGGCAACGGTAGGTGCGGCGTGCGAGGCGCCCGATACGAATGGACCCTGGCCCTGCGCGGCGTTCATCACGACGAGGAGGGAGACCGCCGCGAGGACGGAAGTTGGGAGCGTTGTTTTCATAGTTCGCAGAATCGGTTGCGTGTTGACCAGATCGTCTTTCACTTACCTATGCGACAATCGGCCTGAGGATGGGGCCAACTATTTTTCGATTTCTTCAGAAGAGCCGAGCTGTAGAAATCCTGACCGGTAGTCGAGATTCTTGATGCCTGTGGAATATGCCTAGCCCTCTCCAGCTCAGCGAGGAGCTTTCCAGCCAATCGCTGCCCAAACCAAAGACACCGGTTTTGTCCAAGGCGGACATCGATTCTCCCTCTCCCAGCGGGAGAGGGCTGGGGTGAGGGAGAGGGCCAGCCAAATTCCACGAGCGTCAAAATCCTGCCGGCGCGTCAGGATTTCTGAAATTACTGCATGTTGCCTGTTTCTGTCTGCCTGTTTAGGGAAAGTAACGGTAAATCTCGCGACGATGGAGAAAGCGGACGCAGGTCACACACTCGCCGATGACATGAAGGCCCAGTCGAAAGTCGCCGATGCGAACGCGATACGACGCTGAGCAACCCCTCAGTCGTTTTAGCTGAGGAAATCCGGCGAGGGAATCAGCTTCGTCCATTACCGACTCCACTCGCCGAAGCAATCGGGCGTCTGTGATTGCTTCGAGGTCGTGGTTGAACGACGCCTTGAATGCGACCGTCATGCTTTCCGACGCCGAAGAGTGGCGAGCACCGAATCGCGGCTGACATCCTTGGTCTTCATCCCTTCTTCGATGGCGCGGCCCAAGGCAACGTCCTCCAGCGTTTCCCGCAGCAATTCAGGTTGTTCGCAGAGGATTTCGACCAAGGCCGATTTCACCTGCTCTTTGAGCGGGGTGGATGTTTTCGCTGTCGTAGGCATGACGAAATCCTATTGCAGTTCCCATCGCAGAGCAAACCGAGCGTCGCATTTGGTCCTCTCAAGGCTTAAACGGGTCAGTCAGAAGAGCCGAGCCGGCGGACTCAGCGATCTTTGATCTGCTCGATTTCCTTGGCCAGCCAGGCGCGGGCGTAAGCCCAGTTCCGTTTGGCCGTGCGCTCGGAGAGGCCGAGCATTTCCGCCGCTTGAGGGTTGGGAATTCCGGCGAAGAACCGCAGTTTGATCAATTCCGCACAGACCGGATCCTTGACCGCCAGCTTCTCCAAGGCGTCGCTGACGAAGAGCAGCGTCTCATCGTTGCTCTCGGTCGCCACGTTGATCTCATCGAGGTCCACCCGCCGCCAATCGCCGCCGTATTTCTGGCGGCCTTTCTGGCGGGCGCGCTCCACGAGAATGCGCCGCATCGCTTCCGCCGCCGCCGAGAAGAAATGCCGGCTGTTTTGCCACGGTTGATCCTCCTGTCCAATGAGCCGCAGATAAGCTTCGTGAACGAGAGCGGTCGCTTGCAGGGTCTGGCCTGGCGCTTCATGAGCCATCCGCCACGAAGCGAGCTTGCGCAATTCTTCGTAAACCATCGGGAGCAATTCTTCACCAGCCTTGGGATCGCCATGCTCGATGGCTTGGAGAATGCGCGTGACGTCGCTCATGCGCGCAGACTATGGGATCGCCACGGAATGTGGAATCGCGAAAGAACCCGACGGACCCGGCGCGCCGGGATGATAGAAATCCGGCGCAACCCGAACTCCCTGAAGTGGTCGAAGGGGTTTTGGCTTAATCTGCGCAACGGAGCGCCGAACTCCGATTCGGCAAGTTAGCACTACAGCGACACTTCCGACACCGGAGCGCGGCATTCATGCCGCTTGAGCGCCTCATCACTCCCGAACGTCGCATTTGACCAGGCGCGCGCGTCGATCCAAACGCTGAAGCGGCATAAATGCCGCGCTCCGAATGAATCAGCGATAAGTGTCGCTGCAGTGTTAGGTTGTTCCGCTCAGTCGCGCCGAAGGGGAGTTCGGCGCGTCAAATTTCAAAGCTCCAGATTCAAGGATTCGCGACCGAGATCGTGAAAGTCTCCCAGGCGCCGACGGCCGTCCGGTTCGCGTTCACCAACCCGCCGCCGCCGCCCTCAGCCACCACGTAGTAATTGTTGATGGTCTGAAGCGCCACCCGATCACCGTTGACCACGACGCCAGGGCCGTTGACGCGAATGATTCGAAATTCTTCCCACGCCCCTGGCGTTTGTCGATTGGCGTTGACCGTGTCGCCTCCGCCGAGTTCCGCCACGACGTAATAGCCGTTGTAAGCTTGCAGACGAATTGGATCGCCGCTCTGCAGGCTGCCGCCATTCATGTCCGCCAGCGTGAATGTCTCCCAAGCTCCCTGGGCCGTCCGGTTCGCATAGACCCGCTCGCCGCCGCCGGACTCGGCGACGAGGTAATGGCCGTTGTCCGTTCGGAAACCAACCGCCGGATCGATCTTCTTCACAAAAATCCAATCCAGGTCGGTCTGACCGGTTTCGAACACCACGACCAAGGAATGGCGTCCGTGGCTCAGGAATTTCGAACCGAGCGAGAAAGTGTCGAAAGCATCCCAACCGCCCCCGAACGGAACCGTGAAGGTTCCGAGCGACACCCCATCCACTTCAAGCCTTGCCCTTTTGCCAGCGCTGCCGCTCGAAGCGCGAGCTGAAAAGCGGTACGTCCCTTCCGACAGCGGCACTTCCTTAAACTGAATCCATTCGTTGGGATCCGTCCAGCCCACGGCCCATCCGCTCCCAGGAATCGTCCGGACATCCAGATCGCCGTCCCTGAACGCCCCGCCAGCGTTGCCAGGCGTCGCGTCGCTGAAGGCATCCGCCGCCTCGGCCTGCAATCTCAGGGTCTTCGTTCGCCGGTCGGAAAACTCCCGCACGATGTTGACGTATTGGCCGGGATAACGCCACGCGCCACTCCGATAGTAGCCGGCGCTTTCCGCAATATCCGTCCAGCCTTCGAGCAGCGTAAACCGCGCGCGGCGGTTGTATCCTGTCTGCAACGCGTCGCTTAAAGCCGCGCCATCGCGCCGCAATTGTTCACGGCACGCAGCACCGCAGCCCGGAGGATTGTTCGGGTCGCGAAAACCGGGCACTGCGGCGCCGAAGTCGCGGCCATTCCACGTGTAATAGGAGAAGTTGCTTTGCGAGGGATCGAACCAGGTGTTGACCCCGTACGCATGGCTCGTTGTGATTGTGTTGTCTTCGTCGATCCAGGTCCGGTCCAGCATGAACAGCGGGCTTTCACCGTAGCGGCTGATGAAGCTGCTGCGCAGGAAATCGAGCAAGCGCGACGCGTTGCCGGCCTGGTTTGAAAAGAAGGCGTCGGCCAATGACCAAAAAGCAATGACCGGCCTGCCTTCGAGACGGAACCACAGTGAGGAAGGAACCGTGTCGTGCCAGACGCGGAGGTTGCGTTTCCAAATCACTTCGTCCCAGGAATATTGGTCCGAGAGATCGAATGGCGTGTCGGGCGGCAAGCCGAGGAAGCTGTTGCGCGCGCCGGGATACGCGCCGGTGTCATCAAACATGGCGATTCGGATCACATTCGCCGCGCCGGCTCGATTGATGGCATCAACCAAGTTGGAAAGCACTCGAGGACACATGTTGCCGTTGCCGCTCGTGCCGCTGTTTGGATCGTAGCAACCTCGTCCGTGAGCCATGACCACATGGACTCTCGAAGTGAGAAGCTCTTCCACGAGGTTGTCCCACCAGCGCGGGTCATCCCGGTCGTAGGGACGATACAACGGCGTTTCGCAGTTTCCCGGATTCCAGCCGGCCGGACAGCCGCTGTTCATCTCATAACCCGTCACCGTGGCCAGGATAGGCAGGCCGTCATAGATCACGGGTTCGAGAGTGATGTCGGCTGACGGCACTGCGCCTTGAATGCTGACGGCCCAGCAAGTGAGAAGGATTGGGCCGAAAGTTGTTGTTCGTTCGGTTTTCATGAGGCACCTCAATTCATGTACATGCAGTCCGATTAACAATCGGAAGGCGACGAGCGGCGGTCTATGGGGTCTCCGCCCTACGACGGTGGCACCTGGAGGATTCGTCTGGGCAGATTGAAAAGAACCGAGAATCTGCGCTGTTGCTAACTCGTTTGTGTCGCCTTCGAATTCAGGCGACTCTGCTCGCGTTCCAAGGCACGCGCGTAACTGACGATGCGCCGGATCAGGCTGTTGTAATACGAATGCGCCGCCGTGCCAAGACGCCGGTCGAGACGTGCATAAAGCTCATGTTCATAAGGACCGGATTGCGAAAGGTTCGGCACCTGTTTTCCCAGCCGTTTCAGCCTTGGAGCGGCAATCAGGACGAGCAGCGCGAGCTCCGTCCGCTGACCCGCCGCGAGATCGGCGAGGCCTTGCTCGACCAGCTCTTCGCCGGGCAGCGATCCTTCCTGGTGCTCCCCGTTCATCGCCGCCCAAATTTGTCCAGGAACTCTTCCACCTTCTTCCCGAATTGTTGTGCGTCAATGGCAGGATAGCGCAGCAGCCCCGGCCCAATCTGCGCGAAGCGGCGCTTCAATTCATCGGCGCTGATGTAACCGCCGCGCACAAGGTGAGCCACGTCTTCAAGGTCCTGGGCATGGCCGCGCTCCAGCTTCGCCAGGGCCTGCAGCGAGAAGTCGTAGTGATAAAACTGCACGCGGCCAATGGACGCAATGTGCCGGCTGCGCTCCCGCCAGTCCGGAGCGGCCGGTATGAAGTCGTCCGGCGAGGCGAGCTCCACGTTAAGGTTCAGACGATCCTTGAGCACCGCGATGGCCTCGAAAGCGCCCTCCGGTTCGGGGTCCAGTTTGAGATCGATGTCAATCGTCTGATCGCGAAAGTTCAGCAGCAACGCCGTCGCGCCGCCGGTAAAGTACACATTCCCCGGACTGCGCGTGGCCGCGGCAAGCTCCTGCATGAATTGTTTCAAAGTTTCGAGAGTAACATTTCGCCTCATGCTTTAAGGCCACGGCGGCCGGCTGAACGGTCAGAAACCGTAAAGACAGAAGCAGGCTTTGGCAAGCTTGCCCAGGCCTCAAAGGTTCCCGTGAGGTTTTCAAACCAAGGAAACTTCCCATGAACCTCCTTTGGAGTGCGCCAGTCCTCTGGCGCTTTTTCGGGACGCACAGGCAAAACGGGGCGTCTCGAAAGCGGCACAGGAGTGCCGCACTCCACAGCGTTCATGGTCCGTGCGCACGGCTCGAAGGCCGTGGAAGCTTCCCATGAAGGCGCTCCGACTACGGGGGCGGTCGCAGTGTCGCAGAGCCGGGGAGGGTGACTTTTGCCGCATGAGAATTCCACACTTCGAGCGCTTCGGGCAGACTCCCCGCCATGGCGAATTGTTTTGGGGCGCGCTGGAGCCGGTACGCATTCCGCGTGAGTTCGAAGCTTTCCGGAAGCTTAGTCAATGACACCAATCGCCGCGGCGCGATCGCGCCCGCGACTTCGGAAATATCCGTGACCCGCAAAACATTGAGCAACGCCGGCCCTTGCCAGTGCGAAGCGGGCGGATCGCTCAACACGACTTGCTGGATCCGCTCATCGAGCAGCGCGGCATACATCGTGATAACCCCCATCTCGCCCTTGCCGTAAATGGAAATGGCAGAGGCGGCGAGCTTCTCTTCGGTGACCGCCCACGAGACCGCCCGCAAGAGGTCCCACACCTGCATCGCTGCAATCGTGCGGCCCGACCAAACCGCCGTCCGTTCGATATTGGCGTATTCGGCGGCGCTGATCGTTTGTTCGGTGAACCGAGGGTTGAGAATCAGCACCGAATGACGGCCGAACACCGGCAGCAGTTCATCTACATCCATGAAGGAAATGGAATCCATCGCGCGCTTCACGTAGATCAGCACTGGCGCGCCCGATACGCGATTCGTCGGTGTCAGGAGTTGTCCACGAATGCGCACCCCCTCCTCGGTTTGAAATGACACTTCCTTGTAGTTTACGTTGTATCGGGCGGCCCATCCGCCCGTGCCCCGCAACACTTTCGTCGCGAACGGAATTGGGTTTGTCGGGAACCATCGAAAGACTTTGTCTTTGAGCTGCGCGAGCACCTCGGCACGGCGCCGGTCCCACGCGGATCGCGAGGCCGGCTTTTTCAGCGGGGCCACAGCCGTCAATTGATTCTGAATTCTGAAGTTGACCGCGTCGGCGGGAATGCTGGTGAGGCAGGCGAGGGCTTCGGCCGTTTCCTGGGGTGGCTTGTTCGTCTCCAGCGGCAGCGGCGTCGCGTCGCCTTTGAGCCAGCGCGTCATCCATTCCCGAGCTTCGCGGAGAAAGAGCGGCGGGTCGCTGTGGCCGACATTGTCATCGACTTCGCGAATGCGGTCCGAGTTGCCGCCGGCATAAAGGTCGTAGATTCTTTTCGAGGTCTGAAAGACACCATGATAACCGTCCGGAGGAAAGATCGTGTCCTTCTGCCCGCTGATCATGAGCAACGGCCGCGGCGCGATCAGCGCGCCGACAATCGGAAAATCCCACGCGTAGGTGTTGTGGTAGTAGATGCAGTCGCACTGGCCGGACGCTAGCCAATGCTCGGCTTGCGAGCCGTGCGTGAACGTGGAGCACACCGGCACCGCTGCCGCCACGCGTTCGTCCACGGCGGCCGTGTACCACGTCATTGCGCCGCCGCCAGAAATACCGGTCACTCCGACACGGCTCATATCGACCTCGCGCCGTGTCTCCAAATAATCCAGCGCGCGGATGGCGTTCCACACTTCCGTGCCCGCCGGCGTGTAGCCCAGCGACAGCCAATTCCACATGTTCAAATCGTGCGTGCCGTGGTGAATGCCCGCGACCTCGCCGAACTCAAGCGTGTCGAGAACCAGGCAGGCGAAGCCGTGCGCCGCGAACCAAATCGCGCGGTCTTGGTAATGAAACTTGGCGCCCAGCGGGTGCGGCGAATGCCCGCAGAGATAAAGAATCGTCGCCCGCGGCTTCTCGGCGTTCTTGGGCACGTAAAAGTTTCCCGTGACATAAAGACCGGGCAAGCTCTGGAAAACAATCTTCTCGATGCGATAGGCACCGTGGTCGAGCTGGCCGGTGATTTCCACCTTGAGGGGAGTGCGCCGAGGCAATGGATCCAGGCCGAGCATTTCCAACAACTGACGGCGCAATTCCGAGCGGCGCTGTTTCCAATCATCCAGCGTTCGAATGTCGCTCAAGCAACGCGCCGTCATGTCGGCAGCGGCGCGTTTGAGATGGTTCGTCGCCATCTCGTGGCGCTGAGCGGCGGACTCCTGGGCAAGGAGACCGGATGCCGAGAGCAGGACAACGACGCTGGCAGCAGAGGAGATCAAGCGGGTTTTCATGGCGCGGATGATAAACATTCGCTGACGGGCGTCACTGTTCATCTCGAATGGGGAGCGCACGCGCCTCGGTCAACAAGAACAGTGCCCGTTCCCAGGATTATTCGACCTCTCGATATTCACGCCGCTCTTCATTGTTGCATCTGGCCACAGATGTTTATGCGACGAGTGCCAGTGCAGGACGGAATGCCGCTAAAATCAATCTGATTGTATCTGCAAGCCGCTTGCCGGGCTGAGTTTCGGTCGTTAGAATGCCTGGCATGAAAGCGATCCCGGTTCAGGAAGCGCAAAGCAAGCTTGGCCAGCTTATTGCGGAGGCCTGCCGCGGCGAAGTGATCGTCCTGACCGATGGTGACAAAAAGGTGACACTGGAGCCGGGTGTGCCGCTGGATCCCCAAGAGGACAGTTTCGAACTGGAGGCGGAGCTGTTGAAGGCGGCCAGTGGACCGTTCACAACTTACTCCTCGGAAGAGATGCGTGACGCGTGTGAGAGGATCATTCGTGAGAAGCGCGGATGAGCCTTGTCATTGAAAAGTCGCCTCTGTTTCAAGCCGACGTCACGAATCAGTTTCGATGGTATCTGGATGCAGCCGGAGAGGACTTGGCGTGGCGCTTCTTCGAATCGGTTGACGAGACGCTTCTAAAACTTGGTCGCCAGCCAGACCTCGGACGCAGACGCCGATTTCGCAACCCAGCGCTCCAAGGGCTTTGGTCCTCCCGTGCGAACCTCCGTTCGAGACAATCCTCATCTTCTATCGCACGTTGAGCGACAGGCTGGAGGCTTGGCGACGCATGCATGGAGCGCGGGATTTGCCGCATAGGCTCAGAAATCCTGACCCGCAGGCGAGATTTTTGGGCATGTGGAATCTGCGTGGCCCTCTCCCTCACCCCAGCCCTCTCCC
>JACPRI010000345.1 GCA_016190065.1 Verrucomicrobiota bacterium
GCCCTGCGGCAGGAAGACCATTCGGTTGGCGGCGCGGTCGTGGAAAATCCTGAAATTATTCCGGTTCATCGTGTAGCCGTCCCAGTGCCAGAGCATCGCCTCCAGCGCCAGGAACGAGAGGAAGCGATCCAGGTCCAGTGTCTTTTCCAGGGCCGCGAGCCGATGGCTCGAATCCGGTTCGTGGACGGCGCGGGCTAACGCCTCCAGGCCAGGATGGCGTTGGCGATCATCTCCGGAATTCGTGGGGAGTCTGTGGTTCACGTCGGTCTGCGAGTGGCCGTCATACACGTTGCCGCCGGGATCCTTGAAATGCCGCCGGAGAAACGGCTTGTCGATGCCTTCAACAAGAACGTACATGCCCAGTTCACGCTCATTCAAGATGACCAGAGCATTGCCGGCGCGGGGCGTCGGCACACCGGCGGCTTCGAACAACTCGCGGCTGATTTTCTCGGAGACGAAGGACCGGTCTTGAACCGAGTTGTTGAGATGAATTTTTTTCAGTCCGTGAAAGCTCTGGCCATCGGCCAACCGGTCGAAATTCAGCGTGAACGCCGGAAGATCGTGCAAGGCCCGGTAGCTGCCTGGACCGCCCTTGAGGTGGATCGCCACATTGGTATAAACCGTGGCGCCTTCCCGAATGGTCGCGGCCACATATTTTCTCGGACTTCTCCGCAGGCCGTTCAGCCCCTCCGCCGGAATTTCAATCTGCAGCTTCGGGATATAGGCCTCCCGGAAAAGATCCTCTCCTGCCGCGGGCTTCTGAACTTTTGTCTGCGCTGCGACACTCTGCCCAGTCCCGCAGGCGGTAATCCCAAAGCCGAGGACGGTGCAAAACAAAAATCGAGGCAGCCATTTCCCGAAAACTGGATGTACAATAACCGTGTCTGGCGCGAGCATAAGCATAGGCCTGAGGGTCGATCCTCAGATACGGTCATTAGACGCGCGACTACGGGATTTGTTTCTAAAATCCGCAACCGCGCCAGGGAAACGCCGGACGGGGAAACTCTGGCCGTTTTGGGTGCGGAGACTCCAATTCACGAAGTCCGAACCGGCCGAATCTCCCAGCCTGGGTTTCACTCAAAATCGTGCATGGCCCGTCCGCCGTGCAGCCGCCAACAAACTGTCGTGGAAAGCCTGTGTGAGCGCAGGACCTTTGGGAGGCACGGTCGCCGTTCCAAGGAGATTTAGGCCGTTTAATGCATTTTTGCTGTTGCGCTAATCCAGCTCACTTGGTTGACTATGCGGCGTTCCTATCACCTTAAACCGCCATGAAAACAATCTACATTTCCTCTCTTGTGTGCGCTCTGGTATTGGCAACACGGACCACTTTGGCGCAGCCTTTCGACATCTCCACGTTCGACACGACCGCAAAAGGGGCGTGGTCGGAGCCGGCGAGAACGACGCTGTCCGTTCCCAAGGTTCCCAATGGATCCGTTAAACTGGACGGCGCCGCGTCGGCCTCGGAATACGGCGGCTTCAAAGCAGTCACGGTCGATCCGGGCGTCAACGCCTGGATTCTTGATTTCCCGACTGATCGAGCCTGGGATGGCACCGCCGACTCGAGTTTCACGTACTGGCTCGCGCACGACGACGATTACCTCTACATCGGCGTGCATGCCAAAGACGACGTCGTCACCAGCGACGATCCGAACAGCGCTTTCTGGAAAGATGACGCGATCGAGATCGTCGTGGACGCGCTGACGGATCGGCTCGACAACAACACGGACACTTCCAAGGACCCGGTTGGCGGCCACAATTACGTCAATTTCCAGGGGCGTTTCTCGGCCTGGGATGAGGCCGGCTCCAAGATCGGCACGACCACCTGGGCCACGGCGGTGGATTGGAAGTACGGCGAGACCGGCGACGTGTTTGGTTCCGGCAAGTCCGTAGCGGGAGGTTGGCAAATGGAAGTCCGCTTCAAGAAACGGTTGTTCGAGGATGCCAAGGCCGGCAACAAACTGCGCAATGGCTACCGCATGGGCTTCAACATCGGGATGGACGACGATGACAAGAAAGGGATCGGCACGAGCGGCGACAAGTCGCGATCGCAGGATTTGGAAATCCAGTACTGGTGGGCCAACCGGGAGCGAAGGAAAGGTTTGACGACGGAAGTGCTCGCCGGCCTGACGCCGGCCGACAAGGCGGCCAAGCGCGGACCGGATTCGTACCTGGCCACATTCGAGTTGGGCATCGACTCCGCTGGACGCCTCGCGCACGGCGGGACGGGAGAAATCATCTTCGGCTTCGACACGCGTTCTACGGGCAAAATCCTGTTCGTCACGTCCAACGGCGCTACGCCGATCAACGCGGATCCGGCGCTCATCGCGCTCTTGGAAGCCAAGGGCTACACGGTGACACCCTTGACCCCGCCAGGAACGGCCGATGAACTCCGAGCCGCCACCAAGGGCCAGGACCTCGTGATCCTTTCTGAAACCATCGGTTCAGGAACCGTGCTCGATCCAGTCAATGCCGGAAACGGCGTCTTCAGCCTCAAGAACACTGATATTCCCATCATTTCCTTCGAGCCGTACATGTGGGACAACGGCGATTGGGTCAAGAGAACTGAGGATGGCGCCAACGATTTTACAAGCTGGGGCAACTCCGGGCGCACCGAAGCCGATGTCGTCGGCCTGCTGGACGCGGGCGACAGCCTCCAAATCATGAAGCCGGGGCACGCTCTGGCCGCCGGTCTCACGGGCAAAGTGAAAGTGTATGACGTGCTCTACAGCTTCAATTATGGCATCCCTTCGGCCGATGCCGATGTCATTGCCTCGATTACGGCGGACGGCAAATTCCCCACCATCTTTGTTTATGAAAAGGGCGACAAGCTTTCCGATGGAAGCGTGGCGCCGAATCTCCGCATCGGGACATTTCTCGGCCAGGCGGCCAATCCGAACGCCAATACCGTGTTGTTTTACGAGGATCTTTCCGAGACGGCCCGCGCGCTCTTTCTTGCGTCCGTCGAGTACGCGCTCCCCCGCAAAGCCGTGCCGACGCTCTCTTTGGCGCGCACTGGCGCTGACGTGGCCGTGACTTTTGGCGGCGGCACGCTTCAGAGCGCCGACGCGGTCACGGGTCCGTGGAAAGATGAAACCAGTCCAAGCCCGCTCAAGATACAGGCGTCAGCCGGGGCCAAATTCTATCGCGTGAGAGGCAATTAGAGGGTTGGGAAGACACGGATGGACACGGATTCGAGACATGAATGGCACGAATTCTCACGAATCAGATTTAGTCTGATTTCTTCCCGTTCGTGGAAACCGGTGGAATTCGTGTCTGCTCTTTTCCTGCATCGGTTCATCTGTGTCTATCCGAGGCAGAACTGCTCTTTCCCAGGTGAAACGCTCGCTCCGTTTTTACTGGATTGGGCTGCTCGTGGCCGGTCTCGAGGAGTTCATCACTCAAGGAGTGCTCAAGAAAACCTACGGAGGCTGGATCATTCCGACGATCGTCGCGTTCTTTCCATTCCTGGCCCTCGTTCGTTTGATCGGCTGGCTTCTGGGCGGGCGATTGAGTGAGGCCGGAGCGAGCCTGATTTACTATTTGTCAGCCGGGAGCATCGGGCTTTTGTTGGAGTGGTTTTTGATGGGACTCTCGCCGTGGAAGGATCCGTACGCACCGTTTCCGGCCATGGTTCTGTTTCAACTGGGGATGTTTAGCTTTTGGGGCGGCGTCGCCTTCGCGCCACGATTGCTGCTTGACAGAAGCGAGGCCGTTTCGCGCGTGCGGAAATCCTATTTGCGCTTCCTGATTTTCGGCATGGCCACGATTTACGCCGTCACCTTTGCGGCGCCGCCGAAGGCCCAATTCGCGGCTAGCATCATAACGGTCCTCAGCACTTTCCTTGGGCTGAATTTTTTCTACTTCCAATATATCCGGCTTTTGAACGAGTCCGGTAAAGGCGAAGCAATAGCTGCTTCAGCCTCGCGTGATTCGAGCGGCTGCCTTCGCTGAAGATTCGTCGAGCCCGCGCAGGTAACCCCATCCTGCCGCGCCACTCTTCTTCCGCTCTTTGGGTCGCGGCTGACGGCCATTGGCCGGTTGGCCAACCAGCCACGGAGTGGCGTCAGAGAACCAGAGCGGGTTTACGCCCGCGGCTCGAAATCAGCGTTTCCCGGTAAAGTTTTCTCTCCAGCGCCCGATTATCAGGATGAGTGGCGGCAGACCTTCTGCCGTCCGGGCTAATGGAAAACGCCTGATCAAGTTTTTCCGCGGCATGGATGCCGCGCGCAGTTTGACAAAAGGATTTGTCGCATGAGTCCATAGCGTAGCTGTTCTCGGAGTGGCTGGGTCGAAAAGACCGGTCCTCTCAATCCCCACAGCAGTTGAACGTCCCCTTATGCCTGGATCAAGGCAGCGGTGTGCTTTGGCGTTGCGTTCACGCGAGGCTGGCCTGAATCGGAACCTTTTCCGAGCCGGCCGCGCGGAGCGAGCGCGGCACCGGCTTTGATCGGAAAGGCGCCAAGGTGACCGGGAATTGAGGTCCGCGCCAGGGCGAGAGCCAGGCGTCGCCACGGACATAGCTTCGGAACGAACGCCGAAGTGTTTATGAGCCATTTATCGCAAAGTCATTTGGCCGTGAACGGCAGCGGTGTGCCGAACGCACATCGACATGCCGAGCGGGACTCTTTTGCGCAACGAATTTGGCCGGGACGGCAGGGCAGAGCGGCGCTCGTCATCGACACGCCGTTTGGGGCCGTAGTCTGGCCTTGGGCCGCGATCCGCCTGGTGATCGCACAGGAGAACGGAAAACGCCTGAGCAAGGTTTTCCCGACGGCATGGATGCCGCGCACGATAGACAAAAGGATTTGTCCTATGAGTCCATAACATGATTGTCCATCAGGTGGCTGGGTCAGTGACCTGGTCCTCTCAACTCTACCGTTAATCGAGACTCCCCTCAGGCCTTGGGTGGGCTGTGGTGCGGTCTTGCCTGCAAACGCCGCCGGCTGTCGATGCATGAACATCAAGGCCGGGCGCGCAGAAGGCGGATCCGAGCGCCCGACAATCCAGGCTTGAAGATGGGAGACCGTTGAGAACCGCAGTCGAGGTCCAAGCCTCACTGCCGCCACGGACATAGCTTCGGAGCGAACGCCGAAGTGTTTTATGAAGAGATTTTTTGCAAAGTCACCTAGCCGTGAGCGGGAGGCGTGTGCCTTTCGATCAGCGCACGGCGCGGAGGGACTTCTTTGCAAAGCGAATTTGGTCAGGGCGGCGGGAACGGACAATGTCACTCGCAGACGCGCCGCCACGGAATGGTTGCTGACCATTGGCCGCGATAAGCCTCGTTATCGCACAGGAAGACGGAAAACGCCTGACGCAAGGTTTTCCCGACGGCATGGAAGCCGCGAGAACCCTCAGACAAAAGGATTTGTCGTATGAGTCCATAGCATGACTGTCCAGCAAGTGGTTGAGGCCAACGCCTCGCCCGCTCAATTCCAAGAATTGGCTTAAAGGCCCTGACGCCTGGGCAGCGCTGATGCGCTGTGTCGTGCCCAGCCCACAGGACGCCCAACGGACGAAGTCCGCGCCGGCGTTCCGGGCAGCCGACCGCACTCGCGCTCGAACCAAGGCCGAAGGGCAGGAGTTGAGGTGTGCCCTCAGGCCGCGGGCCTGACGGCAGCCACGGACATAGCTTCGGAGCGAACGCCGAAGTGTTTATGAAGAGATTTTTTGCAAAGTCACTTGGCTGTGAGCGGAAGGCGTGTGCCTTTCCCTTGCCTGAAGAGGCCGAGGAATCCCTTTGCACAACAGATTTGGTTGGAGCGGCGGAGAGAAACGGTGCGCGGATTGAGCGCACTGTGGAGGGACGTTCACGACCATGGGCCGCGATAAGCCTCGTTATCGCACAGGAAGACGGAAAACGCCTGAGACAAAGTTTTCCCGGCATGGAAGCCGTAACCAGTAGAGAAATCACATCCACAACAAGACAAAAGGAGTTGTCTTATGGTCATTAACACAAACATATCCTCGTTAAATTCAGCGCGTTTGCTGAATCAATCCAGCACCGCACTGACAAAATCGCTCGCCCGCTTGTCCTCCGGCTCACGCATTGTGTCGCCCGAAGATGACGCGGCGGGCCTGGCGCAGTCGGTCAAATTCGCCGCGCAAATCAGCCGGAACACCGCGGCGAACGTCAACGTCCAGAACGCGGTCTCGTACAGCCAGACCCAGGACGGGTTTCTGCAGAAAACCCAGAAAGCCCTCGACCGGATGAGCGAATTGTCCGTGCTCGCGCAGGACACCACCAAAACGAATTCGGACCTGTCCAATTACGCCGCGGAATTCACGCAGTTGCAGAGTTACATCAGCGACATCACCGGCAAGCAATTCAACGGCGTCAGTTTGTTTGCCAGCTCCGCCCTGGCCATCACGGTCGATAGCGACGCGGTGACGTTCGGAATGAATGCGGCCGATCTCGCGGGCGCGACCTCCACCGGCGTGCTCAACGCCTACAGCGGGGTTTCAATTTCCACTTCGACCGCCGCCTACTCCGCTTTGAACCAGATCAAAACCGCGATCCAGGCCCTGGCCAACATGCGGGCCCAGATCGGCGCCAACATTCAGCGGCTGAGCCTGACGGGTGAACAGTTGAGCGTTCTCAACGAGAATCTCTCCGCGGCCAACAGCCGCATCGCCGACGTCGATGTCGCCCAGGAAAGCACCGAGTTTGCACGGCTGAACATCCTGGTGCAGTCCGGCACCTCCATGCTGGCCCAGGCGAATGCGCGGCCGCAACTGGCGCTGCAACTCTTGCGTTAGGCTCACGAATGCCGGCGCAACCGACAAATTATCCGAGAGAAGAGCGTTCCCTCGAGGAGGGACGCGCCGGTCGCGCGTCTCTCCGGATCAAGAAATGAAACGATAAAATGAACAAAACACCGCTAAACAATACGAAGGGAGTTGTCTTATGATTATCACTCCAAATCAACCCTCATTGGATTCCACCCAATCGCAGAGCCGGTCCCGCACCTCATTCGCAAAGTCGCTTGCTCGGCTGTCATCCGGCTCGCGATATGCGTTGCCAGCAGATGAGGAAGCCAGCCTGGCGCGATCGGTCAAATTCGCCTCTCGAATCACCCGGAACCTGGCGGCGAGCGCGAGTGTCGAGACGGCCGTCACTTTCAGCCAGGCTCAGGAAGAGCTCCTGGAGAAAGTTCGGAATGCCCTCGCGCGGATGAGCGAGCTGTCCGAGCTTGCGCAGACTGCAGCCCACGCCAGTGCCGAGCGACCTCGCTACGAAGGGGAATTCACCCAGTTGCAGAGCTACATCAGCGACATCACCGGCAAACAGTTCAACGGGATTCGGCTGTTTGACAGCACGCCTCCGGTGCTGGCGACCGAGCGGGACGCCACCGCGCCTGCATTGAAAGCCATCCACCTGGCCGGTCCCACCTCGATCGGAGTGCTCAATGCCTATAGCGGGATCTCCATTTCGAGCTCGGTTGCAGCCAAGTGCGCGTTGGATCAGTGCAAGACGGCCATCCAGGCCCTGGCCAACCTGAAATCTCAGGTCGGCGCGAATTTGCAACGCCTGATCCTCACCCGTGAACAATTGAGCATTCATAATGAGAATCTTTCCGCGGCTGGCCAGCGAATCGTTAAGCCCGCTGCCGCAGAGGGTGGCGCGGCCTTCGCCCTCCTGAATATCCTGGTGCAATCCGGAGCCGCGATGCTCGCTGGAGCAGCGCACCCTAAGACTGCCGGAATTCCGGAGCGCTCGCTGCGACTCACTGACGCCGACGCGCCGACAAAGAGTCGCCGGAGTCCGTGACATGATTTTGCGGAATCAGTTGGTTGTCCAGCGGAGGCGGATGCCTTGGGTGCCGCCCAAGACGCGCCTGGACCCCATCGCCCAATAGATTTGGTCAGGCCGGAAGGGACGAACGGTGTGCGTGCTTGGCAAACCGTTCCGGGACGCTGGCGGGCCATTGGCCGCGATAAGCCTCGTTATCGCACAGGTCATGGAAAACGCCTGAACAAGTTTTCCCGACGGCAATGGATGCCGCGAGAACAGTCAGACAAAAGGATTTGTCGTATGAGTCCATAGCATGTTTGTCCATCAAGTGGCGCGGTCAGCAGCCTGGCCCGCTCAATTCCAGAGACGTGTTTGAACGGCCCTGAGCCCCGGGTCTGAGCCGGAGTGTCGGGTCGTGCCAGCCTGCGTCCGCTGCGGGACGAGTCAAGTCCGTGGTGACGCCGAAGGTGGCCGACTGCACCGGTGAAAGGATCTGAGGCCTCGGGCGGCTGGAGTTGGCGTGTGCCTGCGGGCTGCGGGCCTGAATAACGCCACGGACATAGCTTCGGAGCGAACGCCGAAGTGATTTATGAACGAACTTTTTGCGAAGTCGCCTGGTCGCGGACGGAGAACCGCTGTTCAAGCTCCATGCCGTAAAGACCAGCGATTCCTTAGCAGAACCGATTTGGTCGGAGCGGCGGGGAAAAACGGCGCCCTTTGCGGGGTGTTGTTGGGGACGCTGACCGGCCGCAGGCGGCGATGGGCTTGGCCATCGCAACAGGAGAATGGAAAACGCCTGAACAAAGTTTTCCCGGCAGAGATGCCGCGCAGAATCAAAACAAAAACCTCAAACCTCAAAAACAAAACTAGTTATGATGAGCCTAAATACTAACGTGTCGTCGCTGCAAGCAGCGCGTCTCTTAACTCAATCCAGCTCGGCGCTGACCAAGTCGTTGGCCCGCTTGTCCTCGGGATCGAGGATCGTTTCGCCCGAAGACGACCCAGGCGGCCTCGGCCAGGGAGTGCGGTGGAGCGCCGAGATCAACCGCAACAGCGCCGCCAACACCATCGTGGGCAACGCCGTCTCCTTCAGTCAGACGCAGGACGGCTTCCTGAAGACGGTGCAGGACAAACTGGACCGGATGAGCGAATTGTCAGTTCTGTCGCAAGACACTACTAAGACCAATGGTGATTTGTCCAACTACCAGACGGAATTCACGGCGCTGCAAGCCTACATCAGTGATGTCACGAACAAGACCTACAATGGGGTCACTTTGTTCGCGGCTTCTGGAATAGCCGTCACGATTGACAGCGATGGCGTGACCTTCGCGCTGAGCAGCGCAGATCTTGCCGGCGCCACTTCGACGGGGGTGCTCAACGCGTACAGCGGGATTTCGATCTCCACTTCCACGGCCGCGTATTCGGCATTGAACCAGATCAAGACGGCGATCCAGGCCCTCGCGAACATGCGGGCCACGGTCGGAGCGAACATCTCCCGCTTGAATCTGACCAGCGAGCAGTTGGAAGTCTTGAACGAGAACCTTATCGCGGCCAAAAGCCGGATCATGGATACCGACGTCGCCATGGAAAGCACGGAATTCGCGCGCTTGAACATCCTGGTGCAATCCGGGACGACGATGCTGGCGCAGGCGAACGCGCAACCGCAGTTGGCGTTGACCTTGTTGCGGTAGTCACCGGTTCCCAATGAACTGAGCACGACCTGAACTGAAGATTCGGAGCGCAGCCTTCAGGCTGCTTCCGGTCCCCGCTCTGGAGTCGAACGTCGAAGCGGCTTGAAGGCCGCGCTCCCGGAGGTTCAGGGAAAGAGATCAAGCGCGCCTAAGTTGCGCACCCGATTTGGCCAGACCGACGGGCGGCAGCCCCATTGGCGGGGCGCGCTTGGGAACAGGGGCTGGCCGCAGGCGGCGATGGGCTTTGCCATCGCACAGGATCATGGAAAACGCCTGAGCAAGGTTTTCCCGGCGTGCAAGCCGTTCAAAAACGAAAAGAAAAACTAGAAAAACACAACAAAAGTTATGATAAGCCTCAATACAAACGTATCATCGTTAAATGCAGCGCGCCTGCTGAGTCATTCCAGCGTCGCGCTGACCAAATCACTCGCCCGTTTATCCTCGGGTTCGAGGATCGTCTCGCCGGAGGACGATCCGGGCGGGCTGGGCCAATCGCTCCGGCTTGTGAGCCAGATGAACCGAATCAGCGCGGCCAATAACAACGTGAGCAACGCGGTCTCCTTCAGCCAGACGCAGGACGGATTCTTGGAGACGGTGCAGTCGAAACTGGATCGAATGAGCGAACTCTCGGTCCTGGCGCAAGACGCCACCAAAACCAACGGAGATCTGTCCAACTACCAGACGGAATTCACGTCGTTGCAGGCTTACATCAGCGACGTCACAAACAAGACCTATAATGGAATCACCTTGTTTAGCAGTTCCGGCATCTCGGTGACGATCAACGCCGATGCCGCGACCTTCGCGCTGGGGAGCGCCGAGCTGGCCGGGGCGACTTCCACCGGCGTGATCAACGCATATAGCGGGATCTCGATCTCCACGTCCACCGCGGCGTTGAGCGCGTTGAATCAGATCAAGACCGCGATTCAGGCCCTCGCGAACATGCGCGCCCAGGTAGGAGCAAACATCTCCCGGTTGAATCTCACCAGTGAGCAGTTGGAAGTCCTCAACGAGAATCTCGCCGCGGCCAACAGCCGGATCGCGGATACAGACATCGCCCATGAAAGCACCGAATTCGCTCGGCTGAATATTTTGGTGCAGTCCGGCACGACCATGCTGGCTCAGGCGAACGCGCAACCGCAGTTGGCCTTGACGCTCTTGCGGTAGGCTCAACGAGCGGTCCGCAGACGTCGGGAACGGCGCCTGCCACACGAGTCATCGGGACTGGCCTTCACCCCGATCCTCGAATTTCAAATACGGCTCACGCGGTTTGAGGTCCGCGGAGTGGGGTCGGTCCGAGTGCGGCAACGCACCGGACCGATCTCCTTTTTCTGGCCCTTACCATAAACCGGAAGTAACAGAACACGGAGAGCCAAAAAACTTGGATCTGTTGAGATTTGAGTTGTTGCGGCTTAGATTGGGCATAGAGCGTTTAAGTCGGAGTTTCTCATCGCCGCTCAAAGGCGCAAAGGCCTATGAACACTTTGCAAGATGCGATCCTGGCCAACGGAGGGGAAATCTTCGCGCGAATGCACGGCCAGGCTCCGAGCGTCTTTAGCCGAAAGAACCTGATTGGAAGGCTCCTGAACTGGTCCATGGCCAACGAGGCCGTCAAGACGCAACTGTTCCGGTTCATCGATGTGTTGCCATCGTTGCGCTCTTCAAGCGAAGTCACGGAGCATGCCTGCACGTACCTGGGCACGTGCTCCGGCGGATTACCGGTGCCGGTGCGTGGGGTCGTTCGCCTTTCCCGGATTTTCCCATGGTTGACCGCCTTCGCCGCGCGGCAAAGTGTGGTTCGCCTCGCCCATCAATTCATCCTTGCGCCAACTGCCGCAGAAGCGATCCCGGTGCTGCGCCGAATGCGCCAGCTTCCGCTCGCATTCACGGTGGATGTCCTCGGAGAGACCGCCGTGAGCGAGAACGAAGCCGACCACTACCAGGCCCGGTATTTCGATTTGATCGACGCCCTCGCGGACGAAGCGGAAACATGGCCGCGCCTCGAACAAATTGACACGGACGATCGGGGCGCTATTCCCAAGGTCAACCTCTCGGTCAA
>JACPRI010000337.1 GCA_016190065.1 Verrucomicrobiota bacterium
ATCCGCGCATCCACAGCGGAGGCGATTCCTATGTCAGGGGGGTCAATCCGGAATTCCTGTACGATCCGGATGACTTTCACCGTGTCGCGGCCATTCTGTCTGAAATTCAATCCGCGGAGGAAACGCGTCTCCAAGTCTGGCGCGAAGCCTGCCGCTCGGCCGCCGAACCGCACACCGGAGACGCTTACGATCGGGTGTACACGAATTTCATCCGGCAAATCCGAGAAGCGCCCAAGATTCCAGCCGCGCGCTTGCCGAGCCGCCGCTTTTACTGTTCCGATTTCCTGCCGTTCGTGGTTTTAAGCCGATTCTATCTGCGCGGATTCTATCGCGGGAACACTTGAGAAAAGCCGTTGAAACCGCGGTTCAACCCCGTCTAACCGCCATAGGAGATTCTGAGTTCCGGAGTTTCGATAGCTTGACCGTGTGGGGCGGAAGGATTGCGGAGCACCTCCAGGAGGCCTGCAATCAGGGCGCTGCGTTCCAGCGCCCACGGCTGTTTCCCCGTGCGGAAAAAATCTTCGATGCCTGTGGCCAGGCGTGTGAAATGGTGCTCGGCCGGCGCGGGCGGGCGATAAACCTGCGCCGACAAGATTTGTCCATCGCCGGTTCGGACCGCGAAGTTGTAGTCGGCGACGACACCGTCTAGAACAAGAATGGTTGAGCGCAATCCGTCCCGGTGTTCGAGGGCCCAGCCGCGCGGTTCGCGCGCCAGCTTCTGCACCAATCCAAGCCCGGCCAAATCCTGCGTGCGGCCGTCCTTCACGGCATCACCTTGCGGCGAGTCGGAACGAGCAAGCGCCGAAGCGAGCAAAGGCCACGACCATTGGCCATCTTCTCCCGACTTCCACACGTTGGTTCCCTGGAAAAACCGCACGTTGCGAACACCTGATTCCCCGCCCTGACGGCGTTCGATCACCGGGAGCAGCGCCTCAAGGCTCTCGAATTCCGCCGTGGGCGATTTTCCCTGAACTACGACCAAGGCTTCCTTCAACGCGGTGCCCTGCGGAATCTCAACTTCGGGCAATCTCCAGGTCACGCCCAGCGGCGTCCCGGCCAGAACCACGACGCGCCGAGAAAAGGCCAACCGTTTGATTTCCTGTGCGCCCGCCAGGCTCGCGCTCAAAGCGCCGTGGACAAAGCACGGTGTTCCCCGAGGAACGCTCGGAAGAATCTCTTTGAGCAATTCGTCTTTCGCCTCCACGCCCGATCCTCGCCAGGCGACGATCACGCCATCCGCACCGGCAACGGCCTGGCGAAGATCGCGCCGCACGCGCAATCCGAAACTCTTTTCCCGCCGCTCAATCTCCGCGTTTGCCGCCTGGTCTGCGATGTGGGCGGAAACACGGCAGTTCTCCAGCCGATGGAAAGCTCCGTCGCGAGGGTAACCCATCAGAAAACGATCCAGGAGCTGTTGGCCGGGCGTTTGCAGGGCAAAATCCTCCAGCACAAATGCGATTTGTTTGAGCCGTTTCACATTCACGCTCTCCAAAATGCCGAATTGGGCAAGGCTTGATAACGCACGCTCAGCTCAGGCGTGGGCAAGAGCACCTGGCCGCGGTGAAGCGATTCCACCCCACCCAGGGTCATCCCCGAAGTCAGCAGGGTTCGTTCGACCGGATACGGAACGGTTCCGGTGAGGACCATCTCTTCGATGTGATGGACCAGGGGATTGAAAAAATCGGCGAGCGTCGTCTGGCGCGGTGGCATGGGCAAGTGCATCTGGCAGGAGATGATTTCACGCGTCTTGCGCGCCAGGCCGGCGTAAGTGAAATCGAGCACGTAGCCCGTCAGCAGGAACATCGTCGTCTTGAATCCGTCCAAGTGTTCGATGAAGTAGGCGACCGCTCCGGGGCTGCACTTCTGCATCCATTCCATCGTGGGAACGGAAATCGTGCTGCCCGGCGGCGGTTTGCAGGTGTGGCTTCGCGCCAGCGCCGCGAAGAAGAGTTTCCGCGTTTGTTTGCGCCTGGCCAATTCCTGCCAAACCTTTTCGCCGCGGACGGCGAGGATGGATTTCACTCCGACTTCGCCGCCCTCCCGCCGTTCGGACATGCACTGCGCCGTTTCCAATCCGTGAAAGTCATAGGAATCGACGCCGCCGTAGCAGACGCACACGCTTTCCTGGAGCGGCGTGGCGAGCGGAATTTCCGTTCCCGGAATTCGCCAGGTGACCGGCAAAGATGAGCCGGCGAGAAACGGAAAACCCAGGCGTTTGGAGTCCTGGACCATTTCGGCGCATTCCTTCCAGTCGGTGGACAGATGTTTGTCGTTGAACACCGGGACCGAGCGGCCGCTGGCTTCGAAGACACTGACCACCTGCTTGAAAAATTTGTAGCGCGGGTAAAGGACCTGGCCCTTCTCGTTCCTCGGATAACGCCCGTGTTCGCCAATAATCAGCACGCCATCGACCGCCAGCTTCGAGCTGCCCACCGTCAGAGCTTCCGCAATCGTCGGATAAATCCGGACGCCGTGCCGGCGCTCGCGATCACGGCTGAGGTCCCCCTGGGGGAATTGGTCGATGTAGAGCGAGACCAAATCCATGGCCGGACGGTGATGCCGGCCTTGCCAGCCGTAGCCTTCAAGAAATCGGTCGATGAAGTGTTGGGCATGGGAGTATTTGCGGACTTCCGTGGCGAGGATCGCGACTTTCTTGCGCGCGGCTTGCGCGGCTGCGGGCTGACTCCGAAGCGAATTCAGACTTGGAACCACTCGGACACCCGCCGCAACGCCCGCGGCCTTGAAAGTCGTCGCGAGAAAACGGCGGCGGCTCCAACGGGACAGTGCATTCATAAATAAGTTGATGGTGACTTCCGCGCTACCGGCGAACGCGCACCGGGAAGGGCGGACGTTTCGGCGACGGCACCGGATTTTCTTTAAGCGATCGCAAGATCACCTCAATCGCCTTTTCCAATTGCGGGTCGCGTCCGGCGATCACGTCCTTCGGCCACATCTCGACCTCGATATCCGGCGGCACGCCTTCGTTCTCGACGCGAAAGCCGTCCTCGGCCCAGAAGGCCAGGTTGGGAGCGGTAATCCCGCCGCCGTCCATCAGCGTGGGAAAGCCGAGAATGCCCACGAGCCCGCCCCACGTCCGTTTTCCGATCAACGGGCCCAGGTTCAATTTGCGGAACATCCAGGGCAAGAGATCGCCGCCGGAGCCGGCGGTTTCGTTGATGAGCATCACCTTGGGCCCGAAGATCGCCCCCTGCGGCGTGCGGAAATCTTTTCCGTAACGCGTGGTCCAGTGGCTGATGTACGGGCGCCGGAGAATGTCGATGTAATAATCAGCCACTTGTCCGCCGCCATTGTGCCGTTCATCCACGATGATCGCTTCCTTGTCCGCCTGCGGAAAAAAGTAACGCTTGAAGTAGAGGTGTCCGAGCGTCGCGGTATTGGGAACATAGACATAGGCCACGCGTCCGGCCGTGGCTTCGTGGACCTTTCTCATGTTGCTTTCGACCCAATCGCGATTGCGCAAGGCCGCCTCGTTTCCAATCGGCACGACCTGGACCGAGCGCTTTTGAGCGCCGCCAGGGTCCGAGCCGACGGTGATTTCGATCAGCTTCCCGGAGGTGTTTTCAAAGCGGCTGTGCAGATTTTCGGGTGGGCGAAGGTCGGCGCCGTTGACCGCCAGCAGGTACTCGCCGGCGCGCACATCCACGCCCGGCTCCGTCAGCGGCGCGCGCAGCTCCGGGTTCCAGTTCAATCCGCCATAGACCTTCTTGAAACGGTAGCGGCCATCCGCCACTTCAAAATCCGCGCCCAACAGCCCGCCCGGGATCGCATTGACCTGACTGAGCCGGTCGCCGCCGCCCAGGTAACTATGCCCCACCGCCAGTTCCGAACACATCCATTGGATGATCCGGTTGAGGTCGGGACGCACCGCCAGGTGAGGCAGAAAGGCCGAGTACTTTTCGCGCAGAGCCGGCCAATCGGCTCCGTGCATGTTGGGGTCGTAGAAATAATCGCGGTTGATGCGCCAGGCTTCGTGGAAAATCTGCGGCCATTCGGCGCGCGGGTCGATCTTGACCTGGATCGAGGCCGTCGCCAGCTTGCCTTTGTTGAGATCGATCTTCTCACCCGCCGCGGCAATCAACCAGCTCTCGCCCGCATTCAGGAGGATTTTCTTTTTGTTGGCGGAAACGGAATAGTCATTCACTTTCTCCGCCAAAGTCTCCTCTTTCCGTTTCTCCAGGTCGTACCGGACCAAACTCAAGCCGCTCCCTCCCGATCCCCCGGGGGCGCGATCCGACTTCAAATAGTAAATTTGATTCGTGTCGCCGGCTTGCAAGTTTCGGTAAAAGGCCGAAGGCAGCGGGAGGGCCACGATCCGCTGCGCGAGGCCCTCGAGGTCAATCTTCAACGGCGCGATTTCGGCGGGCTGCTTCGCCGGTTCCTTGTCCGGCTTGGCGGCGGCGTCCTTCTTGTCTTCTTTTGCCGCGTCGCCCTTTTCCTTTTTCGCTTCCTCCTTGGGCTTCTCCTCGTCGCTTTCCTTGAGGAAGGGAGAATTGGTACCTTTTTGTAGAACCGCGAGGTAGAGGGAACGGCTGATCTCCATGTCTGCATTGGACATGGCGAACCAGTTCACCACCGGGCCGGCATCGGTGGAGGCGAAGAAGAGCAGATACTTCCCCTGCGCGTCGAACACCGGCTCGCTCACGTCGCTGAGACCTTCGGTGACGGCGTGCGAACGCTGTTGATCGAGTGAGTAAAGGTGGACGCGCTGATGGCCGCTTTCCGTTTTGACCGTGTAGGCGAGCCAGCGCGAGTCGGGCGACCAGGCATGCTGAAGGCTGCGCAGCGAGGCCGGGCCATAGACGGGCTCCGAGTCGATCTTTGTGGTTTTCTCCGTCTTGAGATCAAAGATGAAAAGGCTCCAGCTATTATCGACGTAGCTCACCTTCTGTCCGTCCGGAGACCAACGAAGGTCCTCATAGAAGCCGGCGCCGTGAGGCGGGAGTTTGCGAACGTCGCCTTTGCCGTCCTGCGGCGCGACATGAAGGGCATATTCGCCGGAGGCATCGGAAAAATAGGCGATGCTCTTGCCATCGGGACTCCACGCCGGGCCGCGCTCGTGGACGGCGATTGATTGGGTCAAATTCCGAGGGTCGCCTTTCTCTGCCGGCACCGTGATGATCTCTCCGCGAAATTCGAACACCGCCCTGGCGCCGGACGGCGAGATATGCGCATCGCGAATGTATTGGGCGCCGCTGACAAATCGCGGCCGCGTCTCGATGAGGTCGGCGGCCACACCGATGGCAAGCTGGCGGGCGCTCCTCGATGCAGGATCGTAGAGGTGGAGATAGCCGGCCTGTTCATAGGCGATCACGCCGCCGTCCGCCGATGCGTGAACCACCGGGAAATCGGCATGAAACGTAAGTTGATCCACGGACTTCGCGGACGCGTTGTGGGAAAAGAGATTGAACTCGCCATTGCGGTCTGAGAGGAAGTAGAGCGTGCCGCCGATCCACATCGGTGCCGTGTCGTTGCAGCCGCCTTGGGGCTTGGGCACTTCGCTGACTTCGTGGCTGGCAATCTGGTACAGCCAGATTCGGCTGATCGTCCCGCCACGATAATTCTTCCACTGCTGGAACGCTTCATAGACCGGCGTGTAGGCGATCTTGGATCCGTCCGGTGAATAGGCCGCCATGGCAGCGTGAGGAATCGGCACGGCATCTGGATTTCCGCCGTCAATCGAAATGGTCAAAAGCTGCGTGTAACGCGTGGTGTGAACCGCGCGCGGCGACGTGAATAGCACGGCCTTGCCGTCGGGCCGGAAATCCTGGGCTAGGTCGGGGCCCGGATGCCACGTCAGGCGCTGCGGAACGCCTCCGCTCACCGGCACCAGGTAAACGTCGAGGTTGCCGTCATACTGCCCGCTGAAGGCCAGGGAACGGCCGTCCGGCGAGAACCGCGGGTTCGTTTCGTCTCCGGGATGAGTGGTGAGCCGGCGCACGTTCGAACCGTCGCGTTGGCAGACCCAGAGGTCGCCGGCGTAAACGAAGGCGATGTGATCCTGGCTCACTGCCGGCTGGCTCAACATCCGAGTGTTCCGAGTATCGACCGCGCGAGCCGATGGGAGGGCGAGGCAAAGGAGCAAGGCGCTGGCAATCCGGATCAGGACCCCCGAGGTGTCACGCGCGCCCGCGGAAAACGAATTTTGTCGAGTTGACCTTGCAGAATCGCCACGCAGTTGCAGGGAAGGTTTCATAGTTTTGCCCGGATCGCGATGGATGCCACGCGCGAGTTTGTTTCTCTTGCCGGGCGGAAGTCTGCCCTAAAGGCGCCAGATTCCAAGCCGAAGTACCGGCGTGCCCAACGATCGAGAGCCCATCTCAATTTCTGAGCAACGGGTTGAAATCGCGCACCCTTCCCTCTCCCCAAGGAGGGGTGTCCCGCTCGCGGCTGCACTTTGATCTGGATCCCAGGCATGTTCCTCCGTGGCGGAGAGTTCTCCCTCTCCCAAGGGAGAGGGCCGGGGTGAGGGGGAAGAGAACGTCGTTTAACGTCCATGCAAAACTGAGATGCGACGCGGACGAAGAAAAAAGTCGGCTGACTTGACTTCGTTCAACTTCGCCCGCCCCCGTTCCAGCTTTTGCCGTCCCACGCGATGACTTTTTCGAGCAGGGCGATCACGTCATCGGAGAAAACTCTGAATAGCGTTTCGCCCTTTTCCACGCTGGCAGCGCTGGGATAACCGATGTGTCCGGGCTCAGAGCGATCTTTCGTGATCCATCCGCGCGCGGCCGGTTCAAACGCTTCGCCGAATTCGACTGGGGGAGCCCCCTTCCAATCGCCGACGAGTTGCGGCGCGATTCGCAAGATCATCGAGGTCTCCCATTCGCACGCGTGTCCCATTTGCTGTTGCTTGAAGTCGGAACGAATCGTGTGCGGCTGGCCTCCGAGTTTCCAGTAGGTGGCGAACAGGAGCAGAAGATCGTTGCGTTCCCGATGCCGCTGCCGGACCTCGAACACGACCTGCCGGCCTGGAACGTCGTTTCCGCCGTGGCCGTTGATGAAGACGAGGCGCTTGAAGCCGTGCTGAATGAAGTTTTCCAGCAAACCCGCGAGCAGATCGAGGTACGTGCGCGGCGGCGCCGACAAAGTGCCCGGAAACTCCAGGTGATGATCGGAGTTTCCCAGCCACATCAATGGCGCGACCAGGACGCGATCCCCCAGTTTCGCCGCCGCGCGCCGGACGATCTCACCAGCGAGCAAACTGTCCGTGAAGACGGGCAAGTGGCGGCCATGCTGCTCTAACGCCGCCACGGGGAACACGACGGGCATGTCCTTGCTGAGTGCTTGGACCTTGGGCCAGCTTAAGTCGGTCAGTTGCATGATGACGAGATGGTCGAACCTGGGTCAGCGAAGTGTTAGCGTGTTGCCGAGATTTCTGTGCATCGGGCCGAGCGACACTAGCTTTCCCCTCACCCTGACCCTCTCCCCAAGGGAGAGGGCCGGGGTGAGAGGAAAAGTGACTCGGGATCACCCATAAGGTTAGAAGGCCAGAGGCACTGAGCTGATGCAAAACCTGGGCTGCAGTCACTTTTCAATCGGCGCGGCGATCAGATTGCCGTACTCGGTCCAACTGCCGTCGTAGTTTTTCACGTTCTTGATGCCGAGGAGATATTTCAGCACGAACCAAGTGTGGCTCGAACGCTCGCCAATCCGGCAATACGCGATCGTGTCCTTGTTGGGATCGACGCCTTTTTGATCCAGGTAAATGCTGCGCAATTCATCCGCGGACTTGAAGGTGCCGTCCGGCTTGACCGCCGTGCTCCACGGAATGCTCTTGGCGCCGGGAATGTGGCCGCCGCGCTGGGCGGTTTCGCTCATGCCCGGCGGTGCGATGACTTTGCCGGTGAATTCATCCGGACTCCGCACATCGACCAGGTTCCACTTGCCGCCTTTCTGGGCTTCGAACACTTGCGGGATGAGCGCGCGGAGATCCAGGTGGTTGGCTGAAGCTTTGTAGGTCACGGGCGCTGGCTTCGGCACTTCCGTCGTCATCTGCTTGTCCGGTTCGTTGAGCCATTTGACCCGGCCGCCGTTCATCAGCCGAACATCATTGTGACCGTAAATCTTGAACAGCCAGAAGCCGTAGGCCGCGAACCAATTGTTGTTATCCCCGTAAAGAATCACGATGTCGCTGGGCGAAATGCCGGCGCCGCCCACAAGTTTTTCAAATGCGTCCGGGCCGATGATGTCGCGGCGCACTTGATCCTGGAGCTGCGTCTGCCAGTTAAACCCGACCGCGCTGGGAACATGGCCGGCGTCGTAGGCTTTGGTATCGACGTCGATCTCGACGAGTTTGAGGCCGGGTTTGCCCAGATTGGCTTTGACCCAATCGGTTTCCACGAGCACTTCAGGGTTAGCGTAATTTGCCATAATCAGTCCTTTCTAAGCTTGATTGCCCGACGCGAGGCCAGGAATGTGTTTCATCATGTTCGAGGTGTACTTGAAAATGTTGTCCGGAAAAATCATCACGCCGCAGCCTGCTTTGTCGCGCAAGATAATTTCGCGCGCGCCCTCGTAAATCAGGCCCGAACTCGGCCCGGCGAGCAGCCCCTCCGTCTGGCACAACTCCATGGCGCGCGAGTAAGCGAGCCGGAATTCCACTTCGACGATGTCGTCCACCAGCGAGGAATCAAACAACTTCGAGACGCCCAATTGTGTGACGTTGCGCAGCCCGGGCACATCGTGGCCTTCGGTGGGTTGAACCGCGATGACCTTCACGTTGGGATTCTTGCTGCGCAAAAAGCGGCTCGTGCCGGTCACCGTGCCGCAGGTTCCCAGCGAAACGAACAAGTGCGTTATCTTGCCTTCGGTCTGCCGCCAGATTTCCGGGCCCGTGGTTTGGAAATGAGCTTCGACGTTCTTTTCGTTCTCGTATTGGTTTGGCATCGCGTATTTGTCGCGCGACGCCTTGGCGTGGGTTTTGGCGATGTTGATCGAGCCGTCTCCCAGGCCGGGCGCTGGACACAGCTCGTCGGAAACGACGTCCAGTTGCGCGCCCGCAATCTTGAGCAGGACTTTCTTTTCCAATGGAACTTTGTTCGGCACGACCGCGCGCATATGGAAACCGCGCGCGCGCGCCATGGCGGCAAGGCTGATGCCGGTGTTGCCGGAAGTCGGCTCCACGATGCCACGCCCGTTCCCGAGCTCACCCCGATGTTCCAGATCCTGAAGCATCGTCCACGCGGCGCGGTCCTTCACCGAACCAAACGGATTCATCCATTCCAGCTTCGCGTAGAGAGCGAATTCGGGGACGGGATTCATCCGGTTGATGCGGACGAGCGGGGAAGGATTCTGCTCGTTGGGCAGCAACTCAAAGACGTTATCGTAAACCCGCGTTTGGTGATTCATGCTCTGGCGAACGTAACTGCGTCCCTTAATTATGGCTTTTGCTTCAGGAGGACAACCTTTTTCCCGGGCTCGGCGACATAAAGCAGTGCCGAAGTTGTCGGTGATTCTGCCCTCGTAGCGCTGAGTTGCAGTCTGCCTTGAAGTTTGGGCATTCTGCGTCACCGAACTGAGCTTATGGCCAAGAGATCCGCCGTCAGCCACGGAGTGGCGTCAGAGAGTAGCCCACAGGGCGAGCTGTGGGGCCAATGCAGGCGTTCGGAAAGCCCCGGATGGGGCGAAAGAAAACCGATTGGGGGCGCGATTCAGGAGTTGCACTTTATCAGTATCTGCCGAAATCGTCGCGGGACACGCAAATTTTTTTTAACCCCGGATGCACCGAATTGGTAGTAACTGACTTCTGGATAATGTAGTTCGGCAAAGTAAACATCAACGCCGTTGACGCGAGTGCAGGGTTCAGTAACTTTGGAGTATGTCGCTTGACCAACTGAAGGATCAGGTTACTCAGCTTGCGCCGCAAGAGCAGCGAGAGTTGATCGCGTACCTGATCTCACTGCAAACGGGGCGAGACGATGGTTTCAAGAAGCAACTCGCACAGAAGATCGATGATTCAGATCCGACTCATTGGATAGAACTCGACGACCTCCGCCGGAGGTTTTCTGAGTAGGGTTTCCTGATAGAGTATCGCCTGCTCATCGATCTCGAAGTGGTTGAAATCATTCAGAGTCTGCCCAGACGCACACGAGACGACCTCTTGAGGCAGTTTCATCGGATTCGGGATTTCCCCTCCCGTTACGCGGATTATCATGAGCAAGATGCAGTCGGGCGCCGAGTGGAGATTTCGATTTTTGGCCGGTTTGCCATTCACTACTGGACCGACTTTGCAGATCGGCACGACATCGAGTTTGTTGAATGCGTTGAGTGATGGGGACGAAAACACCCGCATGTGCGCCGCAGTTGCCTTGGGTCAGATTGGGGCATGCAGTGACCCTGTCATTCGATTTTTATCCAGTTCTGCCGAGGATAGAGGCTCGTCGGTGAGATGGGCAGCCGTGACGGCGCTCGGAATGCTTGGATCGAACGCAAGGGCCGCCCTAGCCATCGTGCAGGAAAGGCTTGCAGACGATGACCCGCAGGTTCGGCAGGCGGCAGCGGCTGCCCTTGCGCAGATCGCACCCGAAAGCGAGTCTCATTCCGTACTTCGGGATCGATGACGACAGGAGGCAACGGAGGGAACGGAGACGGGGTGGGTCCTCTGTTTCCTCAGTTATCTCCTGTCGAATTTGGAGGCCGCGGCGTTTCGCGCCAATGACGCGGATTTCTTCCGTGTCTTTCGCGGGCTTTTCGGTTGGGTTTCGAGCGCCGTGGTAAGGGCCGGCGGTCGCTGCGAGTCTGGAGTCCTCATCCTGACCGCGGCGACACTTCTCTTCGGCAATCTTCGCCCGTTGCGTTGGCTCGCGGATGGCCTATTCGGACTTTCCGGTTCCTGGCCGATACCGATGCTCTGCGGAGAGTTGGCTTTAGCTCATTCATATTCATATTTCACCATCCAAGGATCGCGCGTGCGTTTCTGAAATTCTTTCAGTCTCTCGCTTAGTTCTTTGAACACAGGCTGGTGTTCGGGATGGCCGGCCAGGTTTCGAATCTCGTGCGGGTCTGTCTCCAAATCGTAAAACTCGTAGCGCGGGCGATGGATGAAATCTTCGATCCGGCGCTGGCCGTAAACGCCCCGGCCGCTTTTGAGCGCCGCCCGCCAGGTGGTCGAGTCATAGAGATCGGATGCAAATGGGAAGGGCAGCGGGTGCGCCAGATTCAGAATGAGCTTGTAGCGCTCGGTACGGATCACGCGCATCGGATAATACATCGTGATTTCGTGGAAGGTGTGGGACGCGAAGACTTCAGTCCAGCCCGCCGGTTTTTCCTGTTCGAGAGTCACCGCGAACGAACGTCCGTGAAAGGTGTAGCGCGCCGGCGGTTGCTTCCGAGCCGCCGCGACCTCCGGATTCCCCGCGATCAGCGGCGGCGCCAGCACTTCCTTCACGCCCGCGAAATCCAGAATCGTCGGCGTGAGGTCCACCCACGACACCATGGCGTCACACGTGCCGCCGCGCCGTTTGGCGAATGGGCTGCGGACAACCAAAGGCAGGCGCATGCCCGGCTCGTACAGCGTCGTCTTGGATCCGGGAAAGGCCGCGCCGTTGTCCGAGGTGTAGAGGATGATCGTGCGGTCGTACTGGCCGGTCTGCTTCAGCACCTCAATCAACCGTCCCAGGCCCTGGTCCACGCGCGAGACCGACTGGTAATATTCGGCGAGTTCCGCGCGGCACTCAGGCGTGTCCGGCAGCCAGGGAGGAACGAGGATCTGTTTCGGATCGTAAGCGACTTCTTGGACGCCCTCGTAACGCCGGCCATTGCCGAACGCGTCGGGCTGATGCGGGTTGTCCTTGCGGCGGTCGCCGCTGCGGTGCGGGTCGGCGGTGCAAAAGTAAAGGAAGAACGGCGCATTCGTATTGCGGATGAATTCGACACACTTCTCGGCCATGCTCACGGGATTGCGCGCGCCGCCTGGATTGCCGCCAAGGATGCTCTGGAATTTATAGACTTCTTCGGGCTGCACGTGAAATTTGCCGATGCGCCCGGTGCGATAGCCATTTTCTGCGAGGATGACCGGCAGCGATTTCACGGAGTTGAACGTGTAGAAATGGTGAAAGCTGTGTTGATGGCCGTACTGGCCGTTGGCGTGGTTGTGCAGGCCGCTCAGAATCACCGAGCGGCTGGCGCTGCAACTGGCCGTCGTGCAGAACGCCCGCGTGTAGCGCGTGCCCTCGCTGGCCAGGCGATCCAGATTCGGCGTCTGAATGATCTTGTTTCCGTAGCAACCGGCATCCTGCCCGTGGTCGTCGGCGATGAACAAAATAATGTTCGGCGGCCTCGCCGCGGGTGCGCCCGCCGTATCGATCAAACCCAGAGCAAAGAATACGAGGAGCGTGTTGAGCAAGGGGGTGGTCTTCATGGCGCCTTAGCGTAGGTATTCAGTTCAACCACGAATGAACACGAATAAACACGAATGAAATCAGGGCCTTCCATGGGGTTTTCAGCTCGTTGCCGTCGCTCACCGAACTGTGACGCGGCTGGAGCCGGCCCACAAACTGGTTCTCCGCCCGCAGAATTCGTGTTCATTCGTGTCCATTCGTGGTTCTCTGCTGAATTGTTACGAATAGGTTTTGGCAGGGTGCAGTGCGCCGTCCCGCAGCTCATAGACGCGCCGCATTCGATGAGCGAATTCAAGCGCGTGCGTCACAGTGATCAAGGCGACGCCCGTCTCCTGATTCAAATCGACCAGCAATTGCGCCAGGTTTTGCGCGGACGCCCGGTCCAGAGCCCCAGTGGGCTCATCGGCGAGGAGGAGTTTAGGCTGGTTGATCAAGGCGCGCACCACCGCGACGCGCTGCCGTTCGCCGCCGGAAAGCTGCCCGGGCCGATGGGAAAGCCTTCCGCCTAGCCCGACCCTTTCCAACAGCTCGCGCGCGCGATCCTCGGCGCCGTCGCGAACTCCGGGGTCTTTGCTGGCCAGCGTCGGCACGAGCACGTTTTCCAGAACCGAGCATTGAGGGAGCAAATGGTGCGCTTGAAAGATGAAGCCGATGCGGCGGTTGCGAACTTGGGCGAGGCGATCCTCATCCAGCGCGCTCAAGTCCTCGCCATCGAGCAAGACGCGCCCTTCGCTGGGTTTGTCCAAAGTGCCGATGATATTGAGCAGGGTGCTTTTCCCTGATCCGGATGGGCCAATGATCGCGACCGAATCGCCCAGAGACACCGCAAGGCTGATTGCTTTCAGGACCGGCAAGGACGCATCTCCCCCGGGTGAATCGTAGCGTTTGGTGACGTTCTCGAGTTGGAGCAAGGCAGAATTCGTCATCATGCAGGCAAACTTGTCACCAGTATTTTCGTCATCCTATGTTACGATGCCTCGAAAGCCAATGACAAGGAGCCGGCGCGCTCGGGCCGGAGCGCATCTCAGTATCTTGCAGATGGTTTCGGATTAGAGCTTTCTCCCTCACCCTGACCCTCTCCCGCTGGGAGAGGGAAAACATTGGGCCGCTCCAAATGGAACAAAACCTTGCGCTGGCCGGACGGCTTGCATCAGCCAATGGAATGGCAAGCGATTCCCCCTCTCCCAGCGGGAGAGGGCTGGGGTGAGGGAGAACGGCGGCTCACGCAAAACAACCCTTCGTGAAGGTTGCAATGAAGTGAGATACGCCCTTCCGGTCACGAGTCCTCTCCATCTCCATGAGTCGTAACAATGCAAA
>JACPRI010000338.1 GCA_016190065.1 Verrucomicrobiota bacterium
CCCAGCCCCGCCATCTCCTCGCCTTTCAAGGCCTGCCGGGCGTTATCAAAGGCCGAGCGCGTCAGCAGGATTTGATTCCCCGCCGCCAGCGACATCACCCGCGCGCAACTGTCCACCTGCATCCCATACAAGTCGCGCGGCTTGGCCGCCCCTTCCCGCTCCTCGATCACGACTTCGCCAATGTGAATCCCGATTCGATCCAACACCGGATGCGAGCTGCCCTGGTTCAGCCCGCGCAACCGCGATTGCAGCAACAACGCAAATCGCACCGCATCCGACGGCTTGATGAAGACGAGGAAAAAGGAATCCCCCGCCGTGCTGATCTCCTGGCCGTCCGGGAATTGGCGGAGAATTTCCCGCACTCCCGCGTGGTGATGGTGCATGAGCGCCACCGCGTCGCGGTCGCCCAGCGCCTGCTTCAGCTTGGTGGACCCAACAATGTCGGTGAACAACAGCGTGACCAGCCCGGTCCGGTACTTGTGCCGGAATTGCTCCACTTGAGCGCGGTGGTCCAGTGCAATCTGCAGGTCCATGAGTGGAGGGCAGAATATCAGAGAAAATCTGCGCGTGAAGGTTAATCCCGAACTCCGAAAGAGATGTTTGCTTTATCCTGAAAAAACATTTGAGCCGCAAAAGAATCGCAGAGATCGCAAAGACCAAGGCGTTTTCACAGTCAGGCTCGTTCCACGAACGGGTGAGTTTGGAGAGTCTCGCTCCGCTCTTCTCTTTGAGTTCTTTGCGCTCCTTTGTGGCTAATCAACCGCCGAATTTTAAGCAGGCTCTTACCAAAGCAGGTGTAACCCCGACGTCTCGTAGGGTTTGAAATCGTGCTCCAACGCGGAAAGAAGAAAAGCCGCAGGCAGTCCCCGTTCATCCGCAAGTTGTCGGCTACTGAGTAATGCCGATTTTCCCCTCTCCTCAATCCTCTCCCCACTCGTTCCTCGCGGGGAGAGGAAATGCCACTTGCCTGTTCTCGGAGATTTTTGATGTATCTGCGCCGGTCGAAATGGCGGCACCGGTTGACACTCGCCGGACGCGCTCGTAAGTTCGCCGCCGATGTTCGAGTTGGCTGCGCCTTACAAACCCGCCGGGGATCAGCCCCAGGCCATCGCCCGATTGACCGACGGGCTGCTCGCGCGCGTGAAGCATCAGACGCTCGTCGGCGTGACCGGCTCCGGCAAAACGTTCACCATCGCCAATGTCATCCGGAACGTGAACCGCCCGACGCTGGTCATCTCTCATAACAAGACGCTGGCTGCCCAGCTTTACTCCGAGTTCAAGAGCTTTTTTCCCGGCAACGCGGTCGAATACTTCGTCAGCTACTTCGATTACTACCAGCCGGAGTCGTATATCCCGCGCACGTAAACCTACAACGAGAAGGATTCGAGCATCAACGAAGAGATCGAGCGGCTTCGGCTCTCGACGATGAATTCCCTTTTTTCGAGGCGGGACGTCATCGTGGTGGCGAGCGTGTCCTGCATCTACGGCATCGGCAGCAAGGAAGATTACGAGGCGATGGTGATTCCCTTGCGGCTTGGGCAGGACATCACGCGCGATCAATTCCTGAGCCGATTGGTCGATCTCCAGTACACCCGCAACGACGTGGATTTTAGCCGGGGACATTTTCGAGTGCGGGGGGATACCGTCGAACTGTGCCCGGCTTACGCGGAGGACGCGATCCGGGTGGAGTTTTTCGGCGAGCAAATCGACCGTCTGACGCGCTTCGAGCCGCTCACGGGCCGCAAACTCGACTCGCTGCAAGCGATCACGATCTATCCGGGCAAACAGTTCGTCACGCCGATGGACAAGATCAAGCGCGCGGTGCTGAGCATCCGCGAGGAACTCACGGAGCGAATCGCGTGGTTCGAGGCCCGGGGCAAGCTCCTCGAAGCCCAACGTGTGAAGATGCGGACGGAATACGATCTGGAGATGATGCTGGAAATGGGCTTTTGCTCCGGGATCGAAAACTATTCTCGCCATTTGAGCGGACGAGCGCCCGGATCGCGGCCATGCACACTCTTTGATTTTTTTCCTGCCGACTATTTGCTCGTCATTGACGAATCGCACGCCACGGTGCCGCAAATCGGCGGGATGTATGAGGGCGACCGCTCGCGCAAGACGGTTCTCGTGGAGCATGGTTTCCGTCTGCCTAGTGCGCTGGACAATCGGCCTTTGAATTTCCCGGAATTCCAGCAGACGCAGAACCAGACCATCTACGTCAGCGCCACGCCCGGACCGAAGGAAATCGGGTGGTCCCAGGGGCAAATCGTGGAACAAATCGTTCGCCCGACCGGATTGGTCGATCCGACGGTCACCCTGAAACCCTTGCAAGGCCAGATCGACGATCTGATTCATGAGGCGCGGAAACGGGTCGAGGCCCGGGAACGGGTCCTGGTCACGACCCTCACGAAACGAACGGCCGAGGAATTGACCGATTACCTGCGGGATATCGGGATCAATGTTCGCTACCTCCACAGCGAAATCGACGCCATCGAGCGCGTCGAGATTTTGCGGGCGCTGCGCAAAGGCGAATTCGACGTGCTGGTGGGGATCAATTTGCTCCGCGAAGGATTGGATCTCCCGGAAGTCTCGCTCGTGGCCATCCTCGATGCCGACAAAGAAGGTTATTTGCGATCCACGACGAGCCTGATTCAGACGGCCGGCCGCGCCGCCCGCCATCTGCACGGCGAGGTGATTCTGTATGCCGATGTGAAGACGCAGAGCATTCAGAGGTTCCTCGCGACTTCCGAGTACCGCCGCCAAAAGCAGCTTGCCTACAATCAAACCAACAATATCACGCCGCGCAGCGTGAGCCGTCCGGTTGAGGAAAGCCTCTCTTCGCAAAAGGAAAGCGCGGCCGCCGCGGTCATCCAGGATGCGGGCGGAAATTTTGACGTGACGGAAACAGTCCGCGAACTCGAGGAAGAAATGCTGGGCGCGGCCAACAATCTGGAGTTCGAAAAGGCGGCGCTCCTGCGCGATCAAATCCGGGAATTGAAACGAGCGGTTGGTGGAAAAACCGAACCATCGCCGGCGCGCCCTGCGGTGTATCGAAAACCTCGGCGGCGCGCGCGCAAAGCGGCGACGCCGGGCTGAACGGCTACCGCAGGTCGTCGGTTCGACCTCGACCATTTGCTCCCGCCGAAGAATAGAGAATTCTTCGCTCGGCACCACGCACGTGCTCGTGACGCTGCACCAGGGCGGGGCGGCGCCGAAAGTGATCGACTTCGGGATCGCCAAGGCGACGCAGCAGCGGTTGACGGACAAGACGCTGTTCACGCAACTCCACCGGGTGGTCCGCTTACCTCACTCGGGCATCACGCGTGAAGAGGGCGCGGCCGTCGAGCATGAGCGTGTTGCGTCCACGCGAATGGACGGCACGGCCTTTGAGTTCCGGGGGGAGGCTTGGAACGGTGTTGGGGAAATAGGGATCGACGGCCAGTTCCACTTCGGAAAGAGAGTTCGGCTGGCCGACGACCGGATTGTTCGCTTGCCGGACTTCGTGCAAAGACTGCTCCGGTGTCTTGCCCCAGAAATTGTCGAGCGGCACCGGGTCGTCGGTGCGATCGAAACGCCACAACCAATAAGACACCACGGAATTGGTGTCATTGGTGCGCGAGGGCTGCAGCGTCTGGACGGCGGTGCGGAGCGACGAGCCGTTGACGGCTGGGCAGACCCAGATCCGGCCGCTGCCCAACTGATTGCTCAGGACCACGGCAGCCCAGCCGCCGCGCGGATCCGACTTCGGCCAATCCGTCCACGGCATATAACCCAGGCTCGTTTTCAAATCGCGGCGGTCCGGGAACCGGTCTTCGTGATCGCCCAGATACAGATGAAAGCCCAGCGCGATCTGGCGCAAATTGGACAGGCAAGCGGCCTGACGCGAGCGGTCCTTGGCGCGAGCGAGCGCAGGCAGAAGCAGCGAGGAAAGAATCGCGATGATCGCGATCACGACCAAAAGCTCAATGAGGGTGAAGGCGCGAGTTACGTGGGAAGGAAACTCAGGCCACGGCTGCCTGGCAGCGGAGTCGCGATGAGCCTCTGGAACGGCGCGGACCATAACTGGCGCGAACGATTCGCTACATTGCCCATTCGATCAAGGCGAAAAATCTCAGTTGTGCAGACTCCTCAAAGTTCCGACAGGTCAAGTCGTTTGTGCACACTTATAGAAGTGTGCACATCGACACGCGCAAGACGGAACTGGACGCTGCGGAGCAGACCTTTCTGGCGATTCATGGACCGGCCGGCGACACGGGACGAGCACCACGCGCTCGTCGATTTTGAAGGCGAATGGATCTGATTCTCCATCGCAACAGGGAGGATTACTCGAAGGTAGGGCGACGCTGCCGCGCCGCCGCAGCCACAGAAAGTCGGCGGTGCAACAACGCAGCGCTACCTGCGAAGAGAGAACGGAGAAGATTGACGCAGCCGGACTGCCGCACTAAACAGAGTGAAACCGAATCGAAAACCAAATCATGACCATCAACACCGTCACTTCCCTGCGCACGATCAAAGGCAACACGCAATCCAAAGTCGAAGCGGAGCTTACCGCCACCGGCGGTTTGCTCCGCCTCGCGCCGACTTGGGTGCCGCGCTCCTTTCTCCAACCCGGTTTGCGCTTGAAACTGCATCCCGACGACACCTACGCGTATGGCGCGAACCGCGGCGGAATTGACGAGCGCTGGTTCGCTTCCACGACCGAGGCGGCGAATGAAGGCCGCGTGCCGGACGAAGGCTTGAGCTATGTCGTCGTTGGTAAATCGCGGTTCACCTTGCGCCAGGCGGTGGCCGATTGCGGCGCCACGCTGATCGGAAAGCGGCTTTGGAACAAATACAAACGTTGGCCGGTTTATTCCAAATTCTTCGATAACATGGGGCCGATCCCGCATCACATGCACCAAAACGAAAGGCAGGCCAGGCTCGTGAGGCAAGAAGGCAAGCCGGAGAGCTATTACTTCCCGCCGCAGCACAACAACGTCGGCAACAATTATCCTTACACTTTTTTCGGCCTCGAACCGGGCACGACCAAGGCGCAGGTGAGGAAGTGTCTTGAGGATTGGAACAAGGGCGACAACGGCATCCTTGATCTTTCCAAAGCCTATCGACTCAAACCCGGCACTGGCTGGCTGGTGGGACCGTGCATCCTCCACGCGCCCGGCTCGCTCTGCACCTACGAGCCGCAATGGGGCAGTGACGTCTTTGGCATGTATCAAAGCATGGTCGAAGGCCGTTACGTCCCGTGGAGTTTGCTCGTGAAAGACATGCCGAAGTCGAAACACAAGGATCTCGACTTCATCGTGGACCAACTCGATTGGGCCGCAAACGTCGATCCGAAGTTCAAGGACCATCATTACCTGGAGCCTGTGCCCGTCGCGGACACACGCAAGGAAGGGTTCGTGGATCGCTGGATCGTCTATGGGGACATCAACGGCAAACAATATTTCACCGCCAAAGAACTGACGGTCGAACCGGGCGTGCGCTGCACGGTGAAAGACCGTGGCGCGTACGGCCTGATCTGCGTTCAAGGCAAAGGCGCGATCAATGGCCAGCCGCTGAATTCGCCGAAGCTCATTCGCTTCCACGAGTTGACCGAGGACGAATATTTCTGCACCGAAGCTGGCGCGAAGTCCGGCGTGACGTTCGAGAACACGAGCGAAACCGAGCCACTCGTCACGCTCCGTTACTTCGGCCCCGACGTGAACTCGGATGCGCCGGCTATGGGAGCGTATCGGAAGAATAAATTTAGTTGAGACAGCGGTGAGAGGAATGCCCATTCCCGCCCTCAACGCTATGTTGAATTCTTCGGTCGCGTACGCGATGATACCGCCGTCCGAAAGGGCGTATTGCGGATCGAACTATGAGCACAAAAGCCGAACAACTGGCGCAGACCATCGAGATGCTGGAGTTGATGAACGACGCGCTCCGACACCTGCGAAAAGAAGTTCTGCCAAAGAATCCTCGCATGTTTGCCCTGATGGCCCAAGGCCCGCTGGAAGAGATGCGCCGTCTCCAGGCTGAAATCGAAAAACTTTCTGCAGAGGTTGCGGCCCCAGCGGCCGCATGACCGCCTTACTGCCGTGCGGTCCGTCCAACGCTCTCCTGATGGGGAGAAATTGGGGAGCGGATGACCTGGGAGCGCCGGTCACGCTTCGTTATTTCGGTCCCGACGTGAATCC
>JACPRI010000342.1 GCA_016190065.1 Verrucomicrobiota bacterium
CAGATAATTGAGCACGGTCGTCCCGTTGAATTTCGAGAGGCCTCCGATGGTCGCGAACCACAGCGCCCCATCGGACGTCTCGGCGATATCTTGTATGTCATCGCTAACCAAACCGTGCTCCACTCCCAATCGTGAGAAGCCTTTGCCATCGTATCGGTAAGCTCCGCCTCGAAGGATGCCCGCGAACCAAATCGCGCCGTCCTTGGCTTGGTGAAGACACTTGGCGCCGCGGGCGCCGAATCCATCGAACGGTTGCAGCAAAGTGAAGTTCTGTCCGTCAAACCGGACCAGACCCTGGGGGGTTCCCATCCACAGGCTGCCGTCGCGCGCGCGCAGGAGGGATTCGACCGTGTTTCCCGGCAGACCTTCCTTGGATGGGATCGTCACTAAGTCCCGGCCATCATACTTGCCCAACCCGGAGCCGGTGGCGAACCAAACCGTGCCGTCCGGATCCGCCAGGACGTCGTTCACGTTCTTCCATGCGGGCGACCCGCCAAAGGTCAACGCCTCGGTCTGCCCTCCAACATGACGGCCGATGCCAGCAGACGTTCCGATCCAGAGAGCGCCATCGGCGGCGTGTTGCACGGCCAGGATTTCGTTGGCCGGAATTTCCGGCGTGGAAGCCATCATCTTGAACTCCACGCCGTCATACGCATAGAGGAAGGATTGGTCCGTTGCGATCCAGAGCAGGCCGTCCGGCGTGCGATGAACCCGCGTGGGGTGAAGCTCGGTCAACCCTTGTGTGATGGGGTAATTCTTCCAAACACCTTTCTTGGCTTCCGGGAACATGAAGGTGATTCCCTCCTGGGGCTGGCTGGGATCGACCGTCCTCACCACCGCTCCGGGCGCATTCGTTCCTTGAGCGGCTCCGGGATAAATGAATCCTTCCGGCCCGTCGCAGCGAAGCTGATACTTGCCGGGCCGCAGATTCACCAAGCGGAAGTTGCCGTTGGTATCCGTGAGAACGGTTTCCGAAAATGCCGGCAGGGGGAGAAGGGGTTTGATTTGCGCGTTGAGCAGTGCTGAGGACCCACCCCCGGCCCCTCCCAGGAGGGGAGTTTCGAGGGACGCGCCGATTGCATGTTCCCCTCCAGGGAGGGGCGAAGGGATGGGTTCATGGGCAAACATCCGCCGCGAAATCACCGAGAACCAAATCTGTGTGCTGACGTTTGACCGGCCTGATTCCTCAGCCAACCTCTTCGATCGCGCCACCCTCCTCGAATTGAATGAGCACCTCGACTTCGTCGCGGATTGTCCCGACCTGAGAGGCGTCGTTTTCATCAGCGCGAAACCGGCAATTTTCATCGCGGGAGCGGATCTTCATGAGTTGGCCGGGCCGTCGGCTCAGCCGTCCTCCGAGCGTCTGTTGGAGCTAATTCAACTCGGCCAATCCGTGTTCACGCGGATCGCGTCGCTGCCCATTCCGACTGTGGCCGCCATTCACGGCGCGTGCCTGGGCGGCGGCTGCGAACTCTGCCTGGCTTGCCACCAGCGCGTCGCCTCACCGGATCGCGCCACGAAAATCGGTTTGCCCGAAACGCAGCTTGGAATTCTGCCCGCCTGGGGTGGTTGCACGCGCCTGCCGCGTTTGATCGGCCTTCCCAAAGCTCTGGATGTGATCCTGGCGGGGAAAACTCTGGCGGCCAAACCGGCGCTGAAGCTGGGCCTGATCGATGCCATCGCGCCGCGCGAACGCCTGCTGGAAGTTGCGTGCCGCAGAATCGCCGCCGCAGGGTCTCGTAGTGGTTTGCAACCCGCCGTATCGCCGATTTCCAATCGGCAAAGCGTCACAAACACTGAACGCAACGGAAAGAATGAAGCCTCGCGGGCTTCAAGCCTGCGATACGGCGGATTAGAAATCTGCGCTACCCATTGCCATCCCCGCAATCTCCCGATTCGGGCCGTGAACAACGCGCTGGTTGCGCGTGTGCTGGCGGCCTACCTCCGTCCTCGCCTCCAGCGAAAAACCCATGGCCATTACCCGGCGGTTTTCAAAGCCCTCGAGGTCATCACGCGCGGTGTCTCCATGCCAGTTGAAGAATCGCTCGCGCTCGAACGCGACGCCATTCTTGAACTCGCGTCAACCGAAACCTGCCGCAATTTGGTGCGCGTTTTCCTCCTTCAGGAGCGGGCGAAGAAGTTGAAAGTGGAACAGGCTTTCACTTTGACCGGCCATCAAGCAGACCCACCCCTGCACCCCTCCCAGGAGGGGAACGCGTCTAAAGTGTTTCAAACGAAGCTCCCCTCCTTGGGAGGGGCAGAGGGTGGGTTCATAGACCGTGAGAGCGAGCGGCTCATCCGCCGTTGCGCGGTGATTGGGGCGGGGGTGATGGGCGCCGGCATCGCGCAATGGCTGAGTGCGCGCGGCCTGCCGGTCATGCTGCGCGACGTCAATCCCGAACAGGTTGGCAAAGGCCTGAACACGATTGCTCGGCTTTATGCGGAAGGCGTCAAACGGCATCTCTTCACTCCGGTTGAGGCATGCAGCGGACTCGACCGCATTTTCCCGGCGGCCGGCGAAGGATCCCTGGACACAGTCGATCTCGTCATTGAAGCCGCCGTCGAAAAGATGGACTTGAAGCAACAGATCTTCCGGCGGCTCGATGAACTGGCCGGGCCAAAAACCATCCTGGCCACCAACACTTCGGCGTTATCCGTGGCCGAAATTGCAGCGGCGACCCAAAAGCCCGGACGCGTCGTTGGCCTTCACTTCTTCAATCCTGTTCATCGCATGCAGTTGGTGGAGGTCATTCACGGCCCCGAGACGGATCCGGAAGTTCTCCGCCGCGCCGTCCGCTTTGTTCAGCACATCGGGAAATCGCCGGTGATCGTCAAGGACAGCCCCGGCTTTTTGGTCAATCGCATTCTCATTCCGTATCTGATCGAAGCCGGCCGGCTCTTCGAGGCCGGCGCGCGGGTGCAGGACCTCGATGAAATTATGCTCGAATTCGGCATGCCGATGGGTCCCTTGCGATTGCTGGACGAAGTCGGCCTCGATGTCGCTCAGCACGTCGCCGAAACACTCGCCGCCCAATTCAGCGACCGGATGCACGTGCCGCAAGTCATCGGAAAAATGACCCAGGCTGGCTTGCTTGGCCGCAAAACAGGACGGGGCTTCTATCGGCACGACGGAAAGTCGCCCCGGCCTTCCCTCGAGGCGAGCGCCTTCCAAACGGGCGATTGGGCCAGAAACCTTCGCCGTGGAGCGTTGCAGCAGCACCTGGCGCTCTTGATGGTTAACGAAGCCGCGCGATGCGTGGAAGAACAGATCGTGGCTTCACCGGGGGACGTCGATTTCGCCATGATCATGGGGACCGGATTTGCGCCCTTCCGAGGCGGTCCGTTGCGCTACGCCGATTCCGTCGGCGCTCAAAAGCTGATCGCCGAAATGAACGGACTGGTGGACTCCGGCGATGCGCACTTCAAGCCCTCCGCGCTGCTGGAGAGCATGGCCGCGCGCGGGGAGAAATTCGACCACGAGTCAGGAGACTTGCCATGAATGCACTCAAGCCGATGCCCAAGGAACCGACGCCACTGCCCGGCGCCGAAGAAACCACTCCGTGTATCGACACCTCCAAAATGTCGGCGGGCCAGCGCGCCGCGTTGGAGCTGACGGAAGCCGCGCGCGAAACCGTGGCCGGGCGCGGCAGTTTCGCGCAAGGCCTCTTTCTGGGCCGGTTTGATTTGTCGGAGCTCGGACCCTTTCCCGAACAGACCTCGGAGGACCGCGACCAGGGCGATGCTTTCCTGCAGCGGCTGGAAAAATTTTTGCGCGAGAAAGTCGATCCCGATGAAATCGACCGCGCGGGAGAAATCCCGAACGAGGTGATGGAGAAGCTGGCCGCTCTGGGCGCGTTTGGCATCAAGATTCCGTCCGGCTACGGCGGGCTCGGCCTGTCGCAGACCAACTATTGCCGCGCGGCCATGCTGCTCGGCAGTTATTGCGGCAATCTGACCGCGCTGCTCTCGGCGCATCAATCCATCGGCGTGCCTCAACCGTTGCTTCTCTTCGGCACCGAGGAGCAAAAACAAAAATATTTGCCGCGCGTGGCCCGGGGCGAAATCTCGGCGTTCGCGCTGACCGAACCGGGCGTCGGCTCCGATCCCGCCACGATGCAAACGCACGCCGAACCGACACCGGACGGAGACTATTTTGTCCTCAACGGCGAAAAACTCTGGTGCACCAACGGCACCCAGGCGGGCGTTATCGTCGTGATGGCGAAGACGCCGCCGAAACGCGTCGGCGGAAAACCAAGGAACCAGATCACGGCTTTCATCGTCGAGATGAACTGGCGCGGAGTGGAAGTCACGCGGCGCTGCCGTTTCATGGGGTTGCGCGCGCTCTACAACGGCGTGATCCGGTTCAGCAACGTCCGCGTGCCCCGCGAGAATATTCTCCTGGCCGAAGGGAAGGGATTGAGAGTCGCGCTGTCCACGTTAAACACGGGCCGGCTCACTTTGCCGGCGGCTTGCGTGGGACTCTCGAAGCGTTGCCTGGCGATTTCGCGCAAGTGGGCCGGCGAGCGGGTCCAGTGGGGCGCCCCTATCGGCAAACACGCCGCTGTGGCCGACAAAATCTCGCGCATGGCTGCAAATATTTTCGCAATGGAAGCCATGACCCTGCTGACGGCAAGCCGGGTGGACCACGACAAGCACGCGGATATCCGGCTCGAAGCCGCAATGGCCAAGCTGTGGGGCTCGGAGCGCGCCTGGGAAATCGTCAACGACACGATGCAAATCCGCGGCGGACGCGGCTACGAAACGGCCGCTTCGCTCCAAGCGCGCGGGGAGGAGCCGGTGCCGGTGGAGCGATTTCTGCGCGACAGCCGGATCAACACCATCTTCGAGGGTTCGAGCGAAATCATGCGGCTGTTCATCGCGCGGGAAGCGCTCGATCCGCATTTGAAAGTCGCAGCCGGTGCGTTGAACTCGCAATGGCCGCTCGCCCAACGGCTGAAAGTCGCGGCAAAGGCGGGACTCTTTTATGCCGGCTGGTACCCGCGACAATTTCTTCCCCGGTTTTACGTTTCACGTTTTACGTTTGACGCCCACCCGACCCTGGCGCGGCACTTGCGCTACGCCTCCAACGCCAGCCAGAGACTGGCGCGCGCGCTGTTCCACGCGATGGTCCGTTTTGGCCCGAAGCTCGAACGCCAGCAATTGCTGCTGGGCCGTCTGGTGGATATCGGAACGGAGCTGTTCGCCATCACGGCGGCTTGCCTCCGGGCGCAAGGCGAGATCGACCGCGGCGTCGGCGGGGTGAAAGAGTCCAAGACTGGGTCGCACAGTGGAGCCGTGAACGGAGCGCCGATTCCATCGAAAGAAAACCTGGTGGAATTGGCCGATTTTTTCTGCCGCTCCGCGCAACTGCGGATTGAGGAGAGCTTCCGAGCGCTGCGGCGCAATGCCGACCGCCAAAATTACCGACTGGCTCAGGAAGTCCTGAAAAACCAATTCGAGTGGCTGGAGAGCGGCATCGTGGAGAAGAACTCTTGAGCACACCGTCCGTTGCGAACGTAGGACAGGTTTCCAGCCTGTCACGCGCAGGCTGGTTCGCATGGCATTCCGGCAGGTCGGATGCCTTCTCTGGAAACGTTGCTCCTAGCCCCCGCTCGCCACATGCTTCCTGATCGCGACCAAAGCGCGCTCGATTTCTGCGGTCGCATTGTAGAAATGGGGGGAGAACCGGATGCCGGGCCGATCTTGTCCGATGCGCGTCGCGCAGCCGATGCGGTGTTTTGCATATAACGCGGCCGAAAGTTTTCCAATATCGAGATTCCCCGGCAGGAACGACACCACCGCCACAGAGCGCGAGGGCTCCAGACTCGTCCAAATCTTCACCCCTTCGATCTTGCGCAGCCCTTCGAGCAACATCCGGGTCAATTGCCGCGCGCGAACTTCGATCACGCGCCGGCCAATCTCGTTCTGAAACTTGAGGGCACGGCCGAAGCCAATGATCGCTGGCTCATCGCGCTGGCCGAACGCTTCGAACGTCTTCGAGATGCCGACCGCGCCGGGCATCGCGCTCAGGATGCTGGCCCAGATTTTCGGTTGCGCGGTTTTGTTGATGTAAAGGACGCCCACTTCTTTGGGGCCACACGGCCATTTGTGCGCGCTGCCCGTGTAGAAATCCGGCTGCATTTCGCTCAAATCGACGTCCAAGAGACCCAGCGACTGCGCGCCATCGACCAGCGTGAGGATGCCCCGTTCACGCGCCCGGCGACAAAGTTCCGTGGCCGGGAACAAGTCGCCGACCGTGCTGGTGAGGTGTGTGAATCCAAGCACCCTCGTGCGCGGGGTCATCGCCTTGGAGAACGCATCGATGTAATAATCGAATCCGGGGTGCGGATTCACCTGCGGGACAATGCGGATCGTAAATCCCCAGCGCTTCGATTTCTCCTGCCACGCAGCGAGGTTGCTCGGATGGTTGTCCGAAAACAAGAGCACTTCGTCGCCCGGTTTGAGATCGACGCCGCTGGACACGAGGTTGTTGCTTTCGCTCGTGTTCCTCGTGATGACGATTTCCTCGGGGCTGACGCGGAGGAACTCGGCCAACGCCCGGCGCGTCGCTTCTTTGCCCTCGCCCATTTTGACGCGGTTTTGAAACGACGGATCGCGATCCATGTCGCGGGTGTGGTCATACATGGCCTCCAACACGGGCGCAGGCGATGGGCAGAGATTCGCCGCGTTCAAGACCCCGAGTTCGGGCGGCAGGACGAATTGCTTCCGCACTTGCAACCAGAATTTCTCGTCGGGCGAGTCCGGAGTGCCGGGCAGCGCCGGCCGCTCCCAGGCGAATCCCGCTCGCGCAAAGACTGCGGCGGACCCACCCCAGGCAAAAAGGCGAGCGAACTCCCGTCGGTTCAGCGTATCGAAATTCTTAGAAGTGTGGACGCGCATGCTGGTCTCCTTCCGGCGTAGGTTAGTCGTTCAGGTTTACCGGGCGCCAACATACGCCAACCCGGCACACAAAGACAAGACGCGATGCGTTCGCGACCGGTATCTTGAGCTCAGGGCCAGAAGCAAGCCGGACTGAACGACGCGCTCCGGCGAGTGGTTCCCGCAGCAGCCTCCGTGGCCGGCTGTGTTTCAGATTCTGCTGTGCGCGTCGGCGCTAAAGTTTTTTGTCGGAGCGCCGATTATCTCTTACAGCAGCGCTCAGACAACCCTCGCGACAACCAGAAAATGGCCCGTGCGATCCAGGCGGCGCTTTTGCTCGTAGCGCTATCGTTTGGCAACTTTGCCAGAGGGCAGAACTCAATTCGCTGCTCTCTCATACGCGCGCAGCAGAACAGCGTCCTTATCACGTGGGAGGCTTCTCCCGGGACAAACTACACGCTCGAAGAAACGAGTTCCCTTCACGAACCCTGGCGCTCGGCCGGCGTCTATCTCGCCACGACCAACCGGTTGGCCACCAGCGTTCCTCTTGGTGCGCGCGCGAGGTTTTTCCGCATTCTCCAGGAGCGTCGAGGGCCAAGCCTGCAACCCGCCAATGCGCCGCAGACCGGTTATGCCTTTGATCCGCGTTTCGCAAATTACTACCAGAATTCCGCCGAAGTCCCCCAGCGCGTCTTGTCGATCAATCAACACCTGAAAGACAAAGGCCTGCTCGGAGAGTTGGCGCCCAGTATTCCGGTGGCGGAGCCGGGCGCGTATATCGCCATGGTGCACACGCCGGCTCACATCCAGGGCATCCATTCGATTCCGATCGACCAGGCCCACGGCGCCACGGAACGGATTGGCGTCATCGCGGATCTGGCGGTGGCCCACGTTCTGGGCGCCGTGCGCGACGTGTGCGACGGAAAAATCCGCAATGCGTTTTGCAACATCCGCCCGCCCGGCCACCATCAGATCAACAGCGGCTTTTCCTACGGCTTCTGCTGTCACGCCAATGTCGTCATCGCGGCGCGCTTCGCCCTGGAACGCTACCCCAGTCTTATCAAGCGCGTGATGATCGTGGACTGGGATTATCATCACGGCAATGGCACTCAATTCTTTGTCCAGAACGATCCGGCTTTTCTCTTCTACGACACCTGCGCCGGAGGGTTTTACCCGGGCGGTGATGAATCCCACCACGGCCTCATGACTGGGAATCCAGGCAACGACGGATTTGTGCGCGAATGGGAGAATGAGATGCTGCCCGCGGCGCGGGAATTCAAGCCCGATCTGATTTTCATTTGCGCGGGGTTCGACAGCAAGAAGGGGGACCTCATGGGCGGCCTGGGATTGACGGCCCGCGGCTATTCTCTTCTGACGCGTAAGGTCATGGATATTGCCGCCGCATTCAGCGGCGGGCGCATCGTATCAATTCTTGAAGGAGGTTATGCCGACAACAACGGCTTCTTCCCGCCGACTTTCAATGGTCTGAAGGAGGCGGTGGAGAACCACGTCCGCACCTTGATGACCGGCGAACTCCAGCCGGAGACGCCTTTCTTCTAAATTCAGCGCTTGCGTTTCGCGCAGGTTTTCCTAGCTCTTGTGCGTTCCACAACAAACAGGAATTCCTATGAAAAGACGCGCCTTTATTACGCAGGTGGCCCAGGCCGCTGCCACCGCTTCCACCGTCTCCGCTTTCTCCGCCCAACGGGTCATCGGCGCCAATGACCGCGTCAACGTCGCCTTGATCGGATGCGGCGGACGTGGACGGCTTGTGGCGAGGCTCATGCGCGAGGCGCCCAACGTGGATTTCATCGCCGTGGGCGATGTTTCCGATCCGGCTGCGGCCTCGGTCAAACAGTGGGCGGGACCCATGGCGCGATCGTTCCGCGACTTCCGAAGAATCCTTGAGATGAAGGAAGTCGATGCCGTCGTCGTCGCCACGCCGGATCATTGGCACGCGATTCCGACCGTGCTGGCGTGTCAGGCGGGCAAGGACGTCTATGTCGAGAAGCCGTTGGGCCTCACGATCCGCGAAGGCCGTGCGATGGCTGAAGCGGCTCGCAGGCACAACCGTGTCGTGCAAACTGGTCTGCAACACCGTTCTGCGCCGCACTATAAAGAAGTCGAAGAAATCATTCAGAGCGGGCAGATCGGCGAGGTGCATTTCGTCCATGTCTGCAATTACTCGACGGTCTATACGGCTGCGGGCGGGCCGCCTCCGGATTCGGATCCGCCCGAAAGTTTGGACTGGGACATGTACCTCGGTCCCGCGCCGAAGGTTCCCTTCAACCACCTCCGCTTTCGCACCTATCGCCGGTTCTATGATTATTCGGGGGGCTTCATCACGGACTTTGGCGCGCACCGGCTTGATTCGGTTCACCAGGTCATGCATGACGACCGGCCGCTGTCCGCGATGGGAGTCGGGGGATTGTACGGCCCGAAAAGCATCATCGATACGCCGAACGTTCTTCACGTCACGTACCAGTACAAAAACTGGGTCTTGAGTTATGAAGGAATTCAACTGAACGGCTTTGGCACCGGTCCGCGCCTCCCCGGCGGACGCGTTCCGTACAATGCTTCCGGCGCTCACGACCGTCCGCACGGCGAAGCGTTCTACGGCACGAAAGGCACGATCTTCTCCGACCGCGTCGGCTACGAAATCTTCCCGGCGGCGCGCGGCGGCGGCGAACCGAAGTCGGTGGCCGGACGCGACTGCACTGATTTGCACGCGCGCAACTTCATCGAGTGCGTGCGCTCGCGGCAACGGCCCGTGGCCGACGTGGAGATCGGCCACAAATCGACCATCGTAGCGCACCTGGGGAACATTTCGTACAAAGTCGGCGGCCGCAAAATCCGCTGGGACCCGGACAAGGAACAAATCCTGGACGATCCGCAAGCCGCCGCGCTGCTCGCTCGCCCGGCGCGCAAGCCGTGGGATTTGATTTGAGGCTGGAGTTCTAGCGGACGATGGAAGCTGCTTCGCGTCACGAGAGCCCAGGGAGGCGTGCAGAGGTACGCAGCCTGGTCATCCGATTTCACCCAAAGCCAACTGAGCGTTCGCAAATTGCTGAACCCAAAACGCGTGCTCGCGGCCTTTGGAATAAGTTCCTGCCTGCTGGCGCAATCTTCGAATTTCTTCCTTCGCGCACATGCAATTACTGTAAGGCGTTTTGCGCTCACCAAGAGTCAGGTGCTGGAAGTCGATCTGGCCGTCGGCTCTCGCGTCCCCGCGCCCAAGCCTAATTTACTTGGCACGAGCCAGATGATCTTCACGGCGATAGATTTTGACTCCGGCCTTCTCTTGCTGGCGGCGGTAGTATTCGCCAGCCTTTCTTGGATTGTAGTCAAATTCCTTGGCAATCTGGCGGCGGATCGCCCAGATTTCCTCCAGCGTTTCGTCACGTTTCGCTTTCATCGTCTTTCTCCAGAAGCTCCAGCGGTGTCACCAGCAGCGGCGTTTCCAATCCAAGAAGCGCGTTGACGCGCCGAATGTGGTCCGTCTTGTTCGCATTCGCCAAGTGCCGACAATTCCATGTCACCAAGATATCGCAATGGTTGAGGGAAGCGAGTGCCAAGTGCGCGGCGTCCCCGAAGCCTTCTCGAGGCATCAATTTGTGCGCCAGGTACACCTCAACGACTTCGTCAACCTCGAATGAATAGATGAATTGTTCCAGCGGTTGGATCAACTGCAAGGCCGACTCCCGGCGCTCAGGATCCGGAATACGACTCAACTCTTCCTGAACTGCAAACGAGGTCACCAGGTCCTGGCCGATGTGCGGCAAATGCCACCATTCACGAGTCCATTTCCGACGGATCTGAATCTCCGTTTCTTGGCGAGTCTCGGTGTAGAAGCTCGGAATGCTCGTTTCGACGTAGATCAGTTTGTTCATGGCGCTTGGGCGAGGGCGGGACAGTAAATCCGGGACAATCGTACGCGCAAGGCGAAAGCTGCGCGCGTTTGGAGGTTGAATTGCGGAAGCGCTTCAAGTAACGAGAGAGGAATCCAAAACGAACCCGAAACCAAACCGACTTGAATACCACTGGCGAAATCAAACAGCCGATGGTGAAATTAACCGCCGCCAACGCGGTGATTCCTATGCTCATTCCTATTCTGGCGCTGGCTGTCCAAGGAGCTTCGATCAGCTCTCTGGCCGCGGAGAATCTCAACGTGCTCGCGCCTCCGCACGCCGCCGCCGAGCCGCGACAGATGCTCAGCAACCATCTCAAACGCCAGTCGTACGATGCCCTCGAACGGCGGCAGGCGGCCTACGAGCAAGTCAAAACGCCGGAGGAAGCGAAGGCTTATCAGCAGCGGCTGCGCCGGTTCTTCCTCGAACAGTTGGGCGAATTCCCGGCGCGAACACCTCTCAATGCCAAGGTGGTCACGGCGCTCCCGGGCGACGGGTACAAACTGGAGAAGTTCCTCTTCGAAAGCCAGCCGCGGCATTTTGTCACAGCCGTATTGTATTTGCCGAAAAGCGCGCCTCCATTCCCGGCGGTTCTGATGCCCAGCGGCCACTCCGCCACCGGCAAGACAGAGAATCAGACGCAAGCCATTTTTCTCGCCAAGAACGGCATCGCTGCGTTGTGCTACGACCCAATCGGCCAGGGCGAGCGTTACCAACTCCTGGATGACAGCGGTAAGCCGCGTTTCAAAGCTACGGATGAACACACGCTCATCGGCGCGAGTTGCATTTTGCTGGGCCGCGGCACGGCGACGTATCGCATTTGGGATGGGATGCGCGCAATCGATTACCTGGCCAGCCGTCCGGACATCGACGCCGCGAAGATTGGCGTGTCCGGCTGTTCGGGTGGCGGGACGTTGAGCAGTTATTTGATGGCGCTCGACGATCGCATCGCGTGCGCCGCGCCGAGTTGTTATCTGACCAGTTTTCGGAGGCTGATCGAAACCCGCGGTCCGCAAGATGCCGAGCAGAATATTCATGGCCAAATTGCTTTCGGCATGGATCACGCCGATTACGTGCTGATGCACGCCCCCAAGCCCACGCTGATTCTTGCCGGCACGAAGGATTTCTTCGACATCCAGGGAACCTGGGACACCTACCGGCAAGCCACGCGTTGGTTCACGCGGCTCGGCGTTCCGGAGCGCATCGCACTGGTCGAGACCGACACGGAGCACGGTTACCCGAAGCCGCAACGCGAGGCCATGGTGCGTTGGATGAGCCGCTGGTTGCTCGGCCGCGATCAGCCCACAACCGAACCGGCCATCGTGACGCGCCAGGCGCCCGAGTTGTTGTGCACGCCGCGTGGTCAAACGCTTTTGTTGGAAGGCGCGCGGTCTGTCGTGGATTTGAATGTCGAACTGGACGCGAAACTCGAATCGCAGCGGCGCAAGCTCTGGGAAAGCGGGAACCGGCGCAAGACTCTCGCGTCCGTCCGTCAAATAGCCGGGATTCGTCCGCTGTCAGATCTGCCCAGGCCGCAATCGAAGCGAATCGAAGCCATCGAACGGAAAGACTATCGGATCGAGAAACTCATTTTGGAGAGCGAGCCAGGGATTCTATTGCCCGCTTTGCTCTTTCAACCGGCCAAACCCAGCGGCCAGCGCTACCTCTGGTTGAGTGGCGAGGGCAAACACGCCGATGCGCAGCCGGGCGGGGCGATCGAGAAATTGGTCCAGGCGGGCCACGTCGTGCTGGCGGCTGACTTGCGTGGACTCGGCGAAACGGATCCGGGCAGCCAGAATCTTTGGGGCGGCAAATCGGGCGACATTTTTCTGGCTTACCTTCTGGGCCAATCAATCCTTGGCCTGCGCACGGAAGATACGTTCGTGTGCGCGCGTTTCCTGTCGGAACTCGACGGCGCTTCCGGACCGCTGAAGGTGCACCTGATTTCGATCGGTCTGACCGGACCAGTGGCGCTTCATGCCGCAGCGCTCGAAAACCAGTTGTTCGACACGGTCAAGCTCGTGCGTTCGCTCCATTCCTGGACGGACGTCGTACGCTATCCCGCCGCGCCGCGACAGTTGGTCAACGTCGTGCATGGCGCGCTGCGAACCTACGATCTGCCCGATTTGCTGCGGTCGCTGCCGCCGGACAAGGTCACGATGGAAGAGCCGCTCGATCTCAAGCTGCTGGCGGAAGCGAAGAAGCCTTAATCAAAAGAGAGACCGCTGGCCAAAGTCGTTAAAAATTCCTGTCTCTCGAATCCGGGTTCATCCGGGGTTAAAGCTGCTCCCGTACAAACGCGTTGGAATCTCATGAAAATACACGTCATCATGATCGCTCTCGCTTTTGCCGGGTGGAGCGGGACCGCTGCGGGGCTAGCGCCAGTTGCGCCGAGCAAGCCGACTCTGGCCTCCGGAACCGCCACGTCCTCTGCCAGTCCAAAATTCAGCAGGAGCAGCACAGGTC
>JACPRI010000343.1 GCA_016190065.1 Verrucomicrobiota bacterium
GCCCCGGAACAAACGCGCGAAGAATCCTCGCGAAACCGGCCTAAGCCCCGAGAAGCTCCACTCCCATTCGCCGGGCTCAAACAATGTCCCCGTGCATCTGCCCAGCCACGAGCCGAGGCCAGCCCAATCCCCGGCCAAAGCTCCTGCTTCGACTCAACCCACGAGCGGATTTGTCCATAACCCGTTCTCAGAACTCGATATGAAGCTTCAGCAGGGCGCCTGATTTCCTCTGCGCTTTGCGATGAGTGGGGCAGAATTTCTACAAAAGGTAACAAAGCGAGCGAAGTCTTTGTCCTCTTGGTTTCCTTTTGTTTTTGTAAGAGGCCGCGAAGCCAATTCTCCCGGTCATCTCGGCGGTTCAACTCCGCGGATCACTCTGAATCAAGCCGCGTCTGCGCAACGCCGCCTCCATCGCCCGCTCCATTAGTAAGTCCGCGAGGGGCTTCGTGGCGCTATCAAGCTCCGCAATCGCCGCGTTGATCTGGTTCAGGTTTCCGGTCAGCGTGATGGGGTCTTCATCCGCCAGGACTGCGGCCACTGCTTTCACGGCGGAATCAATTCTCGCTTGAGCGTCCGGGCCGAGCTCACTCGCACACTCCGCCAACCCCTTTCGAGTGGCCTCGAGTGTGGCGCGGGCGCGGAGTTTGGCCTCGATCCAGCGGCGTGCCGCCAAATCTTCAAAGGCGTGCTCGACAGATTCCTCGACCATTTTCTCCACTTCCGCGTCGTTTACATCGACGGCCGATTTGAGATCGACCACGGTTTGGCGTCCGGATTTGAGATCGCGCGCTAACACGTGGAGGATGCCGTTGGCGTCGATTTCAAACTGCACGCCCACGCGGGCAATCCCTTTGGGAGCGCGCTCGAAGTCGAGCGTAAACCGGCCCAGGCTCCAATTGTCCCTGGCGCGCTCGCGCTCGCCTTGCAGAACATGAATCAACATGCTCGTCTGGTGATCCACTGCGGTCGTGAACACTTCGCCGGCTTTGATTGGGATGGTGGAGTTGCGCGGGATGAGGACGTTCATCAGGCCGCCAAAGGTTTCGATCCCCAACGAAAGCGGCGTCACATCCAGTAACAAGACGTTCTTGAAGCCGCCGGACAGAATTTCCGCCTGGATGGCGGCTCCGAGCGCCACGGCTTCTTCGGGATTCTGCGAAGTGTTCAGCGCGGGGCCTTGCGATTCATGATACTCCGAACCCACGCGAAGCGCTCCGGTGACGGCTTCGAACTCGGCGCACTTGAAAAGTTCGCCCACAAATCGCCGCACCAAAGGCATCCGGGTTTGGCCCCCGACCAGAATCACTTGATCCAGATCGCCCGGCTCCAATTTCGCGTCGGCGAGCGAATGCAGGCAATGCTCCCGCGTCCGGGCGATGATGTCGCGCGTGAGACCTTCCAGCTCCTGACGCGTGAACCGGCAGTTGAAGCTGAACTGAGCATTGAGAAACGGCAGCGAAAGCTCCGTCTCTTCCACGTCGGAGAGTTTGATCTTCGTCTCCTCGGCCACTTCGCGGATCCTTGCCATCAAGCCGGGATCGCTTGTTGCGTCTGGGCCGCCCGCCTTGCGAATGCGATCCACGAGGAAATCAACGATCCGCTTGTCTAGATCGTCGCCGCCCAACTGAGTGTTTCCGTGCGTGGCGAGCACTTGAAAAACCCCTTCCGTCAGTTCCAGAATCGACAGATCGAACGTTCCGCCGCCCAAATCATACACGGCGATCTTGGAGCGTTCCTTCAGTTTATCCAAACCGTAGGCCAGCGCGGCAGCGGTGGGTTCATTGATGATTCGCTCCACCGTCAGGCCGGCGAGTTCCCCTGCCCGCTTCGTTGCGGTGCGCTGGGCATCGTTGAAATAAGCCGGCACCGTGATGACCGCCCGCGACACGGCTTCGCCGAGATAGGCTTCGGCATCGGCTTTGAGTTTTTTCAGAATCTCCGCCGAGACTTCTTCGGGACTCAACACCCGCCCGTGCATCTCGATGCCGACGGGCTCTTTCCCTTCCGCACGGATCGGGTAGCTGACGAACAGTTCCTCGCGTGAGACCTCGTTCCCTCGGCGGCCCATGAACCGCTTCACAGAATAAATCGTCTCGGCGGGTCTCAGCACACGCAAGCGCTGCGCCTTGCGGCCGACGACAGCTCCGGTGCCATCGCCAGGGTAATGAACAACCGACGGCGTGAGCCGATGCCCTTCGTGGTCGGGGATGACGAATGGAAAGCCGGAGTCCACGCTCGCCACCAGCGAGTTGGTGGTGCCCAAGTCAATGCCGATAATTTTGCTCATCGTATTTTGCTGCGGCAAAACGTAACAAACACGTGAGACAATTGCACGCAGGCGTTGGGGAATTGCGCCTGGACCATGACCCCACCCTTCCCCTCCCGGGAGCGGCGAAGGGGTGGGTTGGCTCATGGGAAACGACGACTGGGCTTGATGCGGATCCTTGGCGTTTCTCGGTCAGAATTCTTCCTTGCTCATGTTTGTGGCGCGATTAACCTGACACAAGCGAGGAAAAGCAGAATGAGCGAATCGACGGCACACTTGGTTTTCCGATTGTGTTGGAGACCGCTTCTCAACAGACGTGCTCTCGGCCAATTCTTCAGCGTGTTAATGGTTGCGACTGCACTGTCACTCCGCGCTGATCCGTTGGACACCTGGCAATCGCCGAATCCATTGCCCCAAGGCAATAACCTTAATGCTGTCAGCTACGGCGATGCGCTCTTCGTGGCGGTTGGAGACTATGGCACGATTCTAACATCGAACGATGGTCTCAGGTGGACGCGGCGCGCATCTGGCAGCTCGAACCATCTTAACGGGGTCCGCTACGGCAAGGGGCAATGGGTGACGGTTGGATGGAGTGGCACGATTCTAACCTCGAGCGATGCGATCACGTGGACGAAGCAAAATTACGAAATCCCAAACCCGCTTTATGGGATCAACTACGGCAATGGGCAATGGGTGGCGGTCGGAGTCATCACTGGAGCAGTTCTGACCTCGCCCGATGCGATCAGTTGGACGAGACGATCCTCTGGTTCTGGTACGTACAATCTTTCGCAGATTAGCTATGCCAATGGTCTCTGGGTGGCGGTGGGAGGGTTCAATATGCCGTTGGTTGCATCCGGTGGCACGATTCTAACCTCTTCCGATGGGATCAATTGGACGGGGCGAAGCTATCCTGTCTATTTTACCGGTGTTAGCTACGGCAATGGACTCTGGGTGGCCGTCGGAATTCGTGTCCGTAGCGGGGCTGCGCCGGGGAGAATGCTAACCTCGACCGACGGGAATAGTTGGACAGAGCAACCTGGCACTCAGAAAGCTCTTTCCGGGATCCACTACGGCAATGGGCTATGGGTCGCGGTGGGAGACGGCGGCACGATTCTGACCTCGCCCGATGGGATCAGTTGGACGGGGCGAACCTCTGGCACCGGTAACACTCTTCGCGGGATCAGCTCTGGCAATGAGCTATGGGTGGCGGTCGGAGACAGTGGCACGATTCTTACTTCCGGACAAGATGGCGGCCCACCGGCGCTGTCGATCACGCTTTCGGGGAAGAATGCAGTCGTGGCGTGGCCGGTTGATGCCACAGGCTTCGTGCTGGAATCGGCCATGGATCTTGTCGCGCCGCAGAATTGGATCGCCGTGAACGACAAGCCGGTAATTGCGAACTCGCAGAACACCATTTCGGAAGCCATCTCCGGTTCAAGACGATTCTATCGGTTGAGGAAAGAATAACAGGGATCGACACGGATCATTTGAGTACCGCTGCTCACATTCGCTCACATTCGTTTGACTCTTGGAATTCACACCGGTTAATTGAAGCCCGATGGAGATCGACCGCTTTGAGTTCGAGCGCGCGTTGCTGGAACGAGGAACAACCCGGATCGCCGGCGTCGATGAAGCCGGACGCGGACCATTGGCGGGCCCGGTCGTCGCGGCGGCCGCGGTGCTGCCCGAAACGTGGATTCGCGGCGGATTGCCCGAAGCGCTCCACGGGCTCAACGACTCCAAGCAACTCCAGCCGACGCAACGCGAGATTTTCTTCGAGTTTCTTGCCGGGCGAAGCGAAGTTCAAACCGCGGTGAGCATCGTGGACGTTGAGGTCATTGATTCGATCAATATCCTCCGCGCGACGCATCAGGCCATGAACCGGGCGCTCGCGCAGTTGCTGCCGCCGCCGGAGCATGTGCTGGTGGACGGATTGAATGTCGCGACCCTTGCCTTCCCGCAGACGGCCCTGGTTCAGGGAGACGCGAGGAGCTATTCGATCGCCGCCGCCAGTGTCATTGCGAAGGTGACCCGTGATCGACTCATGGATGAATTCCACCGGCAATATCCAGTCTATGGCTTCGCGAATAACAAGGGCTATGGAACTCCCCAGCATCTGGCCGCGCTCGCGGAACACGGGCCGTGTCCGCTGCACCGCCGAAGCTTTGCCCCGCTCAAACCCCCGGAACCGGATTTGTTCGACCGCTAGCGGCGCGGCAAACTGCGCGAATGGTTCACAGATTTCCAAACCACTAATCCACACTAATGAACACTAATCCGCAGAGAGCAGGTTCAAGGTGCAAATTCTTTTCCGATTAGTGTCAATCAGTGTGAATTAGTGGTTTGGTCTGCCTGTTCGAGGGCGATCGCATGAAATTCTGGGAACAAATCAAAGCGCGCTGGGCATCAGACCATGAACCGGAGCACTTGAGGCGGGGCAAACTCGGCGAGCTCGCGGCGAAAAAGCATCTGCGAAACCTGGGCCTGAAGTTCCTCACCGCCAATTTTCGCTCCGAGCGCGGGGAGATCGATCTGGTTTTCCGAGACGCCGATTGCCTGGTCTTTGTGGAAGTGAAAACGCGCTCCTCGGAAAACTGGACGCGCCCCGCCGCAGCCGTGAACTCACGGAAGCGTCGTTTGCTTTCCCAGACTGCGCTCGATTATCTCCGGCTCTTGAAAGACCCCCGCGTCTGCATCCGCTTTGATATCGTGGAAGTATTGCTGGAGGACGGTGAAGTGAGTGAAATCCGCCACTTGCCGAACACCTTCAGCCTCACGGCGCCTTATCGCCTGGGCTGATGGCGCGATTCTTTTACAAAAGAGAACCAAGGTCGCAAAGACTTCGTTTTCTTTGTTGCCTTCTGTAGAATCTAAAGTGCGCCATCACGAATTCGTGAAAATTCGTGCAATTCGTGTCTGCCCCGTTTTTTCAGCTCGCCTTGCTCAGGAGCTGTCGCAGGACGTAGGGCAGAATTCCCCCGTGCTGGAAGTATTCGATCTCGATTGGCGTGTCGATCCGGCAGCGGACGGAATGCTCTTCAACCGTTCCGTTGCTTCGTGTGACGCGCAGTTTCAAATCCTGCTGCGGTTTGAGCGCCGAACCCAGGCCAACAACATCGTAGGTCTCAGTTCCCTCCAGCTTCAGCGTTGCAGCAGACAAACCATCCTTGAACTGCAACGGTAAGACTCCCATGCCCACCAAATTGGACCGGTGAATTCTCTCGAAACTCTGCGCCACGACCGCCTTCACGCCGAGCAGCGCGGTCCCTTTCGCCGCCCAATCGCGCGAACTGCCCGTGCCGTATTCCTGTCCGGCCAGCACCACGAGCGGCGTTTTGCTTTCCCGATATTTGATCGCCGCGTCGTAGATGCTCATCTGTTCGCCGGACGGCTGCAACTTCGTCACGCCGCCTTCGACGCCCGGCACCATCAGGTTTTTGATGCGGACATTGGCGAACGTGCCGCGCGTCATGACGCGGTCGTTGCCGCGGCGCGCGCCATAACTGTTGAAGTCGAGAAAATTCACGCCGTTGTCGATGAGGTACCTCCCGGCGGGCGAAGTCTTCTTGATGCTCCCGGCAGGCGAAATGTGATCGGTCGTGACCGAGTCTCCGAAAATGGCCAACGCCCGCGCCCCGCGAATCTCCGCAATCTTGCCTGGCTGCATGGAGAAATTCTCGAAGAACGGTGGCTCCTGAATATACGTGCTCTTCGCGTCCCATTCGTAAACCCGCCCGATGCTTGACGGGATTTCGTTCCACTTGGGATTTTGCTCGGCGAAATTCCGATACAACGCGCGGAAGACCTCCGGCTTCAGCGCCTTTTCTAATTGCTCACGAATTTCCCGCAAGGTCGGCCAAACGTCGCGCAGATATACCGCCTGGCCGTCCTTCCCCTGCCCTAACGGCTCCGTCGTCAGATCGATCGAGACGCGTCCAGCGAGCGCGAACGCCACTACGAGGGGCGGCGACATGAGGAAGTTCGCCTTAACGCTCTGGTGAACTCGCGCCTCGAAATTGCGATTGCCGGACAGCACGCTGGCCACCACGAGATCGCTCTGTTGAATGGCCTCCTCGATCACCGGCGCCAACGGTCCCGAATTGCCGATGCACGTCGTGCAGCCGTAACCGACGAGATTGAATCCCAATTGATCGAGGTACGGTTGCAGTCCGGTCTTGGCGAGATAATCGCTGACCACACGCGAGCCAGGAGCCAGCGACGCCTTGACCAGCGGATTGACGCGTAAGCCGCGCTCGACGGCTTTTTTGGCGAGCAAACCGGCTGCCAGCATGACGCTGGGATTGCTCGTGTTCGTGCAACTGGTGATCGCCGCGATCACAACATCCCCATTGCGGATTTGCGCGTCAGCAGACGTGCCCGGCATGCGCACGGTGGCGCATGGGCTGTTAGCCGCTTTTCCATAGCCGCCGTCGGTTAAAGGCTTGGCCAGCAGTTCCTCGAAGTTCTTCTTCAACATTCCGACTTCGATTCGATCTTGAGGACGCCTCGGTCCGGCGACGCTCGGCTTGACATCGGCCAGGTTCAAATCCAGGTCCGCGCTGTAGTCGATCTGGCCACGCTTGGGCATTCCGAAAAGCTGCTGCGCCTTGAAGTAATTCTCGAACAACGCGCACTCGGCATCGGTTCGGCCTGTCCCGCGCAGATATTTTACGCTTTCTTCATCGATTGGGAAAAAGCCCATGGTGGCGCCGTATTCCGGCGCCATGTTCGCAATCGTCGCACGATCCGCCACCGCCAGACTGGCCGCACCCGGTCCGTAATATTCGACAAACTTACCGACCACTTTGGCCTTGCGCAGCATTTGGGTCGCATGGAGCGCGAGATCGGTGGCCGTGACGCCCTCGCGCAATTCTCCGGTCAAGTGGACGCCCACCACGTCCGGTGTAAGGAAGTACACTGGCTGGCCGAGCATCCCCGCCTCCGCCTCAATCCCGCCGACGCCCCATCCGACAATTCCCAGCCCGTTGATCATCGTGGTGTGCGAATCGGTGCCGACGAGGGTGTCGGGATAGTAAAGGCCGCTGCCGTCGGAGAGGACACCTTTGGCGAGATATTCCAAATTGACCTGGTGAACGATTCCGATGCCGGGCGGAACAACCTTAAAAGTCTGGAACGCCTGCATCCCCCATTTCAGAAATTGGTACCGCTCGCGATTCCGCTGAAATTCAATTTCCAAATTCTTTTTGAAAGCGTCCGCGCTTCCGGCGACATCAACTTGCACCGAGTGATCCACGACCAAATCCACCGGCACGAGTGGCTCGATGATTTCCGGATTTTTCCCCAGACGCCCGACTGCAGATCGC
>JACPRI010000344.1 GCA_016190065.1 Verrucomicrobiota bacterium
GCGAGCAGGTCCGACGTGCGCGACACCAAAGGCGGCCCCACGTGCGTCGTTTCGCCCGGCTTTCCTGTGGCTTTGCCATTGGATTCCGGGCTTTCCTCGGGCCAGCCTGCGGCAATCGTCAGCGCACGATGTCCGCATTGATTGGCGGCGTGTCCGAGCAATTGCAGCCAGGTCGAAGTCTCCGCCGCGTCGGGATTCGAGCCGATCAGGCCGCACACGATTCCGCCGTTCGAGGATTCCGTGAACCGTTTTTTCATCGAGATCCAGGCGCGAAAGGCCAGATGCGCGCGCACCGATTCATCGAGTTTGCTCAAGTCCCCGATCGATGCCAGGACGGGCAAGCCCGTGACCCGATGCACGTCCTCGCGTGTTTTCAAGCGGTCATCCACGACTTCCAACAACAGGATCAGCACAGCGGCGAGGCCCATCCCAATCACGCCGCTGAACAGCGCCATCAAAATCACCTTCATGTTCCGTCCGTGAGTCAGGACATTCTCCAGCCGGGCGGCAGCGTATAGCCGGTAGTAACCGACGGGATTCTTGGCGAAAGCATCCGCGGCGTTGGCGCGGCCCTGGAGGCTTATTTTGGTGCTTTCGAGTTGCTGGATCTGGCCGCGAACCACCTCCAGGTTTTGATTCAGACCGCTCTCGGGGAGCGCTGGCGTCTCGGTCTCCGTCGAAGATTTTGGGTCGCCCGAGAGAGGAATAGTTGGGGTCGATTTGGAATTTCCGGGTGAAGACTCCGACACCTTCGCGAGTTGTTCTTCATACGAATCGACGATCGCCTGTTGCGCCTCGACTTTCGGGTGCGTCGGCAGCAGTTTCTCGAGAAGTTTGGAGAGTTCCGCTCTCGCGGCTTCGAGCGAAAGAACGAGCCGGGTCCGCGCGGACAGGCTGACATTGGTCCCGATGAGGAGCGGCTGCTTTTCCAGAATCGCCTGCATGCGGTTCGTCAGGAGCGTCAGATCGGCTTCACTCTGCTTCACCTGAGCTTCGATGAACTGCTTCAACTCGAGCGCTTCCTCCTTCTGGAGGTCCTTGGCGTAAACAATCGCATTGGTGGCGAAAACATTGATGACCTCCACGGCCCTGGCGGGTGTGGTGGCGGAAAAAGCAATCGTGACGAACTCGCCGTTCCGCTCCGGCACGACTTTCAGGTAGTAGGCCAGCTCGTTCGGTGAGACCGGAGGCTGCGTCTGTTCGCTCACGCGGCGCAGGACGTCTGGCGATTGAATCAATTTCGGCAGACTCTGCGCGAGATAAGGCTTTGGACGGAACACGTCCAGCACATGGCTCGCATCGTTTATGTACAGTTGGCCTCGCGCGGAATAGCGCGTTTCCCAGCGTTGCATTCCCCAAAGCATCCCCGCGGCGGCGAAGATCAGGCCGGCCCCCAGCCACCAAGGCCACTTGCGGAGCGTGGCCTCGATCACGGCCGCAAAGTCTGCCGGCGAAGCGGCGGCGCTCTCGTGCGGATGGACGGCGGCGGGACGCGCGGGCAGCAAGCGAGGGGCCGCATCCACGCGGCCGTGCGAACCATTTTGTTCGGGCGCTGTAACGGATCCGTCGCGCGGATAAATGGGGCCGAGATTGGTGCTTTCGTTCATCGCGTGGACAAGTCCGATCGCAGATTCAGCGTGCTCGGTTCGTCGTGCTCCACTCGGTCGCTCGATCTCGACGCAAAAATGTCATGACACGTCTGATGCTAGGACCATGCCAGGCCCCCTGACAGGTGGGTGAAGACCTAGGATCGCGTGGGGCGTGGGCCGGAGCACTGTCTCAAGTTCAAGGTTCAAAGTTCAAAGTTCAAAGTGCGATGTTGGAATGTTCATCCGAGCGGAGAAGACGGCCTCCGTCATTTCAGCAACTCGTTCTCCAGCGCGTAACGCATCAACTCCGCGTTGTTCTTCATCCCTGTCTTTTCCAGGATCCGCGTGCGATAGGTGCTGATTGTTTTGACGCTCAAGGAAAGCTGCTCGGCGATTTCGCTCACGGTCTTTCCCGACGCGATCAACTGCAGGACCAGAAACTCTCGATCCGAGAGCCGTTCATGTGGCGGTTTCGTCGTATCCTCCGCCAGGTAGCTCGCCATTCTCTCGACGAGCGACGGGCTCATGTACCGGCCTCCCGCCAGCACTTTGCGGACGGCGCCGACCAGTTCCTGGGGGGCGGACTCCTTGTTCATGTAGCCGGAAGCGCCGGCTTTGAGCACGCGCATGCCGAACTGGTCTTCGGGATGCATGCTCAGCACGAGCACGGGCAAATTGGATCGCGACCGTTTGATTTCCCGCAGCACCTCCAACCCGCTGCGGCCTGGCATGGTGATGTCGAGCACGACGACGTCCCAGGGCTGCTTCCAGACGAAGTTCAGCGCCTCCTGAGCGTTGCAGGCCTCGCCAAAGACGGCCCGCTTGAATTCATCCGCGAGGATTTGTTTCAGCCCTTGGCGCACGACCGCGTGGTCGTCCACTATGAGAATCTTCATGTTCAGGCGGCTCGGTTTTTTTCGAGCGTGCGAGAGGAATGCCAACCGTGACGGTGGTCCCTTTTCCGTCCTCTCCTCGAACGCTGACTTCTCCGCCGAGCAAACCCGCCCTCTCCCGAATGCCCAGAAGGCCGATGGATCGCGTGTTGTGGATCTCGGCTTCCGTGATGCCGCGCCCGTTGTCTTTGACTTCTAAAACCAGCCGGCCGTTGACCTGATGAAAACTCACCTCGACCCGCGTGGCGTTGGCGTGGCGCATGATGTTGGTCAGGGTCTCCTGAAAAATCCGGAAAAACGCCGTATTGAGATCCTGATCCAGAATCGGGTCGTTCACACTCGAGGTGACGACGCAGGGAATCCCGGTTCGCGTTTGGAATTCGTTGGCTTGCCACTCGATCGCGGCCACCAGGCCGAGGTCATCCAGAATCCCCGGCCGCAGCTCGGTTGCGATGCGGCGAATGGTCTGGATCGTGGCGTCGATCAGGCCGGACATGGATGCGGCTTTGGCTTGGAGGGTTTTTTGGTCTTTGGGCAATCGGCTCATCAACCAGGCCAGATCCATTTTCATGCCGGTCAAGGACTGGCCGAGCTCGTCGTGAACTTCTCGTGCGATGCGCGTGCGTTCCTCTTCGCGGACGTACTGGAGATACACGGTGAGCGCGCGCAACTGCTCGTTCGACTCACGGAGCCGCTCTTCGGCGCGCTTGCGCTCGGAGCGTTCGTCGGACTCGCGCAGAGCGCGATGGACGGCCGGCACGAGGCGGGAAAGGCGCGTCTTCAGGACGTAATCCGTGGCGCCGCGCTTCAAGCTTTCGATGGCCATTTCCTCACCGAGTGTGCCGGAAACAAAAATGAAGGGGATGTCCGGAGTCTTTTCCTTCGCCAGAGCCAGCGCCGCAAAGCCGTCGAAGGCCGGGAGGGTATTGTCCGACAGGATCAAATCCGGTTTGCCGCGTTCAAGCTGTTCGACGTACTCCAGCCGGGTTTCGACGCGGGCGATGTTGAAGTTCAGGCCGCCTTCGCGCAAGGCGTGCTTGTTCAGTTCCGCGTCGGCGAGGTCGTCTTCGAGCAGAAGGATGCGAATTTCTTTTTTCACACGGTGTCCGTCAGGTGCTGGCGGCATTGATGCGTTTCATTCATAAGCCATTTCAAGTGTGCCGCAAATAGGGTCAAAGCCCTAAAACCGCGCCGGTGAGCACTCCGCTGGGGAAATTCCCCACACGTGCGGTGGGATCGCAGCCCAATTCGTCTAAGCGTTACAATGCGTTGAGTCTGATCGTGGCCTGCGAGCTATTCTGACGATTTGGAGTGCAAAGCATGAGTCGTGTTCTCAGGGTGATTCTCCGGGGCCGCCGGGCAACGAGAAATAGAACGTGGCACCCTGGCCTTCGGCTCCTTCGGCCCAGGTGCGGCCTTTGTGCCGCTGGATGATCCGGCGCACCTTGGCCAGACCGATGCCAGCGCCCTCGAATTGTTGAGGCGAGTGCAGCTTCTGAAACACGCCGAAGAGCTTGTTCGAATAGGTCATGTCGAAGCCCACTCCGTTATCACGAACGAAAATGATGGTTTCTTCAGCACTGGCCGTGCCACCAACCTCAACCCGCACGCGCGGTTCAAACTGCGTGAATTTCAATGCGTTCGAGATCAATTCCACGAATACTTGCCGCAGGAGTTCGGAATCCGCCTCCACCGAGGGCCAAGGCCAGGGCCCAATCACCCATTCAATCTCGCGCCCTGCGAATTTCTCACTGAACTCCCGCTTCACCGAATCGACCAGCTCGGCAAGACGGACCGGCCTGAGCCTCAACTCGGCTCGTCCAATGCGCGAGAAAGCCAGAAGCTCGTCGATCAACTGGCCCATTTGCGCGGAAGCCTGGGAGATCGTTTCGATGTAATTCCGGCATTCCGGAGTCGAATTGTCGCCCAGTTCCTGGCGCAACAAGTCCACAAAGCCTCGGATGTGCCGCAGCGGAGCCTTCAAATCGTGCGCGATGGAATAACACAGGCCCTCCAGTTCTTGATACGCAGCCTTGAGTTCGACGGTCTGTTCGGCAACGCGTTTCTCCAGGTCCCCGCGCAGGGTTTGCGCCAGCGCCTGGGCTTGCGCCA
>JACPRI010000339.1 GCA_016190065.1 Verrucomicrobiota bacterium
CGAAGCCTGCATTCAACGCCGTCGTCGATGGACACGCCTTTCGCCTCGAAGCCGGCAAAAGCGTTGATATCAAAGTGAAGGTCTCGCGTCTCCATGGTTTCGGGGCGAATCTGCTGGTCATCGCAGATGGATTGCCCGAAGGGGTCACGAGCACCACCGGCCCCGTGTCCGGCAAGGGAGAGGTCAGCCTGAAGTTATCGGCGGCTGACGAAGCCAAACCCGCGAATCAGCCCTTTCGAGTGCTGGCCATCGCGCCGGACCTTGACCCGCCCACGGTCCGTGCCGCAGTCGCGAATCTCAAAGGCCAAAACACCGCCGCCGACGATTTGCTCATCAATCAGACCGACAAAATTTGGCTGACGGTGATGCCCGCGAAACCCAAAGCGGAGGAAAAAGCCGAACCGGCGAAGAAGTAAGTAGTGCTGACCGTCGCGGCTCAAACCACGATGTGGCGGCTGATCTCGCGATCTGGAACGCAGCCCCACCTTCAACTGGAGTATTACAGCTCAGCCCTTCACGACGAACCAGGAGCGGAAAGGCGTTTCCTTGGAAATAATCAGTTCGAGGTTGTGCGCTTTGGCGAATTCGTTGACGGCGCTTTGCACGCCGAAAGTCCCGAACGAATACGTCCCGTCCGCGATGAAATCGTGGCCGCCCAGGATGCCGACCGGCTTCACTTTCGGCCACCACAACTGAACATCCTCGCGCACGGCCTGGTAACTGTGATCCGCATCGATGTAGCAGAAATCCAAACTCCCGTCCGCCACAAGCGGAGCGGCCTCCCGCGACGTCATTCGCCAGATCACGGACCGGTCGGCGTACGGCAGGAGCCGTTTGATCGTGTCCTGATAAAGCTTGTCCTGCTTGCTCTGCGGGACGTTCGAGGAATCTTGATAATCGGTCGGCGAGAATTCACGCCAGGGGTCCACCGAATAAAGCAGCCGGCCACGCCAATGCTGCAGGAGGTGCTCGGAAAACTGCCCTTCCCGAACTCCCACCTCCACGCCGGTCCCGGTCAATCCGAGCCTATTCAACAAATGCGGGAAAAGCTCGCGCGTCTCCAACTCGCACCCCGCCAGTTTGCTTCCGGAGGAAATGTTCGCCGGCCCGTTGATCGCGCGTTGGATCCGGTCGGCCAGGGACGCCACGTCGCGCTCCTGTTTTTCGACAAAGGCGATGGCATCCCGAATCGTGGCCAGAGCCGGGTTTTGGGCGAGCGCCTGGCGGTAACTGGCCACCGCCTCCTCCAGGAACCAGCAGGCGGCGCAGGCATTTCCCAGGGCGTGGTGCGCTTCCGGGAACACCGGCCGCAATTGAATCGCGCGTTGCAGCAAAGGCACGGCAGACTCGAACTTTTTGCAGTCCATTTCGAGCCGGGCGAGGTCGTAGCACGCCCAGGCGGAGTTTGGATTACTTTTGATTGCGCGCTCGAAGCAGGCGCGGGCGGAATCAGATTGCCCCCGTTGCCGGGCCAGCACGCCGAGCAAACGCAACGTTTCCGAGTGGCCCGGTTCATTGCTCAGAATGCGCTGGTAGAGCGCCTCCGCTTCCGCAAGCCGCCCGGCCTGGTGATGGCTAACGGCTTCTTGAAGCAGTCTTGAGCTTTCGGAAGGTTGAATAATCATTGCCGGTCCGATGGTGACAAATTCTCCATCCGCCGTCTCGCAGAATTCAGCTTCAGGGAAGAACTCCGGTTGGGAGCGGTGCAAATTCATACGATCGTCCTGCCCGTGACAGCCCGCTGTCTAAAAAAATTCACCCTGCTCAAAATGCAATAGCTTCATCGTTGCTCACGGCTTGGCTCATGTTGTCGCTAAGGCCCTGAATCCCGGTCTTTTACATTTCACGATAAAAGTTCGGCTCACCGTGGCATCGCCTCTGCTAATGCCGCCGTGCTCTGGTACCAAACTGAAGCGTTGATCCGTTGCGATGCATCCGAGAATCCTGGAGTCTCGTTACTCAGCTTCACTTCGTCCGGAGACCATTCGTCACTGAACCAATCAGCGCGGCCCTCACCAACTCCAACCCGAGGGGCCTGCGCCACCACAAACCAACCGCTGACCCCATGAAAAACCCGCACTTAACCTTATGAAGAAAGTCGAAGCGATCATCAAGCCGTTCAAATTGGAGGAAGTCAAAGACGCCCTCGGCGATATCGGCATCGAGGGAATGACCGTCAGCGAAGTCAAAGGCTTCGGCCGCCAAAAGGGCCACACCGAAATCTACCGGGGCAGTGAATACACGGTGGATTTCCTGCCCAAGATCAAAATCGAGCTCGTCCTCCCGGACAGCCAGGTCGAGGCCGCCGTCGCTGCCATCATCAAAACCGCCAAGACCGGCAAGATCGGCGATGGCAAAGTCTTCGTCTCCTCGGTCGAGGAGGCCATCCGAATCCGAACCGAGGAAAAGGGAGAAGCCGCTGTGTAGTCCGAACGCGTTCAAAACTCAACTTATCCAAACCATGAAGAAAACCCTGTTCATTCTGAGCTTGTTGGCGACCCTCTTTTGCGTCGGCAGTGCGGTCCGTGCGGCGGACGCTCCGGCCCCCGAACGCACGGTACAGGAACGCCTCGAAGATTTGGAAGCCTACGTTAACAATGGCGCCCGCAACGCCAGCACCAACGCCCCCACGAAGATCGCGGGCGCCGGCCCCGGCCACAATGCCTGGCAGATGGCCTCAGCCGCACTGGTCTTATTCATGACGCTGCCTGGATTGGCTTTGTTCTACGGTGGTTTAGTGCGCCGGAAAAACGTCCTTTCGGTGCTCGCCCAATGCCTTGGCATCGCCGGCCTGGTGACCATTCTCTGGTGGCTTTGCGGATACAGCCTGGCCTTCCACAATGGCGGAAAATTCTTCGGTAGCCTCGATTGGATGTTTCTGCGAGGCGTCGATTCCACGCCGAATACCGATTACGGCGCCTGGGTGTCCCACAATGTGTTTTCGATGTACCAGTTGATGTTCGCGATCATCACGCCCGCGTTGATCATCGGCGCCATTGCGGAACGGATGAAGTATTCCGCCGTGCTGCTCTTCATCGCCGGCTGGATGTTTGTCGTGTATTTCCCCCTCGCTCACATGGTTTGGGGCGTGGACGGATTCATGAATGGCGTATGGAACAAGGACGCCGGAATCAAAGCGATTGATTTCGCCGGTGGCACTGTCGTGCACATGTCCTCCGGTTGGTCCGCGTTGATTCTCTGCCTGATTCTTGGCAAGCGCGTGGGCTACGGAAAAGAGCCGATGCCACCGCACAACATGGTCCTTTGCATGGTTGGCACTGGGATGCTGTGGGTCGGCTGGTACGGCTTTAATGCCGGCAGCGCCGTGGCCGCCGATGGCGTCGCCGCAAATGCTTTCATGACGACTACGCTCGCGACGGCCGTGGCCTCGTTCGTCTGGCCCATGGCGGAGTGGGTTGTCCGAGGCAAGCCGAGCATACTCGGCTTCTGCTCAGGCGCCGTCGCTGGTTTGGTCGTCATTACGCCGGCCTGCGGTTTCGTGAACACCAACGGCGCAATCATTATCGGCATCGCCGCCGGGTTAATCCCGTGGTTTGCCTGCTATAAGATTAAGTCCTGGTTTGGTTACGATGATGCGCTTGACACCTGGGGCGTGCATGCCGTGGGCGGAACCCTCGGCGCATTCTTGACCGGAGTGCTCGCTACCCCAACCGTGAACGCTAATCTCGATCTCAACCTCAAGGGCGTGGTTGGAAGCTCGCTGTGGATTGAGCAGATCAAAGCGATCGGAATAACTCTCACTCTAGCCGTTGTGGGAACCGCGATCGTGGCCTATGTGGTCAAGGCGATCATCGGCTTGCGCGTCGAGGAAGAAGTCGAAGTCGGCGGCCTCGACCTGTCCGAGCACGGGGAAGAGGGCTATCACGGCGCTTAAACTGAACGGACGAATTGAGCCGCAAAGGCAAGAATAGCGAATACTTCTCTCTGCCCCTCACCTGTCCTCACGGACCCTCTCCCCTCGCTGCGAGGGGAGAGGGCAGGGTGAGGGGTCCGCGTGAGACGGTAACCTGACAAACCTGCAATCTCTTAATCTTAAAATCGAACTAGATTCATGAGCACAGCCAAGAGTGTAATCGAGATGGCCAAGAAGAATGAGGCCAAGATGGTCGATGTGAAGTTCGTCGATACGTTCGGGAC
>JACPRI010000349.1 GCA_016190065.1 Verrucomicrobiota bacterium
GAGATCAGGGACGCGGTGGAACGCGTCCTTACCACCATTTGAAATTCGGATCCGGTTTCGGTCCCGTGTAGTTCCACTTGTAGGCTTCCTGGGGAAACTCGAAGAACTCCGTGTGCGCGTCGCCGAAGAGCACGTTGAAACGGTATTGGCCCTTCACGTTGTGCCATTGGCTCCACGTGTCTTTCTTGTCGCGATCCGCCCACCAGGGCCAGTCGCCGGAGACCAGTTTGTTGGAGGGGCTTTTGGCAATCTCGCTCGCTTTCATCGAAGTCGCCTGGGGTGTTCCTTTCGCGGCGCGGGAGTCGGCTGTGACGTGCTGAATTCGCAAAGTCTCCACAGCCCACACGGTCAAGTAACTGTTGCCATACGCCTCGAAGCAACTGCTCTGGCGCCCGGTGGGAAAGGCGCTCTTGAACTCGGAGGTGAACATCGTTTTCCACAGCGAGTCGCCTTTGTCCGAGGGACAACGCCAGGCTTCTGCTCCAGGCACATAGACGTTCAAAGGCCGTCGTGTGGCGGGAACACGGCCGCCTGCGAGAGTCATGATGCCGGTCGTGCCGCCCAGCGTGGCCCACTCTTCGTAGGCGGGATACAGATCCTGGTGATCGTCGGCGTACATGGCAAAGCCCAGAGCGAGTTGGTGAAGATTGCTGTTGCAGCGGATCGTCCGGCTTTTCTCTTTCGCCCGGCCGAGCGCAGGCAACAGCATTCCGGCGAGAATCGCAATGATCGCGATCACAACGAGCAGCTCGATCAAAGTAAAAGCCAGGCGGGTGGGAACAAGGCGTTTCATAGGCTAATGGGCTCACCCTTCCGATACCTCACCTGGTCCGCTTTGCAATCTTGAAAGAAGGCTCAATCAAACTTCAATGCGCATGATCGGACGCGTCGCCGAGCGTCGGGCGATTTCTTTGAAGCCTGCTTTCCGAAACGCCGAAACAGTCCCCGTCCACGCGAACACATCTGGCATCGGATTCTTGCGTGGGACAACCGGATAGCCTTCGACGATCCGGGCCCCCTGACGCGCGGCGTGAGCGGTAGCAACCTTCAACAACTCGACACTCATCCCGGTCCGCCGGAAAGGCCGGGCCACGAACAGGCACGTCACCGACCAGACCGGCTTCGCGTCCACTCTTGCGAGCACGCGCGAGCGCTCCAGAAAGGAATAAACCTCGCGGGGAGCCACGGCGCACCAGCCGGCCGGTTGGCCGTCCACGTAAGCCAGAACGCCCGGTTGCTGGCCCGATTTCACAATCTTCTTGAACGCCGCCTTGTTGCCGTCTCCTTTCTGCTTGAGAAAATCCGCGCGGGTCAATCGCCACACCATGCACCAACAGCCGCCACACGCGCCGCGCTCGCCGAAAAGATTCTGCAGGTCACCCCATCGTTCGGCGGTGAGCGGTTGAAACGTCAGCGACAACTGGCTCTTAGTCATGGACCCTCGCTTATTCCTCTCGGCCACACGCGGAACAAAAGGCTGCAGGATAACTATCGGACTCAGGCCTTTTCAGGCCGCCCGCACCTTCTCCTCCCTCGCGTTCCACAGCATCGTCTTGCTCTGGCGGAAGGATTCCACGGCCAGTTTGATCGCGACCATCGTGGCGCAGCCGAGGGCGGCGTTGCAGGCCAGTTTGTCTTTGCCACGCAGCACATCGATGAAATTGCCTTCGAGATCGCGGCGCGGTTTGACGGGCAAGCGAACTTCTTCTTTGCCGTCGTTCTTGGCTTTGAATTCCTCTTTGAAATCGCCGTTCCAACGCAACGACGGTTCGCCGCCCAGTTCCATCGTGCCGTGTTTGCCATAAATCTTGTCCGGCAATCCGGCGTCGTTGGTCAGCGTGCTCACGAGAAAGATCGACCATTCACTAGGGTAATCCGCGGTCATCATGAACATATCCGGAATGTCACGCCCGTCCTTCTCCACATAAAGACCGCCGTTGGCGTTGACCCGGTGCGGGTACTCGCCGTTCGGACCCGCGATGGCGATGAGCAACGGCGCGAGCTTGTGATAAAGCAGGTCGGTCGCGACGCCGCCGTTGTACGGCCAGTATTTGCGGAAACGGAAAAAGTGTTCGGGCGTCCATGGAATTTTTGGCGCGAGGCCCCACTGATGTCCGAGCCACATGTCCCAATCGATATAGTCTTCGCCGGATTTGCCCGGTCCGGCCGTGGGATCGATTTTCTGATGTTCGTTGAAGAGGCAGGTGCGCGCATTGCGATTGTAGCTGCCGTGCGCCCAGGTGACCTTGCCGATGCGCCCGGCCTTGATCGCTTCGTGCGCCTGCCAGTAGGAATCGTTCGCCGTCCCGTTGGGACCGACTTGGAGCGTTTTTCCGGTGCGCTTGGCGGCGTCGCGCAACTGGAGGGCCTGCTCGACCGTGTGGGTCATCGGCTTTTCCACATAGACATGTTTGCCGGCGTCCATGGCGTCGATGGAAATCTTCGCGTGCCAATGGTCGGGCGTGGCGATGAGCACGGCATCCACGTCCGGCCGTTCCAGCAGCTTTCGGTAATCGAGGTAGCCGTCGCCTTTGCAGATGCCTTTGGCGCGCGTGACCCGGCGCTGATAGACGTCCGACACGGCGCGGACGAGGATGTTGTCGGCCGGGCTACGCTTGACGAGGCTGTTGACGTGGCCGGTGCCCATGCCGCCGCAGCCGATCACCGCGAAATTGATGCGATCGTTCGCGCCCAAGACAGCGGAATAGGATGAGGCTGGTAAAGCCAGCGCGCTTGTGGCGAGGGCCGAAGATTTCAAGAATTCGCGGCGGGAGGATTTGAGCGTTTTCATAGGCGTCGATGTTGCGTTTAGGATTGGCGGAGAGTTAAGCGCGTGAACAAAGCTTTATTCATCCAAGGCCACGGATTGACAAGGCGAAATCAAGAAAGCCGTCTGAAATCCTGATTGAACCGGGGGCCGGAATACAGCAGCATGTCCGCCGGCATCAGCTTCAAGCGGAACAGCCAGTTGATTGAGCTTCACGAATGAAACCTGCACCGAACTCCGAGACCAGCGGCGCCGGAATCCGAACCGCGCCGGAAGAAAGCCTTCCCTTTTTGACGCGGCGGCATTTGCAGATCGGCTGGTGGTCGTTGCTTTGCTTTCTCACGCTCGGCATGGTGCTGGAGGGTTTGCACGGCTTTAAGGCGGGGATGTATCTCGACGTGTCGAATTCGACGCGGCGCCTGATGTGGACGCTGGCCCACGCCCACGGGACCTTGCTGTCGCTGGTCCATATTGCGTTTGGCGCGAGCCTGCAATTCTTGCCCGCGTGGAATCCGCGTTCTCGAGGTTTGGCGTCGGCATGTCTGACGAGCGCCGGTTTTCTGATCCCGGGCGGCTTTTTCCTCGGCGGCATTGCGGATTTCAAAAGGTATCAAGGCGATCCGGGTTTGGGCATCGTCCTGGTGCCGGTGGGGGCGCTGGTCCTTTTCATCGCGGTATTCCTGACGGCTCGGGCCGCCCAGGCATCAACACCTCAGGGTGCAGCAGCGGACGTTAAGGGGAAGAGAAAGTAGGACCCGATCGACCGGACGGCGGTTTCGGGCCCCATTGAATGTGTCAGCTTGTGACACCTTCCGGCAGGTCTTCAAGTTTCGTGATGTGAAGAATCGAACAGCGAGCCACGTATTCTGCAAAACCGTCCGGATCAAGATTCAAGCCCACTTCAACCGTGTTCCTGGTCACAAAGGCCGAGTCGTGGTTCGTGATATCGTAGTGTGTGCCATCGGACAGGCACAGGCGGAAGGGCTTGAACGGCCGGGCCTGAAGCAATTCTCGCAGTTGTTTCGCAGTGATCATGTCGGGATTGTAGCGTGGTGTTGTTGGCTATTCAACCTCCCCCCGCAACTCGCGAACCAGCTCCGGAAACTGGCACTGATCACACAGCGCGTTAGAGTGATCGCAAAAGTCGCGGACGATCTGAAGAAGGCCCTGCTGAGCCGCAGCCGTCTTGATCCACCGAACTTTCTGCCCGCCGAAAAGGCGCGCCCGGGCCAACCGCAACACCGCGTTGTCCTCGCTTCTCGGCCAGGCGAAATACCGGTGTTCGGCCCGCGCCTGAAGGTCCGTGTTCTTACCTGCAACTGCCCGAATCCAGAACCATGGCAAAATCGCGTTGATCGCCAGGTCCGTGACACGCGGCGGTCCGATGAGCGGTTGCGGCTGGGAGTTGCGGCGAGATCGAAGCGTCCAGTGCCACGACCAGAGATCGTCATGCTTGACTTGCAGCACTTCGACCAGCGACTCGGAAAGCTTTTCGTCGGCGAGGGTCTCGGCGAACCATCGTTCCAGGCGCGCCGCCAGATCGCCGGAAGCCAACCAGTGAGCGGCCAGGGCCAGTCGGCGTTGGGGATGGTTCGCGGGCCTCAAGCCGTTGAATCGCCAGGTCACGCGCGGCAGAATCACTTCGGAATAAGGTTCGCGCTCGCGCCACCAGATGTCCCAAAGCCGGCGCAAATAGGCGTCGATGTGCGGCTGGGTCCCGGTCAATTGACCGGGCAGAAGTCCGCCGAGACCCAGAAGCCGCGCTTGCCAGACGGAAGGCGAAGGAGGAGATCGGTCCTTGTCGGGAACGAGCGAGGGCAACAGCTCGGCCAGAATCCGCATGGGCCAGACATTGTGTTTGTAGCCCAGCGCACCGAAGAGACTCTCCCAGAGTGATTGTTCCCAGCCGGCCTGCTGAGCCCGCGCCTGAAGCTGGGCCGCTTTGGCCTCCAATCGCACCTGGGCCGCCTGCTTCAGCAACTCCTCGCATTCTGCAACAGGTAAATCGCGCAATGGGGCTGCGCACTTGCCGAACACATCGAGAGGAATTCGATGAAGGGAATTCTGGTCCAGCCATGCGCCCAGCTCTGACAAGGGCGCATCCAGGTACGGCTTCAACGCGAGCGTCGGCAGGACAGCCGGCTTGGGCAGTTCGCCTTCCCAGACGATGTGGAGAATGACGTTCCGATAGGCCGGATTCTGATCGTGGCGGTGGCCTTTCCAGAAGCGCGGGTGCAAATCGATTTCCACGTCGCCTTGCCTGGGCGCCGCCGGCCCAAACTTGAGCACCGCGTTCCGGAAATCCGGCCCGGCTTCGCGATTCCAAAAGCCCGGATGAAGAACCCGGAGCGGCTCGCCGTCCAAAGTCCTCAGATGATCGCGCCGCAAGCGCTGATGATGCCAGAGGGCCTGGAGAAAACGTTCCGTGATCCGGGATGGATCGGCGGCTTCCTGAAAGGTCCAGGAGGCGACGGCGAGGGCACGCCATCGGCAGTAGGAATTTTTCGGGATCAACCGCACCTTGCCTTGCTTTTGCGCGACCTCTCTTGCAAAGTCAAGCGTTAATACAATGATCGTCCCCGCGAGACTGCTGAGTCCATTGACCGCATTATTCCTGCTCGTCGGCGCCGAGCGCGTCGCCACGGAGGGATTTTTCGCGTTCGCGGCGACCCCGAACCCGCCTCCGGATATCCGGCGCGACCCGGTCGTTGATGCGATCGAGGAGGTGATGCCGAGCGTCGTGAACATCAGCACGGAAACGATTGTCGAAATCCGTGACCCGTTTGATCAGGTGTTTCGCGATTTTTTTGGACCTTACTGGGGCCGCCGGTCGCCGCGCCGCCAGAAAAGCCTTGGATCCGGCGTCATCATCGATGAGACCGGATATGTGTTGACCAACATGCACGTCGTGCGGCGGGCGGACCGAATCACTGTGACCCTCGCGGACGGGCGGACTTTCGTCGCTCAGAACGTCGTCCAGACGATGAAGACGGACGTGGCTTTGCTGCAGTTGCTCGACACCAACGGGGGAAAATTCAAAGCCATCAAGTTCGCGCCGGACGACGATCTGCTCTTGGGCGAAACGGTCCTGGCGCTGGGTAATCCCTTCGGACTCGGCGGCTCGGTGAGCCGAGGGATCCTGAGCTCGAAAGCGCGGCGGCCAACCGCCGAGGATGAATCCCTCGACATCAATGACTGGCTCCAGACCGATGCCGCGATCAACCCTGGCAACAGCGGCGGGCCGCTCGTGAATTTGCGAGGCGAACTGATCGGCATCAGCGTGGCGGTGTTCCGCGAGGCGCAGGGAATCGGGTTTGCCATCCCGGTCAAGCGGGTCGCAGAGGCGTTGGGGGAGATCTTCACGCCGGAATTCATTCACTCCCTCTGGTTCGGAGGAAATTTCCAATCCAGTGCCGCAGGCCCGACAGTAGCGACGGTCGAAGCCGGGAGTCCGGCGGAGAAAGTGGGACTGCGGCCCGGAGACCGCGTGCTTTCGGTGAACGACAAAACGCCCCGGAACGTGGTCGAGATCAATCGCGAGCTGATGACGGCCGGGGATCGGCGGGACGTTCGAATGGTCGTGCAGCGCGACCAAGAGAAGAAAACTCTTAATGTGCGGCTGGTGCCGGAAGCGACTTTCTTCAATGCCGAACTGATCCAGAAAAAACTAGGCGCCACCCTGCAGCATTTGACTCCAGCCTTGGCCGGGACAATGGGCTTCGGACAATTTCAAGGCTTCGTGGTGGCGGAAGTGGAACCCGGCGGACCCGCGGCGAAGGCGGGATTGAGAGAAGGGGAGTTGATTCAAACATTCGACGGGCATGTGCCGGGCAACCTCATCCGCGCGGCTCATTTTCTTTACGCCAAGAAAAAGGGCGATCGCGTGCAAATGGCCGTCATCGTGCCACGCCGAACCGGGCGCATTGTGCAGCTTTTTTCCGCGACCAAGGCCGCGACGATTCGTTGAGCCGTGAACGATTCCTGGATGATTGAAGTTTCGGACCTGACCAAGCGTTACGGGGGCCGCACGGCGGTCGAGAACGTTTCCTTCACGGTTCAGCGCGGAGAGATCGTCGGGCTGCTCGGACCGAATGGCGCGGGCAAGAGCACCATCCTTCGCATCCTGAGCACTTTTTTGCCGGCCACTTCCGGGACCGTGCGCGTGGCCAGCTTCGACGTGTTCTATCGGTCCGCCGAGGTACGCCGGCGCATCGGCTATATGCCGGAGAACAACCCGCTCCACCTTGATCTGCGGGTTCGGGAATACTTGAAGTTCCGCGCACGCTTGAAAGGTCTGAGCGCCGGCCAGGCCCGGGAACGCGTCGGGATTGTCATGGAACAGTGCAGCCTGACCGACGTGAGCCGGCGGATTGTGGGCCAACTGTCCAAAGGCTATCGGCAGCGCGTCGGCCTGGCGGATGCTCTCGTGCACCAGCCGGAGCTTTTGATTCTGGACGAGCCAACGATCGGGCTGGATCCGAACCAGGTGCGCTCGGTTCGGCAACTGATCAAGGAATTGGGAAAGACGCACACCATCCTTCTCTCGACGCATATCCTCCCGGAAGTCGAAATGACCTGCAGCCGC
>JACPRI010000352.1 GCA_016190065.1 Verrucomicrobiota bacterium
CTCGCGCTCGAAAACGCTCTGATCAACAACGACGGTTACTGGATTCGCACCAGCGATTACAGCATTTACCGGGACGAGAAGAAGCGCTTCCACATCATCCCGCACGATGCCAACGAAACCTTCGCCAGAGCCGGCGGACCCGGGTTCGGCCGGGGACCTGGGTTTGGCGGCGGCCGCGGCGGTCCCGATGGATTCGGCGGACCCGGAGGTCGTGATGGATTGGGTGGCCCGGCGGGGCCCGGTGGTTTCGCCGGTCGGGGAGGGCCGGGCTTTGGCGGTGAGCCTGGAAACACCGGTGTGCAACTCGATCCGCTCCTCGCAGCAAATGATCCCAACAAACCGCTCATCTCGAAGTTGCTCGCGGTGCCGTCGCTTCGCACGCGCTATCTAGGCTATGTCCGTGACATCGCGGAAAAATGGCTCAATTGGAACAAGCTCGGCCCGATCGCCCAGCAATACCATTCGCTCATCGCCGCCGAAGTGAAATCGGACACCCGCAAGCTCTCCAGCACCGAAGCTTTCCACAAGGGTCTCACGGACGATGTTCAAGGGGGCGGAGGATTTGGCGGTCCCGGTGGGCGAGGAAACATTGGCTTGAAGAACTTCGCGGATCAACGCCGCGCCTACCTCCTGAAAGCGACGGACGTAAAGCAAGCTGAGGTTCGGCGGGGGCAAAGCTTTGAAATCCTTACTCATGAACCGCGACGCCCATGACGGCGCGATTCGGCAAAGCCTCTTGCTGAAGAGTTATTTCGTTGCCGCGATCGGCGGCAAGAAATTTTCCATGACCCAGACTTCGCTAAGTCTCTGGCGCCGGTCAAAAGTTTGATATGCGAGTTGCCGTCCTTCCGTATCGCAACCCAGAACATTGACCAAGCCTTCAAGCGTTATCTCGGTCTTTTTGAGTGATCCATCTTTTCGCGAAAGCGTCCAGATCTCGGTTTTTGGCTCTGCACCCCTGAGGTACGTTCCAAGCAACACGTGAGATTTACAATGAGATCCCTCCATCTGAACCACGAAGGCATCTTGAGGAAGTTCGACCGAAAACCGTTCCTTCGCTGAGTTCTCCGTGACTTCGATCCCCTTTATAGCCAGAGCGGCTCTGAGATGGCCTGGATCGGGAGCCTCGAACACGCCGATGACAATTGGACCCTCGGCATTCGGTCGGCCAAGAAATCCTAGTTTATCGTTGGATCGAAACAGTTCTATTTCCTGCCCTGTCACACGGTCGCGACGCACGGCAACGTGACTTGTCATTCCCTCCGCACTGGTGACGATTTGCAGGTAAAAGAGTTGCTTGTCGTCAGAACTGAATAAAAACCGATGCGGCCAGTTCGCATTGGGAAAGGTCCCTACGTCCTGTTCATGTGTCTCGCGGGTGCTTATATCAAGGGAAACCCACCGCACTCGAGCTTGACCTGACTCAGGTGTTTGAAGGAAGAACCGCAGCAGGCCGTCCTTAAAGTCCATGCCCCAAAACTGAGGATCCATTGAGACCACTGAAGACGCCCCCGTCGTCGCGTCGAGAAGAAAAAGACCATGCCGCCGATCCTCTTCCGAGAATCCCTTTGTGTAAGCTCGAACGACAAGTCTGTGGCTATCCGGGGACCAGACAGGGCGTGGAGTGCCCGAGCCGACAAATGTGATATCCGCGGCCTTTGCGATTTCAAGAACCGTGCCCGTTTCAATGTTTTGGATCGCAAAAATGCCGGTGGCTCCAAGAAAAAAGGCTAGCTTGCGTCCATCCGGAGAGAGGCTGATGGGCGTCTTTGGCCCGTTGATTCGACCGGGAGCTTCTTTCGGTGTCGAGAGCAATTTTCCGGAGTTCAGATCAACCGATGCCACATAGATGTCCCGCGCATCATTCGACTGTGTTAAATAAAAGAACCCTCCGTCGCGAGTCAGGCCGATGCATTGCAGGTCGCCCACATTAGCCTTGAGCAATCGAGGCGCGGGTTTGGAGTCGCTAGTGTCAACCTGGATCGACCAAACGTCCTTCGTACCCCGTCGCTCGCTCAGAAACAGGATTTCTGAGCCCCGCGGAGCCCATCCGATCAGTTGCTCTTGGGCGAGATGTTCGACGGCGAGTTTGACGCTCCCGGATTCGACGTCCACCAGCCAAATGTCGTTCGTTGCATGGCCGCGCCTGAAGTTAGGGTTTCGGGCAACGCTATAAGCCAAGTACCGTCCATCTGGTGAGAAACGCAGCATGGACGTTCGCTCTCCTGTCGGAGCGACCTTCCGCAGAGTGCCGTCGGCAACACTGACCAATGAGATTCCACCGTGCCATTGGGTCCCCTGTTTCTCGGAAACGAACACAGCGATTGATTTGCCATCGGGCGACCAGTCCTCGGCCGAGACCCAACCGTTGGTCGGCATGGTGATCAGCAACCTCGATGGGGCTGGGTCTTCAAGGCTCATCGCGTGCAGCCCGTAACAACGGTTCGTGCCAAACCAACTGTATGCGATCCGTGTTCCGTCTCGAGAAATGGCACACGATTCGGCGTATTGCGAAAGATTTCGTCGAAAGACTCCATGCTCCGTCACCCGCCGGGTCTGCCCAACCACCAAGTCCCGGACCGCTATGTTTCCTGTATTCCAATCGACGAAGGCCAGATGACGACCGTCCGCGCTGATTTTGTCGCCGGCGGCATCAGGTCCAGACCAGACGCGACGCACGACTGTGGCGCCGGCTGGCTGCCCGAGTTCCACTAAGCGATCACGGCTTTTCGCCACCAAATCCGCCGCATCGTAAAACTGAACGATTAGCTTCCGAAAGGCGGTTACGGCTTCGTCCTCTTTCCCCTGCTTCAATCGGCACATCGCCAGCCGGTATTGCGCCTGTGCGACGAGCGAACGGTTGGCATCTCCATCCTTCACTATGTCCTCATAGATCTTAATCGCCGTTTCCAGGTTTCCTTCCGTCTCCTCGGCGAAGATGCCTTTTTGGAGAAGAACAGAGAGCGATTCAGCGGCTGGGGCTGCGCTGGCCAGCAACAAGAGTACAAGGATGGCTAATGGGATCGAATGTGGCGTGGTCATAGGCTTGTCTATTGTTCGTCCGGGCGAGCACTGTCCCCGATCTTGCGGCGTATTTTACACCACAATTGTTACGGTTGTGTTACGGTTTGATCCTTTTTTGTTCCTCTTTTATCGAGCCGCCTGCCACGAGACTAAGAGTCAGTCAATGGTACAGAATCGCAGTAATCGCCAGGCCCCAGCAGCGTCCGTGGCCTGATCAGAGTTGCCAATGGGACTCCGTGTGGCTCGAATGCTCAGAAGGTTCGTCCGACGTTGTCTCTGACGCAGTTTGGTTAATTCCCAAACCCGAAAGCCATCCCCGTGCGATGAGATCGGAGACGCGCACTCCGGCTTTATTTGAAGGCAAGTCGCACACGCGCCCCCTCGCGTGTCCTGACCGGCACCTCGCCGGTCAGAGCCGTCTTGAAACACAGTCATTAAACGGTGGCTCCACCGGAAGAGTCGATGTGCTCGGCGAGGCGCCAACCACGGCACGCGGGGCGCGTGCGCTCCCCATCTCGATTGAGAAGCTAACGCTGAAAATTTACGCAAAATGCACTTTGTCCTGGAACGGCTCACCCACCACGAGCAAGTCATCGAGTGAAAAATGAATGAATTCCGGGAATAGGATTTGCTAGACTGCCCACGGTATGCATTCACGACCGCAAACAATCCGGGCGCGCTTTGGTGCCCGTTCACGCGGCGAAGAAGCGCCGCTCCGTATCCTGGCTGCAGGTTGGAAAGCCTTGCGGTTCGTCTGCGTTTCGGGATGGATCGCTCACGCGGCCCTGACCGCCCGCAGCGCTGATCTCCCGGCGTCCGCCACCAATGCGCCGCCGGACATCACCTACCAGAACTACCGCAGCCCGAGGGGGCCATGGTCGATTCATGTTGTTCGGGTCCCTCGAGGCAAGGCCCCCTTCCAAGTGTCCGCCATGCACGCGGGAGGACGCGCGATCGGATTGGCGCGGCTGAGCGACCACACCGGGCTTCTGCGTTCGGACCAGCTCACGCCGATGGCCGCGATCAACGGGGACTTTTATCAGCGCGGCGGCCCGTACGCGGGCGATCCGCGCGGCCTGCAAATTGTCGAAGGGGAATTGATCAGCGCGCCTTCGGGCAGCGTCAGCTTTTGGATCGATGCTCTGGGAGAGCCGCACGCGGCCAACACGGAGTCTCTCCTGCAGGTCACCTGGCCCGATGGCACGACGGTGCCGATCGGGTTGAATGGGAATCGGTCGGCCAACGAAATCGAGCTTTACACTCCGGCGCTCGGCGCTTCCACGCAAACCGGCGGAGGACGAGAACTCGTCCTGGAACCGCGAGGCAACGCGCCGTCGTTGCCCTTGCGACCCGGACGCATCTACCCGGCGCGGATTCGCGAAATCCGCGAAACGGGAAACACGCGAATTCATCCGGGAACGATGGTCTTGTCGATCGGCCCCGCTTTGGCCCGGCGCACTCCCCGGGTGCAAAGCGGAGACGAGTTGATCGTTTCCACGGCGACGTCTCCCAGCTTGCGCGGCGCTCGGACCGCGATCAGCGGCGGCCCACTCCTGGTGCAAGACGGAAAGCGCCAACGCATCCAACCGGCGGATTCGGATTCTTATGAAGTCACTTCCATGACGGAGCGCCACCCGCGATCCGCGATCGGCTGGAGCGAGAATTATTTTTTCCTGGTGCAAGTGGATGGCCGGCAGCGCAACCTGTCCGTCGGTATGACTCTGAATGAGCTGGCTGCCTTCCTGGTTGAGATCGGCTGTCAGGGCGCCATTAATCTGGACGGCGGCGGATCCGCGACGCTCTGGTATGATGGCCGGGTTCGGAATCGGCCTTGTGATGGATATGAACGAGCTGTCGCCAATTCGGTGGTGGTCTTCAAAAAGAACCGCGCCACGCTTGATCCGGAAAAAACTGGGGCGGCCTTGTCGGGGCGGTCACGCTGATGCTCGTCTATGCAATTCAACCGCGAATAGACGCGCATGGACGCGAATGAGAACAGGGCATGAAGATCGAACATTGAACATCAAACCTCCAACTTCGAACAATGCAAGGAACACAAAAACACGAACTTTCCTTTTTGCACGGCAATGCGTCCAAGTCCTCGCGGGCTTCGAAGATTTCTACGAGAGTGCCGGCGCGCGGCCATCCTGGCCGCAGCAGCCCCGAACTCACTTACCGTGCCCGCCAAAATCCAGACGTGTGGAAAATCGCAGCCGCTGCGGCCAGGATGGCCGCGCGCCAATGGAGTTGCGGCTGCACCGCCTGTTCTTTTGTGGCCGAGCATCCTTGGTTGCCGCTTCACCGCGTCAAAGTCTTTGGCATTTGGCGGTATCGGTGGCGGTCGCATGCGGGGTGGGAATCTGCGCCGTCTTTGCGAGCGAGGGACTCGCGGCGGATCAATTCTTTGCGACTCATCCCGTCTGCCCAATCCACATTGAATTGTCGCCACCGAACCTCGCCAGCTTGCGCGTCGAGGGCCGAAAATACGTTCGCGCGAACGTTCGGGCCCAGGGCGAGGTTTTCCACGACGTGGGCCTGCACTTGAAAGGTGCGACGGGAAGTTTTCGCCCCACCGACGACAAGCCGAGTTTGACGTTGGATTTCGACCGATTTGTTTCCGGCCAGAACTTCGGCGGCTTGACGAAGATTCATCTGAACAATTCGGTCGAGGATGCAAGTTACCTGAAGGAACAGATCGGCAGCGAACTGTTCCGCGGCGCACAGATACCCGTTCCGCGCGCGGCCCACGCCCGGGTTGAACTGAACGGCCGTCCGCTCGGCTTCTATGTCTTGAAGGAAGGGTTCACCGAGAGCTTTATCGCCCGACACTTCAAACGCGCGGACGGCAATCTGTATGACCCGGAGGGCGGGCATGACGTGGACCAGCGCCTGAAACGGATTCTGGGACGCGATTCGGAGGACGATCAAACCGCTTTGAAGCGCCTCGCCGCCGCGGCAGTGGAACCGGACTTGCGCCGCCGTTGGGAACATCTGCGAGCGGCTCTCGACATGGATCGATTTCTGACCTTCATGGCGGTGGAGGTCATGATCGGGCACTGGGACGGCTATGGCTTGGGCCGAAACAATTTCCGGATTTACCACGATGCGGCTGCCGACAAGATCGTCTTTCTGCCATCCGGAATGGATCAAATTTTCTCGAAAGCGGATCTCCCGTGGAAACCGAAGCTGCGTGGATTGGTCGCGCGCGCGGTCATGGAGACCTCGGAAGGCCGTCAGCAGTATGCGGCGAGATTCAAGGAGTTGTTCGAGACCCTTTTTTCGGACGAACGGCTCACCAACCGGGTCAATCAGTTCCTCGCTGAATTGCGCCCGTTCTTGAGAACCGACGAACTGGGAACGATAAGGCGCGAAGCCGCGGAGCTTTGCGCTCAAATTCACGCCAGAGAAATCAGCCTCCGAAATCAAATGAGCGAGCCGGAGCCGGCGTTCCCGGATTTCAAGCATGGCCTGGCCCCGCTCAACGGATGGAACAAAGTGGACGAACCGGCTGGAGGCGGGATGCAGGAAGCGACGACTCCGGAGCGGAAGGCCGCATTGCACATCGTCGCCGGCCCGAAGACCTCGGCGTCGTGGAGAACGTCCATTCGGTTGAACCCAGGCCGATATCGTTTTCGCGGTGAGGCTAAAGCGAACGGCGTAAGTCCGCTTCCGTTCGGCGAAAACCATGGTGCGCGGCTGCGGGTGGCTGGCCGGGCGAATCAATCCTCGGAGTTAACCGGCACCCGCGACTGGCAAAAGTTGGAAGTCGATTTCGAAGTGAGCGCGACGAACACGGAGATCGTCCTGATGTGCGAACTTCGCGCCAGCGCCGGCGAAGCGTGGTTTGACCAGGAATCGCTGGTTATCGTTCGATTGCCGTAGGCGTTTTCATTCGATCTGCTAGGATTGATGAGCATGGACTGCGTCCGCTGCAAAACTGCGCATGGTTGGTGGCTTGCCGTCCTGGTTGCAATTTCGGGCCAGGTGGTTGAGTGCGCGCCGAAGCCGGAGCCGCGTCACTGGGCTTACCAAAAACCAGTTCGCCCAAAACTTCCAGCTCACGCCGGAGCCGCACACCCCATCGATGCCTTCATCAAGGCCGCGCTCGCTCAGAAAAGCCTGGCGCTGGCCGAACCGGCCGAGCCAGGAATCGTCTTGCGCCGGTTGAGCCTGAGCCTGATTGGCCTTCCACCTACGCTCGCGGAATTGAACGAGTTCGAGTCCGCTTACCAGGCCGAGCCTTCCAGGGCCGTTCGATTGGCCGTGGATCGGTTACTGGCTTCACCGCACTTTGGCGAACGTTGGGCCCGCCCTTGGTTGGATGCTGCTCGGTATGCCGACTCGCACGGGTTTCAACGGGATGACCTGCGCGATCTCTGGCCGTTCCGCGATTGGGTGATTCGGGCGCTTAACGAGAATATGCCCTTCGACCAGTTCACGATCCAACAGATCGCCGGTGATTTGCTGGTCGGTAAAAAGCGGGAACCCCGGTTGTCCGAAGACGAGATCACGTCGCTCATCGCAACCGGGTTCAATCGCTGCACACCGACCAATGTCGAAGCCGGCTCGGACCAGGAGGAAGGCCGCGTCAACCAGGTGTTCGATCGAGTGAACACGACCGCGACGGTGTGGCTTGGGCTAACGCTCGAATGCGCCCAGTGCCATGATCACAAGTATGATCCGTTCAACATGCGGGACTACTACAACTTCTTCGCGTTCTTCAACAACACACCGCGCGAGACCGAGTTGCTGAACGAAAAGGCGCAGGCGGCGCTCCGGTTCACCGGACCGTATCTTCAATTGCCTGGGAAAAACTCGAGCGCGGATCCCAACCCTGAAAGTCAGGATCAGCAGGACGACGACCCGAATGGCGAACAAAAGAAACAAGGCGAAATCCGGCATTATCGTCGCACGCTGGTCATGCAGGAACTGGATAAGCCGCGTGCGAGTCACGTCTTGAACCGCGGCAATTTTCTGGAACCGCGCGAACCAGTCGCAGCCGCGACGCCCCAACTCTTCTCGAAAGTGAAGGAGGCGCCCGCCAATCGGCTTGGCCTGGCGCATTGGCTGGTCAGCCCGGAGAACCCGTTAACGGCGCGCGTCATCGTCAATCGTTTCTGGGCCGAACTGTTCGGGCGCGGAATTGTCGCGACCCCGGAAGATTTCGGGGCGCAGGGCGATCCGCCAACGCACCCGAAGCTTCTCGACTGGCTCGCGGTGGAGTTTGTCGAGAGCGAGTGGGACGTGAAACACATTTTACGCTTAATTGTGACGAGCGAGACGTTTCGGCAAAGCGCTCGTGCGAACGCGAAAGCCGCGGGCGTCGATCCCGCAAACAAACTGCTCTGGCGTTATCCCCGGCTGCGGCTGGATGCCGAGGGCGTTCGCGACAATGCGCTGGCCATCACCGGATTGCTGAGCCGCAAGCAATTTGGTCCACCGGTCCGTCCACCTCAACCGGACGGCCTCTGGCGGAAGGTCGGCGGTGAGGCTTACAGCTACCAGCCAAGCCCGGGCGAGGATCGGTATCGCCGCGGCATTTACGCCATCCGCCGTCGCAGCGCGCTTCATCCTTCGTTCGCCGCTTTTGATGCGCCGGTCCGCACTGCCTGTGTCGTGCAGCGGCGACTATCCAATACGCCGCTCCAGGCGCTCGCGCTGTTGAACGATCCGATCTACGTGGAGGCGGCGGAGGCGTTCGGCGAGCGGCTGCGAAATTCGGAAGGCGAAGAGATGGATCGCCTAAGGACAGGCTTTCGAATGTGTGCAAGTCGCCAGCCAGACAGCATTGAGTTGGGCGCTCTGGAAACGTTGCTCCGTGAATGCAGCCAAGCCTATCGCGCGCGCGGCATTGACGAGCCGGATCGGCCGGCGTGGACGGACGTGGCCTCCGCTTTGTTGAATCTCGATGAAACTATCTGTGTTCCTTGAGTTGTGAGAATGCAATGGAAATTGGGGAGCACACGCGCCCTCGCGTGTTCTGACCGGCGCCTCGCCGGTCAGA
>JACPRI010000340.1 GCA_016190065.1 Verrucomicrobiota bacterium
CTCGCGTCACGCTGAGATGATAGTCGTGAACAGAGGAAAAGCCAGCGCGAAGCTCCCTCGGCGACACGCCTGCATCCTTTGACCGGCATCAAATCCAGGCATTGGCGCCGGATTACCATCGGGGCATGATGCCATCCAAAGAAAATCCTCCTCGTTTCACGCGTGTGTCGCGCCGGAAGTTTATCGCTTCCACGGCAACGTCAGCCGCGTTCTTCGGCGCGGCTTCCAGCGTTCTGATTTCTCGAAACAACGTCCTGGGTGCCAATGGCCGCATCGGCGTCGGCTTCATCGGGGTCGGTGGCCGCGGATCGTCCCACGTCGGCGTCGTCAAGAAGTTGATCGACACGGGCCAACCGCTGCAGATCGTGGCGGTGAACGACGCGTACGGCCCGCGTCTGCGCGTCGCCGCGGAAAAGACCGGAGCCAGAGCTTACCCGCATCACAAGGCGCTGTTGGCTGATCGCGATGTCGATGTGGTTTGCATTGCTTCGCCCGATCGCTTGCACATCCCGCAGGCCCTCGACGCCATCCGCGCGGGCAAGGACGTTTATTGCGAAAAGCCGATGGGCCATTGGACGCAATTCCAGGCCAGCCAGGAATTTCTTCGAGAAACGCGCCGGCTGAGCCGCGTCGTGCAGATCGGCAACCAGGGCAACTCGAGCAGCGCGTGGACGAAGATCGGTGAATTGATACAGAAAGGCGCCGTTGGCCGCGTCCAGCACATCCAGGCGGGCTACTACCGCTCCGGCGATTGGGGCGAGCGCATGCCGATTCCGGACGCGAATGCAAAGCCCGGCCCGGATCTCGATTGGGAAGCGTTTCTCGGCGACGCGCCAAAAGTTCCGTATGACGTTCGCCGATTCTTCAGTTGGCGAATGTTCCTGGACTACGCCGGCGGGCCATGCACGGACTTGTTTCCCCACGTGTTCACGCCGTTCGTCAGCATGTTTGGACTCAAGTTCCCATCACTGGTCGTGGCTTCGGGCGGCATCTTCAAATACGACAATTACGGCCGCGAAGTTCCGGACACGTTCAACATGTGCCTGGACTATCCGGAGAAACTCTCCGTCGTTTTGGTCTGCACGCTGACGAATCAATTCAATGCCGAGCCGGCCATTCGCGGCGACGAAGGCGCGATCACCATCCAGAACACGTCTTGGGAAGGCGGGTTCGACAGCGTGACCGTCCATCCGCGCAAAGGCACGCCGAAGGTGATTCCCGGCGAGAAACCGGACAGCACGACGGCGCACTGGAAGAATTTCCTGCACTGTGTCCGCACGCGCGAGAAGCCCGTCAGCGACGTGGAATTCGGCTATCACGTCCAGACGGCGTTGTGCATGGCGATGCTGGCGTTCCTGAACAAAAAGGTCGCGCAGTTCGATGGGACGAAAGAAGAAATTGTTCTCTAACAGAGCGGCTTTGGGCCATGCCGTACCGCGAACCCTCCGTCCTCAAATCACTCATAACTCGGATAGCTTATTTGCGTCTAACTTGCGTCTAACGTGTCTGCGTGGACGATGGACTCGCGGCGCTCGATGATAAACCGATTTCGGAGAACCGATCCGTCACCGCCACCACTTGCCAGCCTTCTCCAGATCGAATCGGGTTGAAAAAGGCGGACGACTGGAGAATGGATCCTTTCATAGTCCAGACTGCCATGAATCCCTCCGTATGCTGGAACAGAAGATCGGCATGGCCATCGCCGTTCATATCTCTGGCTCCCATCACACGCCACCCTGGATCAACCGCAGTCGGAATCTGTTCACGACCCCACACAATGTCGTTCACGAACCAAATTCCGGCAGTTTCCCGCGTGTCATAGTTCACCGTGCCTGAGGCGAGCGCAGGCCAGACTTTGTTGATATACCAAATCCCCAACTTTCCGGTCGGATGGTGCAACAGCAAGTCGGGTTCAGCATCCTGATTAAAATCCGCTGACGCGACGACTCGCCACTCCGGATTTGCCGATTCAGCCGGATTGACCAGAGCTGGCAAGGCCAAACGGATCCCGTTCATGAACCACACGGAAACGCGTCCGTCCGTGTGCTGGAACACCAAATCAGGCCGACCATTCCGATCGAAATCCGCGACCGACGCCACGCGCCATCCCTTTCCTGGATGGCTCGGAGCCAACAGCGAAGCTCCTGTCATCTCGGATCCGGCCATGAACCAGACCGCCACCGTTCCGTCGGTGTGTTGAAACAATACGTCCATGTCTTTATCCCCATCAAAATCACCCGTCCCGACGACTCGCCAGTTGGGATCACCCGTTTGACTGGGAATTAACATGCCAATGGAATTCAGCCAGGTCCCTTGAACGAACCAGGTTCCAAGAAATCCATCCGCATTCTGAAAGAGAATTGTGGAAGGAACGAGACGGGTCTCCGATTGAACCGGCGGCAGAACGATCACGGTGCGGTTCGTGGCTTCGGCCCCTTGAACCCGCGCCGACAATGATGCGGTGATCAGGGTAGCGGCCAACACCAGACTTGGAGTAACTCTCGTGATTCTGCGTGGAGTTTGATTTGTCGTTTTCATGTATATGCCTTTCTGCTTTGGGTTGCTTCATTTGGCTGCAAACGTCAATTGGTGAAGCACCCGATTCTCATGGCCGCTCAATGGACCTGGGTGAAGGCGCGAGGCGAACAACGCTCTTAGGGTTTGTTCACCCAAACCGATGCTTCTTTGACCTGGTTGCATGATCATGCAGAACTTTAGGGCATGGGGTGTGCCGATCCGAACCCACCTCTCGTACGGGACTCTCCACGAAACTCGCATGGAGCGAGGACTTTACCTCCGGGGAAGCAATCGGGCGGCGGGCGAAGACCCCATCTCTTCTGGGGTGAATACCCTACTGCGGGCCTCCCGGAATCATCTCCACGGGAGATTTGCCGATGATCCCAAGAAATGGGCAGCAATTCCCAAGAGCAGTGTAGGCGATGGCTCTGACCCGTCAGACGTTTCGAGTGAGAAATGAATTGAAGCGAGCCATGAAAGCGAAACCAACTAAACGTCGCGGGGACGTGGTCCTCGAATTCGATCCGGGGGATGAACCGTTGCTGGCAGCGGCAGGCCGCGGTAGCGCAGATTTCCTGTTCCGGTTGAACAAGATTTTGGTCCCGATCGACTTCTCGGAGTGCGCGAAGAAGGCGCTGCGCTATGCCCTCCCGTTGGCCAGCCAACATGGGGCCGCCTTGACCTTGCTTTACGTCGTGCCCGCCAATTACGCGGTCGGCGAATACGGCGGGATCGACTACGCCTCGTTGGAAGCAGAGATGCGCGCGAGTGGGGAACGCCAGCTCGCCTCGCTGATTGTGGACGAAATCGGGGAGCGAGTTCCAGCCGACCCATTGGTTCAGTGCGGCTCACCAGCCGCAGAAATCGTCGCGGTGGCTCGGCGCATGCCGGCAGACCTGATCGTGATTTCGACGCACGGACACACCGGCCTGAAGCATGCGCTGTTGGGCAGCTCGGCCGAATACGTGGTGCGTCACGCGCCCTGCCCCGTGCTCGTCGTCCGCGAGCACGAACGCGAATTCCTTGTGGAGTAAATCTTTGAATTGCCCCGCAAGGAAGTCACCGTGTTGACCAGAAACAGCAGGATCGCGGCTGCGTTCAGCAACCCACCCAGTTGGCGGCCTTCACCCCATCCGCTCAAATCCGCCATCACGCGAAGCAGCAGCGAAGCGTGGAGAAGACCGGCGTGACCATAAAAATGGTTTCGAAACGCCACCGGCAAGTTTAGCACGGCCGGAAAGATCACCGGCGCGTGGCCGAAAATCATCGAGAACACGAAGCCCAGGAAAAACGCGTGCAGCACGGCGTCGTATCCAGGTCCGAATCCCAGCGGTGCGAAGCAGACGAGCAAAACTCCGGCGACACCGAGCCACACGTAACCCGCGAGCAGGCAAATGGCCATGAAGCGCGTCAAGCCCTCCTGCCGGACGGTGCGGCGCGCAATGTCGAACCGGCCCAGCCAGAGCGCTAACGAGACGAATCCGATCCCGGCCAGACGTTCGCCAGGCGTTTGCTCGAAGACGCTCAGGATGATTCCCCCAAGGAACAGGGCGAGCGAGGCGATCAAGATCGGCGGCGCCCATCGGACGGGACGCTGAAAGCGCGAGAGATCGAGCCGTTCACCCAAGATTGTCAGCGCCAGGAAGGCGACCCACCACAACACCACGCGATTCACGGGCCAGCCGACCAGCCAAAGGACGTTCCCGGTCAGCCACGCCGACGCGCCAAGACTCATGGTGACGGTAAAGAACGCCCGTTGCAGTTGCACAACGCGGAGAGTTACGATGAGGAAGGCCGCACTTCCGAGCGTGAATAAAGCCGGCCCGACGGGACCGAGGAAGCCAAAGACGAGAGTCAAAGCGCCTGCACCGGTGAGCAGCGGTGCAGCATAAGCCCACCTGGTTTGCAGACCGACGGCGCGTTCCAAGGCGATCACGGTTCCAAGAAATCCGCAAACCATCAATGGGCCGTGAAAGGTGATCCAATTCGCGTTGTTCGCTGGCAGAGGCAAGTTCAAAGGCAGACGAATCAAGCCCCCCCAGATTCCCGACAGAAGCGAGAGAATGCCCATCGCGAGAAACGGGAGGCGGCTTCGCCGAAGCTGAGGCGTGAGATGTTTTTTCACCTGAACAACACCGCAGTCATTGACGCGAGGTGGGGACACCTCTCGCCGGCCCGGATGGTGATGACCTGTCCGGGTGTGTCCAGCAATGGATCTAGCAACTTCATGAGGGCGCTATTCTTGGCGGTTGGCTCACGATGCCGCTAAACCTCATTTGGCATTCATTAAACAAAGATTGACCGACGACCCAACCGCACCGAACCACTCGGACAGCTCGTCCGCTGATTGTTTGTTGATCTGTCTGACAATTTGATCTCCGGATGCAAGAAACAGTGAACAATTGGCAAGTCGAGTGTGGTTCCAGCACGGATTGAAGTGTAATCGGTTTTCGATGGAAGCGACATGAGTGCAATTCCGGATTCACGGCGCAAGGCTGAACATAAACTGGCGACACGCAAAACTCTGGCTGCCGCCATCGCCGAGCATCCCTTTCTGAAAGACGTGTCGCCGGATCATTTGCCCGTGTTGGCCGACAACGCCATGCGGGTGCAATTCGAACCGGGCGCTTTCATCTTCCGTGAAAGAGATCCGGCGAACCGCTTTTATCTGATCGAATCGGGCCAGGTCGCGCTCGAATCGCGTTCCGGAGACGAACCGGCCCTGCTGATTCAAACCATCGGCCCCGGGGATGTGCTGGGGTGGTCGTGGTTATTCCCGCCGTACTACTGGCATTTCGACGCCCGGGCCATCGAATCAACTGCCGCCATTTTCTTCTATGGCACACGGCTTCGCGAACAGTGTGAGGAAGACCATGACCTCGGGTACGAACTGATGACGCGCGTGACCTCCGTCGTCATCCAAAGACTGCAAGCCGCTCGAAAACAATTGTTCGAGATCCGCCATTGAGTCTCCAGTTCGAGCCCTCAAGTTCAGACTGGCAACTTTCGCGACGCCCGTAAACACTTCCGCACTGTGAACGGCGAGATCGCCCAGATGATCGCGCTCACTTGTCACGCAAATGCCTTTCTGCGGGGCCAGAGGATTCCAATCTTCTTTCCGGGCAACTCCTGGATCGATCAGGGATTCGCCGGAGAGGACGGGCGAACCCATGGCCGGCTCTCCGCGCGGCTTTACCGTGCTCTCGAAGAAGCAATCCCGGCCGAGGCGAACACCTCGTTTCGCTCCGGCTGAGCCGGGCTGAGCTGTGAGCCAAATTCGTTTGACGACGACTCGATGCGGGTCCAAAAGAGTCCGCGATGCAGTTCGCGAACGAACTCGGAATTCCCGCTCTATGACCACACAGCCCATCGTTTTTGACCGGGGCAAATTCAAAGATGATTACAGACACGACCGTTGAGATTGCTTTGAAGCTGTTGGCGGTGGTGGTGCTGGTCTTCTTGAACGGCTTCTTCGTCGCCGCGGAATTTGCACTGGTCAAAATCCGGGACACTCAACTCAACCCGCTCATCGCCAAAGGGCACCGGCGGGCCCGGATCGCTCGACGCGTGGTTCGCAACCTCGACGCCTCTCTGAGCGCCTGCCAATTGGGCATTACGCTGGCCAGCCTGGCGCTCGGCTGGGTGGGGGAACCGGTGTTTGCCACCCTCCTCGCGCCCGCGCTGGACGGGCTGAAGATCGAGTCGGCGGCGATCCGGCATTCGATTGCGGTTGTGGTCGGTTTCACCGTGATCACGTTTCTGCACATCACCGCCGGGGAGCAGGCGCCCAAATGGCTGGCGATTCAGAGGCCGCTCCCAACTTCCCTTTGGGTGGTACAACCGTTGGAATGGTTTCATCGGATTTCTTATCCCTTCATCTGGCTGCTCAACCACGCGTCGCTTTGGATGCTCCGCCAACTCGGTCTGCCTTCGTCCGGCGAGTCCGAGCATGGACATTCCGAGGAGGAACTGCGGCTGCTCTTCGC
>JACPRI010000026.1 GCA_016190065.1 Verrucomicrobiota bacterium
GCCGCCATCCATGAAGCAGAAAATGACATTCTGGGCGCGCGGAGCGAAATGGGGCAGGGGCGAGGCCAGAACTTGGGCAAACTTCCGATCTGCTAGCAGACTGGACAATGCGAGCAAGCCGAAGCCATTGGCGGTGGCGCAGAGCATCGAACGCCTTGACAGCGGCTGCGACAAACGACCGGGGCAGGAACAAGGTTGGCGATCGCGGTGAGCGTTCACAGAAGTTTGCAGTTACAACTCGTCCCCAGGTAACGGCGGCGCGTCCGGGACGGCGTCAAGGTACTTCTCGAAATCATCGTGCCGACCTTTGGCGGCCTCGCGGCGCAAATAGTCCATGGTCAGCACGACCGCCAGTTTTTCACCGGCGGCGCTGGCAAGAAACTGGCTCACCGAATAACCCTCTTTGGCAGTGAGAGCTTCTATCGCTTTCTTCAGGGATTCCGGCAGTTGGATCGTCAATGTACTCATTGCTTTTGTCCAATCAGATTCAGGAAATCACGCGGAGGAAGCGCACTGATACCAAGCTGTTCCGCCCCGTGAAAGTCCTTCACGTTATGCGTCACAATATGGTGAGAACCCGAAGCAAATGCCAGTTCCAAAACCATGTCATCATCCGCATCCCGCAGAAATGGGCGCCAGAGGAAATGAATCTCCTGCAAATGAGATTGGCTACCCTCATCATGTTGGCTCCTCGACGACTCGGATTTCCTCCGCCTCTCGGCCTCGGAGATGCATGACGTTATTGTTCATTGCTCGGTTCGGATCAGGAATTCTGGCTCACTCGGCGCGCATTCAAGGTTGCGGCCGGCATACCACCGCCAAGTTACGGAATAAAAATAAACTCCTTCAAATTAAACACCGCATGAGCCAGATCCTTCCAAATCTCCGGGCTGCGCAAAATCTCTTCCGTTGCCAATCCACGCAGCTCCGCTAAGCGCTCTGCGGCTTCGGTGAAACGATTCTTCTCCGAGAGCGTCGCCGCGCGTCCCAGGGCGGCTTCGAACATGTGTTCGATTCGAGCCCCAACGGAGTCCTCGCTGCGGCCGATCAGTTGACTGGACCAAAGTTGCGCCTGTTGCAGGACAAACGGATCATTCAAAAGCGCCAGGGATTGTGCCGGGACGTTCGCGGTGTCGCGCCGGCCCTGGCACATTTTCCCGCCTGCGATATTGAAGGCGCTCAGAAATTTCGGCGTCTCCATCAAGTTGACTTTGACATAGACGCTGCGGCGGCCCAGCCCATCCAAGGGACCGGCAAAAAGCCGACGGTCGGCATTTTCCTTTTCGCGATACGGCTGGACGCTCAGGCCGTGCATCGCGGGGTTCAAGCGGCCTGAAACGGCCAGAATGCAGTCGCGAATCGCCTCGGCTTCCATGCGGCGCGCGGGATAATGCTGGAGCAAGCGATTCTGCGGATCGATTTCCCGAGTGGCCAGCGTTGGCCGCGCGGAAAGCTGAAATGTCCGCGCCAGAACGATGGATCGAATCAGCCGCTTCACCGACCAATCCTCGCGCATGAATTGGCCGGCCAGATAGTCCAGCAGCTCAGGGTGAGACGGTTTATCGCCGAGTTGTCCGAAGTCATCCACCGTTCGCACCAATCCTTCGCCGAACAAATGCTTCCAGACGCGGTTGACCATCACGCGGGCGGTCAGGGGATTCTTGGAATCTGCGATGCGTTCTGCCAATTGCAGGCGACCGCTGCCCTCGCCGCTGAACTGAGTAGGGACGCGTTCCACCGCGTCCCGGACTAACTCCTGATTGGTGTGCGCTGGAAGGACTTCTTTCGTGGCAGGGACCCGCTGCTTCGCGTCCAGGCCGACCGGCAGGTCGGTCTTACCCGATTTTTGAGCCGCCAACTTTTCGACTGAGAGTTTCGCATGATCTGTGAACCGACCCCCAGCCCCTCCCAGGAGGGGAGCTTCGCTCGAAGCACCGGCAGTAGGTTCCTCTCCTGGGAGGGGTGAAGGGGTGGGTTCATTGAGAGCAGAGAAGTTGGCTTTGAGCACCTCCAGGTAGCCGCGAGGCACTGCGTCCGCAGGTTTGGTGCAATCGCCGCGGACCAACATCGGCTGGTCAAAGCCCCGGCCGAAATCAGCCAGTCCTGGCACGACGCGAGGCAACGTCAGTCTGCGTTCTACGTTCCGATATTCAGCCAGCAACTTCTCAAGACGCGGAGACTCACCCACCCGATTGCGGATCAAACCGTTTTTCACCAGGAAATCGAGCCACACTGCATCGTCGTCCGTCGCCACCTCGTTTCGCCAGCGATCGACAGCTTCGAGGATGCGTTGCCGGTAGCGATTCGCGACCCCCTCATCACTGGCCGGATCGGGCTCGAACCATAGGCTCGTCAAATGCGTGAGCTCCGGTTTGGGGGGAGCGTCTGTGGCATGAATCACCACGCGCGTGATTCCAAACCAGGAGCGCGGGTCTTCCGCAGCCTTCTCCCAAGGGAGTTTGTAGTTGGCTTTGTCGCCGCCGAGCGCGCTGAGTTGGTCCGGGAATTTCGGATTATCGAACATCGTCATCAACTCCGCGTACACGCGCACGCTCTCGGCGTCAGGCGGAGGAGAGAAGGTGACCCATTGGAACGCGGTGTTAGTCAGCGCCCGGTAGTTCTGGTAGTTGAGTTGGCAATTGTTGGAGACCAACCGCAGGGCGCTGCTCCGGCGTCCCATCAACTGAAAGCTTATCTTGGCCATCCCGTTCGTCAGCAAAGGTGATCGCAAAGTACCGTTCAGCCTTTGCGAAAGCAGATGCGTATAAGCTCCGGCGGGCAGAACCATTTCAACAGCCGCGTCGCCGTCCGCGTGCAAAGTGAAATCCCCGGACCGCGCCTGGCCCGAAGGAAGGCCCTGCCCGCCCACGTGCCACGGGCTGAAACCGCCCGTCCGAAAATCCGTGAAGGCCGCGAAATTGGTCCGATTGAAGTCAGCATGCTCTTTCTCCGCCCGCGCGAATTTGCCACCGACTTCGTTCCACCGGTCGCGGAATGATTCCCCGTCGTTCTGATTCGTCGGATGGAGCGCGCGCCAAACTGAAAGCGGCTCTTCGAGCGCGGAGATTCTGTTTGTTAATACCTTGATCCAATTCTCCAGACGCGCCGGGTCGAGGATCGCGACCTGGCTTTTTGCCGAGGTGAGGGGGAACGCGGCAGACAATTCCTTCGCCGGCGCTTGTCCATGGGAGGAGACGCTCGCCTGTGCCGCCATCAAATACCGGTGGACATCACCAGCGTCCTGCATCCAGAGGTTTCCGATCTCGCGGCGAATTTGGTGCTTCAGTCCGGTCAGTTCTTGGATTGTGGCGGTGTTGGCTTCCGGAGCATCGATCGTATGGCTGACTTGTCGGGAGCTTCGGAGAATGCCCAGCAAGGCGTAATAATCCTTCATCGACACCGCGTCGATCTTGTGGTCGTGGCAGCGCGCGCAGGCCACGGTCGTGGCCTGAAACGCCTTGGTGAGTGTGTCGATCTGATTATCCGCCAGGTCATACCCGATCTGCCGCAGGCCGATGCAATCGTCATGGTTGACCTCGCCAAAGCGATAGAATGCCGTCCCGATGACCGATTCATTGAAGTGTTCTTCCCGATTCCATCGGGGTTGCGGGAGCAAGTCGCCGGCGATGTGTTCGCGGACGAATTGATCGAATGGCAAATCCTGGTTGAACGCGCGGATGAGGTAATCGCGATACCGCCAGGCGTGGTGAACTTCGTAGTTCCATTCATTGCCGTGGGTTTCGGAAAATCGGACAACGTCCAACCAATGCCTCGCCCAACGTTCGCCAAAGTGCGGCGAGGCCAGGAGCCGGTCCACCAACTCTTCATACGCACTCGGGGAAGTGTTATTCACGAACGCTCGCGTTTGTTCCGGTGTCGGCGGGAGGCCGGTGAGCACGAGTGTGAGCCGCCGAATCAGCGTATGTTTGTCGGCATCTTCCGAAGGTTTCAGATTGGCGGCTTCGAGTCTGGAGAGGATAAATCGATCGACGGGATGCTGGGACCAGGATGAATCACCAACTTCGGGAATGGGAAACTTTTTGACGGGCTGCAAGCTCCACCAGTTCCGGCGCTGCGCCAGGGTTTCCTCCCACGAAGGGGCCGAACTCTCGGCCGCTTGCCCAGCGCAGACGAGCATTACGTGCAACAGGGTCACAACCGTTATCAGCAACCAATTCGCTGAGCCGTAACGATTCAGGCGCAATGGGGAGCGCACGCGCCCTCGCGTGCCGTGGTCGGCGCCCTCGCCGACCACACAAGCGCGGTCAGACAAGTCACTGTGCAGTGGTTGAGCGACGCACCCGGATCGACCGGCGAGGCGCCGGTCGAAACACGCGAGGGCGCGTGTGCTCCCCAGTTCCATTTGTATGGTCGCAGCCAAGCAGATTGCCATGGGACTTTATTCCACCTTGGGTCCACCGACAATTCCCTTTATCCTCGCCCCACGAAAGGCATCTGCGTGGCCATGACGGTCAGAAACGGCACATTCGCATCCAAGGGAAGGCTCGCCATGTACAACACGGCTCGCGCCACGTGATCCAGGTCCATCGTCGGCTCGGCCTTGATCGAGCCGTCGGCTTGCAGAACGCCGCGTTTCATGCGTTCCGTCATGTCGGTCGCCGCGTTGCCAATGTCGATTTGGCCGCAGGCAATATCGTAATTGCGACCATCCAGGGCCGTGGATTTCGTGAGACCGGTGATCGCGTGCTTCGTGGCCGTGTAAGGCGCCGAGTTGGGGCGCGGCGAGTGAGCGGAGATGGAGCCGTTGTTGATGATCCGCCCGCCGCGAGGCTGCTGATTCTTCATGATTTTGAACGCCTCTTGCGTGCACAGGAATGCGCCGGTCAAGTTGACCGCCACGACGGCTTCCCACTGTTCGAACGTCAGTTCCTCCAGGGGCACTGGAGGCGCGCCGATGCCTGCGTTATTAAAAAGCAAATCGAGCCGGCCAAAAACCTCCTTCGTCCTGGCAAATAAAGCTCGGACGCTGGCCGGCTGCGTGACGTCCGTGGGGACGACCAACGCGCGCGCACCAGCCTTCCCGGCTTGCGCGACGGTTTCCTGCAAGAGTTCGGCGCGGCGTCCCGCGAGGACGACAGAATAACCCTCCCGCAAAAGCGCAACGGATATGCTCCGTCCGATGCCGGACCCCGCTCCAGTGACGATGGCGATTTTCAAAGGCTTCTAATCGGCGATCGTATCTGTTTCGCCTGTGAGTTGGAAGCTTGATTCAGTCCGAGTCCATAAAACGGAAACACACTGAGGACGGTCAGGTCGAGCGATGAACATCCGCCTTTTTGCGGTGGTGTTTTGCTGAATTCCCGGCCAATTATTGACCGAAGCTGGACTGGGACAGCCCTTCATCAATGACGATAGACCAACTCAAACCCAACAAAGTCTTGCGTGGGCCAATCTTCCCGGAGCCGGTTCAAGTGATCATCACTATTCCGATGGGTGACGCGGTCAAGCTGGTTGGGAAAGGCGTTAACACGGGCAAGGTGTATGAACCGATTCTGACGCCCGAAAAGCTCGCCGACTTGGAAACGACGCCTGACACGCAGCCCTTCGACGGCGATGCCCAAAGATTCCGCTTGGCCGTTGAAGCCATGCGCCTCGCGCTCGCGTTTGAATACGACCCTTACTTCTCGCTTTCCATCGCTCGTGTCGATCCTCTGCCGCACCAGCTTGAAGCGGTCTATGAGTATTTCCTCGCTCTCCCGCGCATCCGTTTTCTGCTCGCCGACGATCCCGGCGCGGGCAAAACGATCATGGCCGGCTTGCTCTTGAAGGAGTTGAAGATTCGCGGCCTCGCCTGTCGGACGCTTATCATCACGCCGGCCAATCTGTCCTTCCAGTGGCAGCGCGAAATGAAGGACAAGTTCCGAGAGAACTTCGAAGTCATCCGCAGCGACGTGCTCCGTGCAAACTACGGCTCGAATCCATGGCAGGACAAGAACCAGGTCATTACGTCCGTGTCGTGGGTTTCACGGATCGAAGACGCGAAGGAGAGCCTGCTCCGCAGTCATTGGGACCTCATTATTGTGGATGAAGCGCACAAGATGAGCGCAGCCAGTCGCGACAAAAAAACGCTAGCCTATCAATTGGGCGAAGCGTTGTCGCAGATGACCGACCATTACCTCCTGATGACGGCCACGCCGCACAAAGGCGACCCGGACAACTTCTGCCTGTTCCTCGAACTGCTTGACCGCGACGTTTACGGCGACGTAAAAAGCCTTGAGGAAGCCATGCGCAAACAAGAAGCGCCATTCTATCTGCGCCGCGTGAAGGAAGCTCTCGTCACTTTTCCCGACACGGAAACCGGCAAGTGCAAGGCCCTGTTTACGCGCCGCGTCGTTCGCACGACCGCTTTTGAGATCACGATGGACGAACTGGAATTCTACGACATGCTGACGCGCTTCGTCGAAGACCAGTCCATCAAAGCCGCGTCCGAAGATTCGGCTCGTGGCCGCGCTCTTGCATTCACGATGGCGATGCTGCAACGGCGCTTTGCTTCGAGCATCTACGCCGTCCGCCGCAGCCTTCAACGCATGAAGGACAAGCGCGAGCATATCCTGGCCGATCCCGAAGGTTTTCGGCAGGCGCAAATCAACAAGCGTCTGCCGGAGGACTTCGAGGAGTTGCCCGACGAAGAGCAACAGGCAATCATCGCTGAGCTTGAAGACCTCGTGGCTTCCTACGACCCGGCAGCCTTGCGTGAAGAGATCATCGAACTCACGAAACTGATTCAGGTCGCGCAGTCCCTGGAGAAGCGGGAAGTCGAGTCCAAGCTGGTCAGGCTCCGAACGGTAATGACAGAGGAAGGCGTCTTCAAAGACCCGAAAATGAAGCTGCTCGTCTTCACCGAGCACAAAGACACGCTGGATTTCCTGTGCGCCGATGGCAAAGACGGTCGTCCGCTCGGCAAGCTGCGCGAATGGGGCTTGAGCGTCACACAGATTCACGGCGGCATGGAGATCGGCGACCGGGACACACCCGGCTCACGCATTTTTGCCGAGCGCGAATTCCGCGAATCAGCGCAAGTGCTCGTGGCGACTGAAGCGGCGGGCGAGGGCATCAACCTGCAATTCTGCTGGTTGATGATCAATTACGACATACCGTGGAATCCCGTGCGCTTGGAGCAGCGAATGGGACGCATCCACCGTTACGGTCAGGAAAAGGATTGCCTGATTTTCAATTTCGTTTCCACCAACACGCGCGAAGGTCGGGTGCTCCACAAATTGTTCGAGCGCATTCAAGCCATCGAAGACGACCTCGATCCAAAGCGCACCGGCAAAGTCTTCAACGTGCTGGGCGACGTGTTTCCAGCAAATCAGTTGGAGAAAATGATTCGCGAGATGTACGTGCGGAACCAAACCGAAGACATCATCAAGCAGCGGATCATCGAGGAAGTGGACACGAAGCGTTTTGAGAAAATCACCAACTCGACTTTGGAAGGACTGGCCAAGCGCGAACTGAATCTTTCCGCCATCGTCGGCAAATCGGCCGAGGCGAAGGAACGCCGTCTCGTCCCCGAGGTCATTGAGGAGTTCTTTACTCACGCCGCGCCCATCGTGGGTGTTTATCCGAAGGAAGTCCGGGAAAACGGTCATGTTTACAGGCTCGGAAAAGTGCCACGCAATCTTTGGCCGACTGGCGAACGGCTTGAGCCGCGCTTCGGCAAGCTTGGCCGCGAGTATCGAACCATTGTGTTCGACAAGGGGCACTTGAAGCGCGACCCGACCCTGGAATGGGTCACGCCAGGACACCCGCTTTTCGAAGCCGTCCGCGAAGACGTGACTGAGCATGTCCGCGATGATCTTCAACGCGGCTCGGTATTCTACGACCTGCATCACGGCCAGCCTTACCGACTCGACGCGTTCGCGGCTTCGATCAAAGACTGACGTGGCAACCAGCTCCACCGCCGATTATTCGTCGTGCAGGTTTATCCCTCGCCCGCGGGAGTGGGAGAGGGTGCCCGAAGGGCGGGTGAGGGTTCAGGGGCTTGGCAGCAGATGAGTATTCGTCAGCCGACGATTTTCCTGGATCTGGCCCTCGCGCCAAAAGGAACCGCCGTTCCTGACGGCGATGGTATGCCCGATCAGACCGCTGCCGAACGGTTCCTGATTTCAAGCGCTCTCAACCCATTCCTCGCGGAGGTCGTCGCACAACGGGCGCGGGAAACGGCCACTATCACCCGCCATTTGGAAATCAGCCTCAAAGAATTGATTCACCGACAGAACCTGCGGATGGCTGAATTGCACGAGCAGGCACATGGGGCTGACGACCAACTTCTGGCTGCCAACTTGAAGAAGGTCGAAGACAAGATTGATGAACTCAACGGGCGCTTGGAACGCCGCACGGTCGAGTTACGCCACGAAGCCGAGTGCATGATTGGCGACGTTCAACACATCGGCCGGGCGTGGGTGCTGCCGCACCCGGAGCGAAACTCGCCGCAAATCCGGGAGATGGTCACCGACCCGGAGATTGAGCGCATCGCCGTTCAACACGTCATCGCCCACGAGGAAGCGCGCGGCTGGAAAGTCGAGAGCGTCGAGAAAGACAATCGCGGTTTTGACCTCATCTCACGCAAGCCCTGCCTGCCGGCAGGCACGGCGCATCCCGAAGACCCGAAGACTGCCATCGAAGTGCGCTTTATCGAAGTGAAAGGCAGATCACACACTGGCGACATCGCGTTGACGGCGAACGAATACAACACCGCCAAGCGCCTCAGAAAGGACTACTGGCTCTACGTCGTGTTCCATTGCGCCACGCCGAATCCGTCGCTGAATATCCTTCATGATCCGGCCACGCTGGAATGGCAGCCGATCGTCAAAGTCGAGCATTACCGGTTGAAACAGGATTCCGTGAAACACCCGGTCGAGTTGCGGGAAGAACCGCCACCGTACGGATGATTCATAATAGCCTTGTAAAACGCAAGTTATACATCAGAGGAGAATTGTATCGCAATATCGAGTGCTAATATGCACTTTTGACTCTTTACAACAGTTGAAAAAGTGCCGATACATACCTGAGGCAAGTTTGCCTCCGAGAGCCAGTCCGGAGCAGATGGATGTGTTGCTCCGCGCGTTTCGAGAAGGCCGTGTCAGAGTCATGCGTCGCGCTTTGAACTGGCTGACTGGCAGTTGGTGCATGAGTCCGGATGCATTCATTGTCGCGATACTCGACCACTTGGAAACCGGCGGGCGGGTGTTTCGGAAATTCGAGCAGACTGGAGCGCGACTCCTGCCGGACAAGTACCAGGCGAGTGTCTGGATTCGCGAACCTGACGATGATGACGACTACGACGACGGGACGGTTTACGTCGAACTCATCGTAACAGGGACCGAAGTAATATTGATTTGCAATGCGCACGAACACGAAGACCGCGGACGTGGATTGCGCTTACCGTTTTGAAAATATGAGCGATCTCGCAAACACCACCTGCCCCGCCTGCGGCGAAGCGACCCTTCAGACCGTCAAACGCGACTACATCGCGCCCATCGGCGACGGTCAGAAGCTTCGGATTCCGAACATCGAAATGGAGGTGTGCGACAAGTGCGGCGAGGAAATCCTCTCGCTCGAAGCGGCTCGCGAGGTTGATTCGGCCATCGCCGAATACACCGACAGGCTAAACCCCGATGAATTGACGGCCGTTCGGGAGAATTTTGGCGTCGATAAAACCGAAATGAGCGAAGTCCTTGGCCTTGGCGGAAAAACTTACCTGCGTTGGGAACAAGGTAACCAATATCCGAGCCGCTCGATGGGTTATTATCTGCGGGTCTTGCGCGAATTCCCCGAGGCGTTTGCGTGGCTGCGCTCGCGAGGCTGGAGAGGGCGCAACCGCGTCGCAACGGCGGAACGGACGCCCCTGGTCGAGATGCAGCACCGTTTCCCAGCGCTGGCCAGCGACCCAAGTCGATTGAACGCATTGGCAACGACCCGGTGCAACTTCGCCCTCATCCTTTTTGCCAAGAAATGAAGGCCTTCTGGACGACATTTTATTCCTACAAGGGTGGCGTCGGACGATCTCTGGCTTTGGCCAACGTCGCCGCGTTACTCGTTCGTCGTGGTCATCGCGTGGTTCTTCTGGACTTTGACCTCGAAGCCCCCGGGCTCGACACGTTCTCTGAATTCGCCGACGCGAAAGGAAACCCTGGCATCATTGAGTACGTGGCCGAGTTTCAGCGCAAACAAGTCGCTCCCGACATCACGCCATTTGTCTATCCAGTCAGCTTGCCGGAATATCTTCGAGGCAAACTCTGGATCATGCCAGCGGGGCGCAAAGACTCGGCCTACAACCACCTTCTCGCTCGGACCCGATGGGCAGATCTCTACGAGCTTGGTCTCGGTGTCCCGTTTGTTGAGAACTGGAAGATTTCTATCGAAAAGACGTTTCAACCGGACTACGTGCTCATTGACTCTCGCACCGGTCTGACGGAGGTGGGTGGCATTTGTACGACCGCGTTCCCGGATCTCGTTGTGATGCTCTTCGGCTTGAATGAACAAAACGTAGATGGGACTGCGACTGTCGTCCGCCACATCCGAGAGGCCAATCTGGAGCATCCCCCGCAGCTTCATTTTGTCGCGACACCTGTTCCCAACCTTCCACCAGATAAGAAGGGTCTGCTCCGCGAGCGACTGGAAGCAGCCGAGAAAACACTCGGCATTGAACTCGGCAGGGACTCAATCCATTACTGGCCTCCAGCAGCGCTCACCGAGCGACTCTTTGTCCTTGATGACTCGTTTCAGGAGCCAGGATTGGTTCGGGACCATAACATTCTCTGCAATCGAATTGCAGACTTCAACCGCAACGGCTTGGACTTCTTGATCGAACAGGCGGAGGAGGCGATTAAGGACGATGATTCCGAACTCGCTGGACGCCTCGTGGAGGTTCTCTCCAAGGAATTCCCACATCGCCCCGAAGCCATTTTTTTGCGTTCTCGCTTGGCTCGCTTGGATGGAAGGTCGGACGAGTCTCTTGAGTTGGCAGAGCGCGCCTTTGAGATCGATCCGCTATACGAACCACCGTTTGACTTCCTTTGTGCTCATTTCCGACGAATAAAGCGCCCTGAAAAGATCGAACTCCTGTGCGAACGCGTTCTGGCGCTCGGCTCCCGGCTTCGACCCGCTCGCAAGGGCGATGTCATTACCACGCTTGCAGAACTGCGGATGTCGCTTCGAAAACACGACCTGGCCGCAAAGGACTACGATGAGCGTTTAAGAATGGCTCTGCCGGACGACGACGAGGATGAAGGCCCGCCTCTATCGAAAATGGCCTTTACATTCAATGCGGCGGAATCGAAGCGACGTGCCGGACAGCAAGTAGCACCACACATTTGGAGAACGATTATCGGACTATTTGAAAAGTTCCCTGCCCTGGGTGGAGTCCCGAACATGACCGCGAATCATTGTCAGGCCATGCACATTGCTTACGCACTCGTCGGGGACGTTTCGGGAGCGAAGGATTGTCTGCGCAAGGCTCAACGCGCCGCCGAGACAGTAAATGACCTTGAGCAGATATTCTCAGTCCGGGATTACCGCATGGTCAGTCGCGACGAGTTTAAGGCTACCAATGACGAGCTTCTGGCTGCCCTCGAACGGGGTGAACTCTGGGATGGAACCAAGCTTCCGGTGCCAGCGAAGGAGTCCGGTGTGTGAGCGCCCCAGCCTACCCCAAACGCCTCATCGAAGTTGACCTGCCCATCAAGCGCATCTCCGCGCACGCGCGGAGGGAGAAATCCATTCGGCACGGGCACATTTCCACGCTTCATATTTGGTGGGCGCGGCGTCCGCTCGCGGCGTGCCGGGCGGTGATTTGCGCCGCGCTCTGGCCCGACCCGGCGGACTCGCTTTGCCCCGGCGCCTTCCGTGAAGCCGCTGCCAAACTCATCCTCGACTTCGCGCGCAAGGTGACGACCGACACCAAACTCGCCAACGACCATTGCTCGCCGGAGAATTTCAAGAAGTGGACGGCGCTCGTCGCTTCGTTCGTAGTCCCGCCTTCAGGCGGTCCGGCGTCCGTCAATTCGACGCGTTCGGATACGTCCACCGCCCCGCCGCCTGAAGGCGGGACTACAAACCTCCAACTTCGCGGCGCGCTTCTCGATTTCATCGCCGACTTCACCAATTGGGACAACTCCACCGTCCGCGAATACCTTGATACCAGCCGCGCGCTCACCGCCATCGCCCACAA
>JACPRI010000351.1 GCA_016190065.1 Verrucomicrobiota bacterium
GATTACTGGATCGAGCTCGCGGACAAGAAAGGGCATCAGGGCGTCAACGAAAAACCTTATCACATCAAAGTCCTGCCGGATAAGCCGCCGAAGGTCGAAATCGCCGAACCCGGCAAAGACACGCGGTCGTCAGCTACCAACAAAGTCGCCGTGAAAATTTCCGTGGCCGACGATTTCGGCGTCGGCGAGATCAAGCTCGTGTATCACAAGCTAGGGGGAACCGAGCAGAGCATCATCGCGAAGCGCGACACCGAACAGAACGGCGAAGTCACGGCCCGCGCCGAGATGGAGCTGTCGCCTCTAGGTCTCCGGGAGTACGAGTTGGTGGCTTATCATGCTGAAGCGGCCGACAACAACACGCTGGACGGCCCCGGCATCGGCAAGTCTCCCATGTACTTCGTCGAGATCACAAACGAGGAAGCCGGCGCGTGCCTTTCCCAAGGCCAGCAGCAAAAGGTCAACCTGCTCGTCATCCAGAAGCAAATCATTGCCGACACCACGGCGTTGGCTGCGAGCGCGGCGGCGGAAAAGTTCTCCGAGCTGGCGGCCCGGCAGCGCGACGCGGCGGAATTCGGCCGCATGTATCTGGACGCGATTTCCGACGCCGGCGCCGCGGCCGAGGAAATGAAAGCGGCGGTCAAGGAAATGGACGATGCCATTGGACATCTCCAGCAAGAAAAGCGGGCGGATGCGTTGCCTCCCGAAGAAAGCGCGTTGGCTCATCTTTACCAGGTTTTGAAGGTGATGCCGGAACTCGAGAATTTGCCCACCACACCACCTCCGGCTGCTCAAAAGCCGCCGCCAAGCCAAAAGGTCAGGGTCGTTCTGGAAGCGATCAAACAGAAAAAGAAGGAACAACCTGACAATCAGGAGATCGAGGCCGCACTGGAGCAGGCCCAGAATCTCGCGCGGGCGCAGTCAGGCGTAAACTCGGCGCTGCGCAACGCTGGGGAGTCTGAGGGTCAAGGAGAAGGGCAGAAGGATGGAAAGGGCAAAGGCCAGTCGAAAAGCCAAAGCCAGAGCCAAGCCCAAGCTCAAGGACAAGGTCAGGGCCAAGGTCAAGGTCAAGGTCAGGGCACCGGGAATGGAAAACCGAACGCAGGCGATCCCGCGGACGAACCGTCCGAGACGACTGAATCGCAAGATCCCGCGCAACTCGCCGAGAAAGAAGGTGAACTGAGCAAAGAAGCGGCGGCATTGGCTGAGAAACTTCAGCGCCTCGCCGGCAAAGACGCGCGCCTGGGCCACAACGCGGGCAACAATGCCTCGAAGGCGTCCGCGAAAATGGCCGCGGCCGCCCAATCGATCAAGAAAGGCGGCTTCGGACAGGCCGGCGTGAACGGGTTTCAAGGGGAACTGGCCTTGCGCAAAGTCATCGCACAACTGGAGCGGCTCCTGAAGAATCAGCCCGAACCAAGCGACATCGCGAATGAGGACTTCCCCAAGGAATACGAGGCGCTCATCTCGGAGTACCTGAAAAAGCTTTCGTACACGGAGTGAGTGGGCCGGTGGGCCGCCGCGGATGTCGAGAGGTGGAGGAAAACTTTCACGATGAGCTGCGCGATGTCTCTTTTACGTGAACGAACGGTTGGCAGAGCAGACCTGCCGGTCCGCCCTGACCAGCTTGTCACCAGGGTGCTTCTCGATGAACGCGGTAGGGCAGACCAGCGGGTCTGCCTTGCCAACCATCGGTTCATTGCTCGCACACACGGCTCCAAGGCCGTGGAGTCTTCCCATAGACCGGAGCAACCTCTATGATCCAGTTCAACAACCTTCCTGAAGCTGGTTGGTTGATCGGCGGCGCTGTGGCCGCGGTGGCCGCTCTGGTGCTTAGTTACTGGTGGGCGAAGCGGAAATCCAACAACTGGCTGCGCGCGGCCCTGATCACGATCCGCTGGCTGGCCGTCGTCGGCGTCGTCTTATGTTTGTTGGGGCCGGAATGGGTTGAGGAAATCAAGCATCAGCAAAAATCCCGCGTCGCAGTGCTGGTGGACACTTCCCGCAGCATGGGCATTCAGGATGTCCCGGGCGGTCGCCTTGCCACAGCGAAGAAATGGCTGGAGGACAAGCTGGGGTCGTCCGTTCCTTCCAATGTCACGGTCGATTACTACACGTTCAACCAGACGCTGGCGCCGATCGCTTCGCTGAAATCTCTCACGGCCACGGGCGGCGTGACGGCGCTCGGTAATTCTCTCGAAGCGCTGCTCTCGATCCCTCGCGAGGATCCCTTGGCCAGCGTGATCCTTTGTTCGGACGGGATTGAGAACATGCGCCGAGATCCCGAAGCCGTCGCGCGGCTCTTTCGGCATAAAGGCGTCCCGATTCACGCGCTCACGGTTGGCACGACCAATGACGCGCAGGACATCGTCGTCGAGAACGTGCAAGTGAAGCGCGCCGTGCCCAACCAGGCGCCGACGAAAATCGGCATCACGTTGCGGAGTTCCGGCTATCGAGGTCAGGCCCTGCCCATCCAAATCCTGCGCGGGAATCAAACCGTCGCCGCCCAGACCGTGAAACTGAGAGACGGCGCGCAAAAGATCGAACTGGATTTCACGCCGCGCGCCAAGGGATTCCAATCTTACGAGGTGCGCGTGCCGGCGCAACGCGATGAATGGCTCACCGTGAACAACCGCCGGAAGTTCGGGTTGGAAGTGGTCGATCCCACCATCCGCGTCATTTACATGGAAGGCACGCCCCAGCATCCGAACAGTTCGATCCCGGAATGGAAATACCTGAAGGCAGCTTTGGAAACGGACCCGTTTATCAAGGTGAAAACGCTCTATCGGCAGTTCGGCAACAACGGCCAGTTCCTCAATACGGTGGATGCCGATCCGGAGACGGGCGAGAAGATTTATCCGGTCGAGCATCCCACGCACGGGTTTCCCCGGACGATGGCGGAGTTGATGAGCTACGACGTCATTATCCACAGCGACATTAAGAAGGAATCGTTCACTCCGGATCAATTGGTGAACATGGCGCGGTTGGTCGAGGAATTCGGCGGCGGCTTCGTGATGATTGGAGGAAATTCCGCGTTTGGCAAAGGCGGGTACCACCGCACGATTCTTGACCGGATCATCCCCGTGGCCATGGAGCAGGAAAATGATTCCCAAGCGCGGTCCTTTCGGATGCGTGTGACGCCGGCGGCCTACGCGCACCCGGTCATCGCCCTGGGCGCCACGCGGCAGGACACCGAGCTGATCTGGACGCGGAAGCTGCCGATGCTGCACGGGTGCAATTTGGTGGACCGCGCCAAGCCGGGCGCGATCGTTCTGGCGGAGGATCCGGTTTCTCGCAACGCTTATGGCCCGCGGTTGCTCCTGGCCGTGCAAAACATCGGCCAGGGCCGCAGCATGGCCTTCACCTCCGACACGACCCGCACCTGGGGGCGGGACTTCGAAACCACCTGGGGCGAGGTGATTCAACCGGGGATTCCCCTGAGCGAGCACAACTGCGATTCGCGATACTACCGGCAATTCTGGGTCAACGCGGTCCGCTGGCTGGCCTCCGGAAGAATTGGGCGGACGAACAATCCGGTCAGCCTGGAATTGGCGCAAGGCTATTGCGCGCCCGGCGACAAAGTTCGCGCCGCCGTCAAGGTTCGAGACCGGAATCTCACCGAGATTTCGACGGCCGACGTCACTCTGCTGCTGGCTAGTGGCGGGAAGACCAATATCGCGGGCAAGGCGAGGTTCGATCCGGAGTCGCGCGCGTATCTCGCGGACCTGGCGACTCCAGCGTCGGGCGAATTCATGGTCGTGGCCGTAGCCGCTTACCGAACTGTGAAGTTAGGCGAAGACCGGCAATTGCTCGTGTGCGAAGAAACCGACCGCGAAATGGCGGACGTGCGCGCCAAACCGGATTTGATGGCGAGAATAGCCGAGTCGTCGCGCGGAACGGTTTTTTCAAGGTCGGAGCAAGGCGCCGAGTTCCTGTCTGCGGCCTTCGGCAGCCCGCCGCCCGTGACGCTGGAATACCGCCGGACGCCGCTGTGGGACAAGTCGTGGTGGCTGGGGTCGATTCTCGCTCTCCTAACAATCGAGTGGGCGGTGCGGCGGCTCTGTGGATTGGCGTAGGCTCTCGCAGTCAGCGAGGCGTTACCATGTCACCTGGTTAAATGGTCAAATGAGTTAAATGAGTTGAATGGGCAGAGGCCGGCGCCGTAGTCCCTCTTTTAACGATTTAACGCCTTTTGGATCAAAACCAGCGCATTGGCCATGCCGCGTTCACGGCCTTCGGAAGGGCTGTTCATTAACTGCCCATAAACCCAGAACGTGGCCGAACCGCCGCCGTCTAGGTTCAGCGCTTCTTTGCAGCCGAGTTTGATCATGTAATTGGCCAGTTCGGGCAAGGTCATGCCCACGGACAACCGCCGTTGCCGCCCATCCACCTCGACGAGGAAAAAATAATCGTCGTTCCATCCAATCGCAGCGCGGGGGTGCCGAACGTACCTCTCGGTGCGGGCAATGTCCTTTCCGTCGCGGACGATGGGAGGTCCGCCGCCGATGCCCATCCTGGCTCCCTTAAGGTTCGGCATCGTGGCGGTCGAAATTCGCAGCACGGTTCCGGGCGCCACGCCTTGGGCGCGCGCTTCGAGCTGGCGGCCCAGGGACAAAACCATAACCTCCTTGGTCAACGGCGCGTCTCCGGTCGCGCGAACTTCCCGCACGCGGGCGGAGTACGTCTGCCCGATACGCAGGGGCAGCCAGTCGTTGGTCCCGTTTCGTTCCAGCACCAACTCGCGCCCTCCGCTCGTCCGGGTCGAGGTGCCGATCGCGGAAGTGTAGAGCACGGCGGCGTTACGCGGCCGGTCTTCGTTGAGTCCAAACGGTGTTCTCGTGCCGTCGGGCCAGGTCACTTCAAAACGCGGGACGACATTCGTCATGTGCGGATGCCCCGCGGCGTCAATCCAAAGGCAGGTCCAATCGCACGGTCCGCTGATCAATTCGCCGCCGAGGATTTGCAGCCCTTTGGGGTCGCCCACGTAGGGGCGAGTCTTGTTGTAGTAATCTCCATTGAGCGCGGCCACGGGCCGTCCGAGTTGCGGCGCCGTGGCTTTGACCTGCTCGCTCAGCGTAGCCAGGCCGATCTGGCTGCCTTTGGGCAGCGTTGTTTGCAGTTCCAGGTCCGCGTTCGCTCGGTCCACCTTCACGATGTGAACGGACCATGGGCCTTCGGGAATTTCGTCGTGGTGATACGAGAATCCGTGGGCGAGTCTCGCATTGGTCCGGCTCGAGGAATCTGCGCGGACAGTGCCTTCACAAAGGAACAGAACTGGAATCAAGATCGCCAGCGAGCCGGCGGTTCGCCAGGCGCATTTCTTAAACAAAAAGCAAGAATTCATGGTCGCTCATCTTCGCGGCTGCTCCTTCAAAAACACTTAGCAACGCCTAAAGTTGCGTCGTTCACTGGCCTTGCCCCTTTTCCTTTTCCGTTTGCACCAGGACGAGCGCATTGGCGGTGGGCCGCTCGTAGCCGTAGCAAGGACTGTTCAGAATATTGCCTTCGAGCCAGAACTCCACCGAACCGCCGCCGTCGAGATTCAGCGCCTCATCGCAACCTTGCTTGGCCATGTAGGCGGCCAGTTCTAGCAGCGACATGCCCATCGACAGCCCCGGCTGCCGGCCATCGACTGCGACCAGGAAAAAATATTTCGAGTTCCAACCAATGGCCGCGCGGGGGTGGCGCTGGTGGGAACGATGGTCGAAAAAGGACTGAGCAATGGGCTGAACTTCTCCCGCGCGCACGAGTTGCGGGCCGCCTCCCATGGCCGTCTGAACGCCCTTCAGGTCGGGCGTGGTGGCTATCGAAAGCCTGAGCGTGCTTCCCGCAGCCGGGATCTGAATGCGCCCGACCAGGTGTGGGGCCAGCGAGAGCACCATAATCTCGCGGCCCAATCGGGTGTTGCCGGTCTCCCGAATCTCGCGCACGAGCGCCGAATAAGTCAGGCCCGCTCGAAGCGGCAGCCAGGGATTTTGCCCGTCGCGTTCCAGGACCAATTCGCGGCCGCCGGAAGTGTAGGTGGAGGACCCATAGCGAGGCGTGTAAAGCACGGCCCCGTTCATTCGGCGATCTTCATTGAGCCCCAGAGGAGTCGAGCTGCCCGAGGGCCAGAGCACTTTGAGTTGCGACAGCACAATGCCAATTCGCGGCTGGCTATTCGTGTCTATCCAGAAACAAGCGTCCCCATCCGGAGCGCTCACCAGCTCTCCATCCAGAATTTGCAGGCCTCGCGGATCGCCCGCGTAAGGACCGCGCTCAGAGAAGAAACCTCCGTTTATCGCGGCCAGAGGCCGTCCGCGTTCGCCGCGGATGGTTCGAATCTGTTGCGTGAGCGGTCCCAAACCGAGAATTTCGTTTTGCGACAGAGTGGTGACCAGTTCAAGGTCGGACCGTTTGCGGTCAACCTGAAGCACGTGAACCGACAAGGGCAGGCCACGGCCTTGATCGTTCTTGTAACTGAACCCTCGACCTGCCTCCGGTGGCGCGGCGGCTGCCGAAGTGCAGAGGCTCGCCGCCAAAGCGAGAGCAAGGGGGAATGCTGGATATTTTCGTTGAACGCGACTCGGGCGGCTCATGGCTGCGAAGGGAATACCAGATTTGCCGTTACGAACTCAAGGAACTTGCGTATCGAAGCAGGAATTTTGCCTTTGAGTCTGGTAAGGACGGATTCCACTCCGTCCCTGACTTTTGGGATCGTTGGGAGAATGTCAGGGACGCGGTGGAACGCGTCCCTACCAGGTTCAGGCACGCAATGCGCGCATTTGTTCGGCGAAGTCTCATTCTGACCTAATACGGCCACTCATCTCAGTCCGTGTTATTCCTGCGGCCTCCGGAACTGAGGACCTGACTTCAGCGGACGGCTCGGTTGACTGGGAAGCAATGCGCCGGGAACTTTCTGAAAATCGAAATCCGTCACGGCCTGGGCGGCCAGAGTCGCCAGGGTTTTTTGGAGCGCGTAAATGTTTCCCGAGGATTCCGGATGGACTCGATTGGACAACAGCATCCAGAAGGTTTTCGAGAACGGGTCGATCCACAAACACACGCCTGTAAAGCCCGTGTGCCCGTAAGAACCGATTGGAAAGACGTCGCCGCGCGGGCGACTGTAAGCGGAGTCGATGTCCCATCCCAGCCCACGCCGGGCTTGAATCGCTGCCGGGGTTTGGACAATCGTCATGAGCTTCACAGTTTCCGGCCTCAAGATGCGGACGCCGTCCAGTTCGCCGCCCTTGAGCATCATGCGCGCGAACCGCGCCACGTCCGCCGCCGTGGTGAAAACTCCGGCATGGCCGGCGACCCCGCCCATGCGCCGCGCCTTTGGGTCGTGAACTTTCGCGCGGAAAACCTCGCGGCCCACTCTCTCCGTCGGAGCGATGCGCGGCAACCAGTCGTCGGGCGGCAGGAATCGAGTGTCTTTCATCTTCAGCGGCTCGAAGATTTCCCGCGACGCGAACTCATCCAACCGTTGGCCGGTCACTCGATGGATGACTTCGCCCAGCACAATGAAATTGATGTCGCTGTAACGGAAGACCGTCCCAGGAGGATCACCGGGCTTTTCTGCGCCAATCAGCGCAAAGGCTTTCTTGTGATCCGCCCAATCGGGATCACGACGCAAACGCGTGTTGAAGCCCGAGGTGTGCGTGAGCAAATGACGCAACGTGACGGCCTCCTTGCCGCCGCCCTTGAGTTCCGGCAGGAAAGTCGTGATCGGTTCGTCCAGCTTGACCTTCCCGCGCTCGAACAGAATCATCAGCGCGGGAGCCGTGGCGAGCACCTTGGTCATGGAGGCGGCGTCAAAGATCGTGTCTTCCGTCATGGGTTCGGCCTTGGGAACCAGAGCGCGCCGGCCAAACGCCTTGTGGTAGCTCTTGCCGTTATGCTCGACCCAGAGCACGCCGCCCGGCAATTGGCGATCCGCAATCGCGCGTTCGATCGCGGCATCCATCTGCGCCAGCCTGGCCGGGTCGAACGAATCGTCTGCGAGACAGAGGACAGAATGAAGCGTCGATAAAAGAGCCAGCGCCGCGCCCAACCCAAGCTGCAAGGATTCAGGTCTCAACAAAAGCAAACGAAGGAAACGAAGTCTTGAACGGGTCTTGATCGAAGCTGGACTTCCCACGTCCCGCTCAGCGAACAGTGACTCCACACCGGAGTTCTCGAATCCGATTTTCCTCAATCTGCGGGCCTTCGTTCTCTTCGTTCCCTTCTGTTCAACTGAATTATCACGGCTAAGTGTGGCCATCCTGTTATCCGGGGTCCGCATTTCAACTGTGTTGGGCAAGTAATCGCGCAAGATTGTTCAAATTGCAAAAAAGTTTTGCATCGCGCCCAGGTGGGCTATACACACTGCGTCTTTGAACCAAGCATCCGTTGAACGCTTCGCCTGAAACCGCGGAAAACTGAACATGGAACCAACCATTAAGACGGCCCTGATCGGCGCCGGGATGTTCGGCGGGGACGTGCACCTGCGCGCTTACGCCGACTTGCAACGCCATGGCATCAGCGGCCAGCTCGCCCGCGTCGGCCTGGATCGATGGTCGCGCGACCTCGCCTCCGTGAGATTTGAACTGGCCGCCGTCGCGACGCGCTCGCAGAAATCCGCCGAACTGGCTCAGAACAACTTCAAGGAGTGGACCGGGCACGCGCCCAAAGCTTACTTCGGTGAGCAGCCTTGGATAGAAGTCTTGAGCGACTTCCCTGATCTGGACGTCGTCGCTGTCGCCACGCCGGACCATTTGCACACGCCGGTGATTCTGGCTGCGCTTGGCGCCGGCGTTCACGTGATCACAGAGAAGCCCATGTGCCTCGACGCGGCAGAAGCGGACCAGATCATCGAATTGGCGCGAGCGAAGCAGCGCGTCGTCGCCGTCGATATGCACAAGCGTTACGACCCGGACCATCTTCGCGTCCGGAATGACATCGCGCGGCGCATCGGCGAGCCACTTTACGGCACCGCGTTCCTGGAAGAGCCGCTCGAAGTGTCCACCAGCACGTTCAAGTGGGTCGAGCAAAGCGACCCGTTTAGTTACGTCGGGCCGCACTGGGTCGATTTGATTTACCACTACTACAAAAGCAAGCCGGTCTCCTTGACCGCCGTTGGCCAGAAGAAGCGTTTGGTGCGCGAAAGTATCAATGCTTACGACGCCGTCCAGGTGCGCGTCGATTTCGCCAACGGGATGAGCATCAATTTCCATAACAACTGGATCACGCCCCCGGACTTCGAAGGCCCGGTCAACCAGGGACATGAAATTGTTGGCGCCGACGGCAAGGTCGAGAGCGACCAGCAATATCGCGGCTTCCGTTGGTGGAACAAAGGCGGCGGGAGCCGCACGTCGAACAACCATTTCACCCGCGATGTGGCCCGGCCGGATGGCTCGCGCGCTTACATCGGCTACGGCGTCGATAGCATCACAGTGGGTTTGGTGGCTATTTGCCGGATGAGATTTTTGAAGGAGAGCCTGAACGCCGTGGCCGACATTTATCCGACCGCCGAAGACGGGCGAATCACCGTAGCCATCCTCCACGCCGCGCGAATCGTGCGCGACCTGAACTTCAAGTATCTGCAAGAAGGCAAAGGCGCGACGGTGACTGCGCGTTTCGGCCCAGACGGGATCACGATCGTGGATCCGAACCGCGCTGGCGAAGGTGCGGGCAAAGTGTTTCAGCGGATTTACGAGAAGGCAATTTGAGCGAGCGTGGCGTCCGCACCTGGGGCTGGAACGTCGGCTGCACTGAACGCCAACCCTGCTTCAGCCATGGGCCATTCATCCATCGGTCATAAGGGCGCACAGGTATCGCAGCTCTTCGTCCACTTCGGTTGCGGCGGCGACCGTGTTGGCGACCTCGGCTCGAAACAGTTCGTAGTACCGCCGGCGCAGACGTTGCACGGCTTTCTTGATCGCTTCTTCCGAAAGACCCAGATCACCCGCCGCGTTGGCATAAGTGTCCGTGGCGGCGCCTTCGACGAGGAACACACGCAGGCGGTGGAACAACCTCGCTTTTCCCGCGGCAATGAACTCCAGTTCGAGACGTTTGAGCACCTGATCGAGCATCGTGAGCGCCCAGCGGCGCTCAAAAATGCGATCCGGACTTAGCCGATCCACCGGCTCATGCCGGTAGCGCTCCTCGGCTTCTGCCTCATCAAAAGAAACCACTTCGCGTCCGCCGCCCCGCTTCTGCGCCAACTCCCGGTCACGAGCGTCGGCGAGAAAGTAATTCAATGAGGCCAGCAGGAAGGAGCGGAACTTCCCCTTCTCTCTGGAGACGCGGTGCAAAGCATCGTTTTGAAACAGGTGAGCGAAGAAAGCTTGAGTGAGATCGCGGGAGTCGTGTTCGTTACAACCGCGGCGCCGCACGTGCGCATAGAGCGGGTACCAGTACGTGGAACAAAGCCGCTCCAAGGCTTCGGCGGCGCGGCTTGAACTGCCGTGGCCGGCCGCGAGCACAACACTCCAGTGTGTGGTTGCAAAAAGGCCCGTGTGCGGCTCCGGCGCCGCGGAAGGGGATTCGTTTTGTGCAGGCACGAGTCAGTTAGCCCTCTGCGTTCACGTTGGAAGACCTTTCGATTGCACGGGAAGAACCATCAGAGCTTTCATCAAGGCGACCAGCACACTACCGGCCACGGGAACGAAGTCAAGGCTCCGAGATCGGATCCATTGATCCACTCCCTGAGATTTGTTCCGTACGCGTACGGAACAAATCTCAGGTATGCACGACGGTTCTACTGGACTGATGGGTCGGTCAGCATCGCTTACTCCCTTCCAATATCGACACGTAGTCGGCGATCCCGTCCGCGGGAAAGTATTCAGGAGCGTATCTCAATTCGCTTTTCGCCAGGGTGACGTCGGCCTCCGTGTGAGACTGGTAAAAGCTGTAAGGATTCTCAAAATAATCCGGCTCCAATCGCGTGCCCAGCTTCTTGTTCAGTTCGGCAATGACTTCATTGAACGAAAACGCCTGTCCGGTCCCGCAATTGTAAATGGCGCTGCGCGGCGCGCTCAACGCGCCGATCGTCATCCGCACGACGTCCTTGACGTACACGAAATCGCGTTTTTGTTCGCCCGCCCGAAAGACTCTCGGCCGCTGGCCCGCCTTCATCTGCAGGTAGAGCTGATAAATCATGCTCGCCGCCGCTTTCTTGTGCGCCTCGCGCGGTCCATAGACGTTGAAATACCGGAGGCCGACGATCTTCCACGAGGCTCGCTTGCGCGTGTAAAGGCGCGCCAGGTTGTCCAAGTGGACCTTGGAAAACGCATAGACGTTGGCCGGCGCCGGCGGTTGGTCCTCCTTCATCCGCGCGGAGGCAATCCCATACGTCGCGGCGGAGGAAGCATAAACGACCGTCGTATGGGTCGGCGCCGCAAACTCCAACAAACGGCGGAAACCTTCCACGTTGTCGTGGACTTGCACGAATTGATCGTGAATCGTTGTATCCGTGACCGACGCCTCATGGAAAATCGCGTCGAAAACCTGGTCCTTGAACTGGGCGTGCCAATCGAGCCGCGCGACGTCCGCCGCCACGAAATCGCCGCGATACCCTTGAAGATTCGCAAAGTGGCCGGAGCGAAAATCGTCCACGACGATCAACTGGGCGTCCGGATATTTCTCCTGCAACGCGAGCGTTAGATTGGAACCGATAAAGCCGGCGCCCCCGGTGATCAGAATATTGCGCACGCCGGGAGCCTAAGATGTTTCGGTCACGCGTCACGAAAATTCTGTGGGCAAGGCAATACTCCAGTCTGGTCCGGCTGTAGCGCAGCCTCGGCGAAGCCGCAACCAAAACGGAGCGCCGCTGTGGTCGAAGACCCAGCCGCAGCGCATTGGAACGGCCCAGGTGCTGCGGCTAGTGCTTCGCACACTGCCGCGCTCCGGAAATTGTCGCAGCTTGCGACGATTTCGAGAGAGTGGAGACCGGCGTGGGTTCGCAAAGATTTGTTCGCTTACAGCCCAAACCAGACGGTAACTTCTATTTCCGATGAAAGTCTTGATCGGCGGTTCCAGCGGGCTGATCGGCTCGGCTCTGGTCACGGCTCTCTCGCAACAAGACCATCAAGTTGCTCGCCTGCTCCGGACATCCGCGCCACGCGGCTCAGCCGATCTGTGCTGGAATCCGGACACGGGCGCGCTCGACACAACACGGCTGGAGGGATTCGACGCCGTCGTTCACCTGGGCGGAAGGAATCTCGCGTCGGGACGATGGACCCAGGCATTGAAGACGGACATTCGTGAGAGCCGCGTGCGTTCCACGCAATTGCTCGCGACCGCTCTGTCAGCACTGCGGAATCCACCCAGGGTTTTCATCTCCGCTTCCGGCGTGAGCATTTATGGAAATCGCGGCGCCGAAATTCTCACCGAGGCCAGTTCCGTCGGCGCCGGCTTTCTGGCGGAGGTGGCCCGGGAATGGGAAGAAGCGACCCGGCTTGCTGCGGAAAGGGCGATTCGCGTGGTCAACCTGCGCCTGGGCCTCGTGCTCAGCCCGCAAGGCGGCGCGTTGGCAAAAATGCGGTTGCCTTTCAAATTCGGACTGGGCGGCGTGGTCGGCAACGGAGATCAATACTGGAGCTGGATTGCTCTCGAGGATACCGTGCGAGCGATTCATCATGCGCTCGTGACCGACTCGTTGTCCGGCCCGCTGAATCTCGTTTCTCCCAACCCCGTGACCAATCGCGAGTTCACCCGCGCGTTGGGCGCTGCGCTTGGGCGTCCCACAATCTTTCCCGTGCCCGCTTTCGTTGCTCGAATCGCTCTGGGAGAAATGGCGGACGAAGCGCTGCTCGCGAGTACGCGCGTCCTGCCGGCCAGGCTCATGGCGTCCGGCTTCAAGTTCTCGCATGACGATTTGCACGCGTTCTTCTTATCATTGAAATGATTCGCCGAAAGCGCGACGATCTGGCCAAAGCCCAAACCAATTCATGACCATCGAGGCTGTCACCGCGCCATCCGATCCGTGGCTCAAACGCTTCGTGATCGGGCGGAACCCGCGCTGGACGCTGGCGCGCGTGTTGATCGTGGTCGTGATCGTGTTCGTCCTTTTCAAGTTCGTCTTCATTCCCATCAAAGTTGTCGGCATCAGCATGGAGCCGACCTACGTGGAGGGGAGGATTCGGCTCGTGAACAAGCTGGCTTACCGCAAGTCCGAACCGCAACGCGGCGACATCGTGGCCGTGCGGATGAAGAGCGAACCGGTGGTGCTGTTGAAGCGCATCATTGGGCTGCCTGGCGAACGCGTCGTCTTCTCGGATCGGAAGATTTATGTCAACGGCAAACGGCTGGAAGAGCCCTATGTCAAACTGTCGGTCCATCATTCGTGGAGCAGCAACTGGGCGTGGATCATTCCCAAGAACGCGTATCTGGTCATCGGCGACAACCGGTCGATGGCGTTCAAGGATCACTACCGATATCTGGCAGAGAAGGATGAAATCCTGGGACGAGTGGCGCATTGAATTCACTATGCTCACCCCTTCATCGCGCCAGCGTGACTTCCCCAGTTTGCTCTCCATGACGTACCTCAACACGGCGGCCGAGAGCATTCCGCCGTTGTGTGTCCGCGAGGCGATCGAGACTTATTGGCAGGACAAGCTGCGCGGGATGAATGGCCGCGAGGCGCATTACGCGAAGATGGAACAATGCCGCGAGGTCGCGGCCCGGATGCTCCACTTGACGCCCGCGGAGATTTCCTTCTGCTCGTGCAGCGCCGAAGCGTACAATCTTTTGGCAACGGCGCTGAATCTTCAGTCCAAAGATGAAGTCGTCATCAATGATCTTGATTTTCCCTCCGGCGCGACGCCCTGGCTGGCTTCGCCCACGCCGCGGGCTGTCAAAGTGTGGAAATCAAGGAACGGCGCGTTAAACCTCGAAGACCTGGCTCCTTTCCTCAGCCGGCGGACGCGGCTCGTGCAGGTCTCGCTCGTCAGCTTTTACAATGGCTATCGCCTGGAGTGGGCCCCCTTCGTCAAAGCCGTCCGCCAGCACTCGCCGGATGCGATTCTGGCTGTGGACGCGACGCAGGCTTTGGGGCGAATCGCCCTGAACTGCTCCGACGCCGATTGCATCATTTCCAGCACTCACAAGTGGGTGCTCGGCATCCACGGCGGTTGTATCGTGGGGATTCCTCAGAGACGCGCCACGGCTCTGACGACATGCGCGGGCGGGTGGTTTCATCTCACGAACGCGTTCGGGGCGGATCGTTTTGAACGCACCGTGCCGAAGGCGGGGGCGGCCAGTTATTCGGTCGGCATGCCGAATTTCGCGGCGATCTATGCGCTGGACGCGGCACTTCGTTACGTCGAAAGCACGGGTGTGGAAAGAATTGCAGCTCACGCCGACCCACTTGTGGAAAAACTGCATCAAAGGCTAACTGACCTAGGCCTCACCCCGATGGTGCCTCGGCAAACGGAACATGCTTCGGGAATCATTTCCTTTCAGCA
>JACPRI010000027.1 GCA_016190065.1 Verrucomicrobiota bacterium
GGGTCCGCCGGCTCTGGCGAAGGTTTCGTTGGCATCGTGCGGGATGATGTGGAAGCGCTTCTTCTCGTCCCGGTAAATGCTGTAATCGCTGGTGCGAATCCAGTAACCGTCGTTGTTGATCAGAGCGTTTTCGAGCGCGAGAAATTTCAGCGCGCCATCGATGTCCAGCAGCGGATCGAGCGCCGCCTCCAGTTTGTCCGCCGGGGTTCGATTCAAGACCTTGCACAGCTTCAGGAGATCCGCCCAGGCCTTTGGATCGTCCTTGGACTTGATTTCATAAACGCGCTTGTATTCGGACAGGTCGTCGCCGAGGTAAGCCAGACTGCCGCGGCCGCCCGGACTGCCGGGCACTTTCCACCGCGCGCCCTTCGTCGTCCCAAACCAATCTTTGATGAAATCCTTATTGAACTGCTGCGCGTTGACATAGATGCCCCAGCTTTCGCCGTTGATGACGACGCGCACGAGATTGGCTCTCGGCGCGGGGATATATTCGCGGGCGATGTGATGATAGAGCACCGTGCGCAGGAACGTCGGGTCTTCGTGTGAATTCAGCAAATTGAGCGTGCGATAGCCGCCGAGTTGCTGTTGTTCGTGGACCAAATCGAGCGAGAGATTCAGGGAACGCTTCCGTCCTTCGCCGACGCCGAAGGACGACATACCGCGAAAATGAACCCCCACGTCCTGGTACGTCTTGCCGTCCACCGTGAGTTTCGCCGGCACCTCGACGTCCGTGTTGTGGAATTCGACGAGTTCCTTTTCCCAATCGGCCTCCTCGAATTCGAGGAAGAAAGTCCGCAAGGTCTGCGCGTCGTAGAGCGGCGCGTCGGGAAACGACTTCACATCGACGGGAGAAAGTTTCGGGCCGGGCTGCGGCGGCTCCATTTCCCCGCCCCGCCCGCCAAATCTGAATCCGCCGCGGCCACCCCGTCCGGGCATGCCTTCCCGCTGCAAAAACTCGCGCGCGGCTTTTCGCTCGGCGGCGTCAAGGCGGCTATTGCCGTCTTTGTCGAACTGTTTCACCAACTTGAGATCTTGCCGCATCATGCCGCCGATTCCGCCGCGTCCCGGGCCTCGAGGCTCGCCCGGACCTCCCGGCCCAAATCCCAACGGCGGCGGCCCATCGAACCCGGGAGGGCCTGGAGGCGGGCCAAGGCCGCGGCCGGGAACGCCCGCATTCTGGCCCAAGACCGAGAATGCGAAACAAAGTGTGACCGCGGTTCTCGCAGGTTTGAGGAAAATGAATGTCAGTTTCATGGCCCTAATTTACACACAAGTGCATTAAGCCAGCATTAAAACGAGAAGGAATTTTGCGACGTGATGGCGGAGGCCGCCTTGCGTTCCACAACCGGGGATGAGATGCTCCGGCCCGAAACAACACGTCCTTTCCTATGCGCATTCTCGTCACGCTCGTCTCCCTCGCCACGTTCTGCCAGGCCGACACGATCATCAATGGCCGGCGCTCGTTGGTACTGGAGGGGCAAACGGCTCAAGTCATCGTGGACCTCGCCGGCGGCTCCATCGCAGACTTCCATTTGCGCACTCCGCCTGTGAACCCGCTCCAATGGGGAAACAAAGGCGAAGGCGCCGAGCCTCGGCCCATGGGCCATTTCCTTTGCCTGGATCGCTGGGGCGCTCCCTCCGACGCCGAGCAGAAAAACGGCATGCCGTTCCACGGCGAAGCGTCGCGGGCCGATTGGCAAGTCCTCCAAACGCCGCTGGCCAAGGATGGAAAGGTCGAAGCTGCAATGACGGCGACGTTGCCGCTCGCCGGTCTCAAGGTGCACCGCCGAATCGAGCTCTCTGTCCGAGACGCCGTTTTCGTCGTGCGCGAAGAAGTCAGCAACCTCAACAAGCTGGGGCGTATTTTTAACATGGTTCAGCACCCGACCCTCGGCCCGCCTTTTCTGGATGAGCACACCGTCGTGGACGCCAACGCGCGTCGGGGTTTCATGCAGAACAGTCCATTGCCTAATCCCGAAGAGCCCGCCGTGGTCTGGCCCGAAGCGCGCCAGGACGGCCAGCCCGTGAACCTTCGCTTTCTCACCCGCGACCATGATCCGAATGTGGTTTCCTATACGATTGATGAGGAATACGGATGGACGACCGCGAGCAGTCCCCGACAGGGATTGCTGATTGGGTACTTCTGGAAGACATCGGAATACCCGTGGTTCAATGCCTGGCGGCACGTCGAGGGCGGTAAACCGGCGGCGCGCGGCCTCGAATTCGGCACGACCGGATTGCACCAACCGTTCCCGATCCTCGTGGCGAAAGGACGAATCTTTGGCCGCCCGATCTACGAATACCTGGACGCGGCCCAGACGGTGTCCAAGCGCTATGCTTGTTTCCTTTTCAAGATTCCCAACGACTATAAAGGCGTCGCGCGCCTCACTTACGCAGGAGGCAAGCTGACCCTCCAGGAGCGCGACGCCGGGCCGGGACGCGCGTTGACGATGGAAATCGGCCCCGTGTTCAAAGGCGAGGATTGAATCAGCCTTCCGCGACATGAAATTTGTTCCGTACGCGTACGGAACAAATTTCATGTCGCCTATTTCCAGGCCCAGCGGTCTCGGACGCATTCTTAATCGCATCTTAATCCACTCCGCGGCAGAATGAGGATGGCACTACCGGCCGATATCGAAACCGCCGCGTTGGGGTTCGCGCGTCCTGGCCCTGCACAAGACGAGAAAATGAGAATTCTGGTCGTCGAAGATGAGCCGCGTTTGCTCCGCAGCCTGGCCAAGGCCTTGCGCGAGGAAGGCTACGCCGTGGACACCGCCGAAGCCGGCGACGAAGGCCTCTACAAAGCCGAGAATTACGACTACGACGCCATCGTGCTGGACGTGATGCTCCCGCGCCTGGACGGCTGGCAAATCCTTGAACGCCTCCGCAAACAAAAACCCACTCCCGTGCTCATGCTCACCGCGCGCGACGCCCATAAAGACCGCGTGCGCGGTCTGGACACGGGGGCAGACGACTATCTCGTCAAACCGTTCGATTTGTCGGAATTGCTCGCGAGGTTGCGCGCGCTCATCCGCCGCTCGGCTGGCAAGCCGCGGCCCCAAATCGAATTGGGCGACGTGCACATCGACACGCGCGCCCGCTCCGTCATCCGCGCCGGCGAACCCGTGACATTGACCGCCCGCGAGTATGCAATTCTCGAATACCTCGCACTGCACCGAGGTGAAGTCGTCAGCCGCACGGAGCTTTACGAACATCTCTTCGACGAGAGCGACGATACCATGTCCAATCTCGTGGATGTGCACGTGTTCAGCATCCGCAAGAAGCTCGGGCGCGATCTGATTGCGACCCGGCGCGGGCAAGGCTACACCATTGAGTAACCCATGTTCGCGCATTCCATTCGCTGGCGGTTGCAGTTATGGTTGGCGTTTCTCCTCGTTTGCGTGATGAGTGGCTTTGGCATCACCGTTTACCAGCTCAAACGCATCGACCAGTTCAGCCAGATCGATGAAGAACTGGAAATCCGAATTGACGCGCTGGACCGCGCGGTGCGCGGTGGGCCGCCCGCGGGTTTTGGTCCGGGCCGCCCGCCGTTCGGACGTGGGCCTGGCCGAAGCGGATTCGAAGAAGGCGGGCGCCGCCCTCCGCCGTTCCGCGATGGAGCACCGCCCCCACTCATGCGTCCCAAGCCCGTTGATCTCCGCCTTTCGCCGGAAGTCACAGGATTGTTCGATGAAAGCCGGACCAACTCGTTCTACTTTTTGGCCTGGTACCGCGGCGGCACTTTGATCCAGCAGGCGACGAATGCGCCGGCGGATGTTTCGTTCCCGGAACGCCTGGGTCGCGACACGCAGACGCATTTGCGGACTCGGGACTCGTTTCGTGAAGCGTATCATTTCACCGAAATGGGAGACTGCGTGCTCGCGGGCCGATCAATCACCGCGGACTGGCAGGCCCTGCATCGCTTCGCATGGTGGTTGCTCGCAGCGGGTGGCGCCGTGCTCGCGCTGGGCATCGGAGGCGGTAGGCGGTTGACCACGCGGGCCATCCGTCCCATCGAGGAAATCAGCGCCGCCGCGCGACGAATCTCGGAAAGCAACCTGTCGGAACGGATCGGCGTGAAAGATCCGAAAAATGAGCTGGGCCGCCTGGCCGGAGTATTGAATTCAACCTTCGCCCGGCTCGAAGCCGCCTTTGCGCAGCAAAAGCAGTTTACCGCTGATGCTTCCCACGAATTGCGCACGCCGCTGACTGTGCTCATCTCCGAAGCGCAAACGACCCTGGCGCGCGAACGCAGTGCCGCCGAATACCGCGAAACGATCGAGGCCTGTTTGGACACCGCCCAACAAATGCGGCGGCTCACGGAATCCTTGCTCGAACTCGCCCGCTTCGACGCCGGCCAGGAACACCTCCAGCGCGCCCCGCTCGAGCTGGCGGAAACAACGCGTGCTTGCGTCGATCTCATTCGTCCCCTCGCGGAGCAACGCGGCGTCAGCATCCATTGCGAACTCACACCCGCGAAAGTCTCCGGCCACGCGGATCGCCTCGCCCAGGTCATCACGAATCTCCTCACCAACGCCATCCACTACAACAGGCCGGATGGAGAAATTCGCGTCACGACGCGGATCGAGAACAGCGCTGCCATTCTGTGCGTGTCCGATTCGGGAATTGGCATCTCAGCCGAAGATCTTCCGCACATTTTCGAACGCTTTTACCGAGGGGATAAATCTCGTTCCGCGGCCGCCGGACGAACCGGTCTCGGGCTGGCGATCTCCAAAGCGATCATGGAAGCCCATGGCGGGACGATCGAGGCCTCCAGCGAGCCCGGGGCCGGCTCGACGTTCACGGTCAGCCTGCCGACCGGTTCGAATGCCGTTTAGCGCTCGTTTAGCGCGGTAAGGACCCGGTCCACCGTCCACCGCGTCCCTGATATCTCCCGGAGGCCGTTCTTTCAACCGAAGGCGAACGGCGGGTAAACCTGGATCTCCTGTGCTCCCACGGCAGCTTTTCCGTTCTGTCTGCGTCTCCAAGGAAATAAGTGGGACGCGGTGGAACGCGTCCCTACCGCTGGAGCGAATGCATCGATCAGCGAGGTGCGGCTCGATGCACGCAAGGGGGCGCGTGTGCTCTTCAATTCAACAGAATGGTTACGGCCGGAATCATTCCTTCGTGCGGACCGTCCACGTGCGCGAGCGTGTCACCACAGCGTCCGGCCCGAGCGCCGGATCGTTCTGGTAGGTTCCTGAATCCCGCTTGCCCACGGCCTCCACGGAGTGCTGACCGTTCGATAAGTTCGCCAGCGCGATCGGAGTGTCGATCTGCGTCTCCGCGCTCCAAGGTCCGCCATCGAGGCGCCATTTGTAATGGGTGTAACCCGAACCGTTGGGAAAGCCTCGTTCCGGAATGCCGCTGCCTTTGCGATTCACCCCCACGACGAGCGTCGCGGCCGACTGGTCCGTAGTGCCGGTGGGTTCACCGGAGATCGACACGCCGAGCGGCCTGACGCCTCCCCTGTCGCGACGATTTGGGCCGGTCCCTCGCGCTGGCGAACCCGGCTTAAGGCTGAACCAATCGCGCACGACCTGCGCCCCCGCCCATGACGTGATGTTTGTGGTTTCCGAGAGCTGGGGGAGATACTTGAGCAGAGGATCTGCTTCGGAGTTGCCGCCGCCAGGCCCCGACCACGTAAACGGCATCAGGTTGTTCGTGAACGTCACCTGGGCCGCCTTCAGGTTGCGCGCCAGCTTTTCGGCATCGTAAATGATGTTTCCTTCAAGATACATCCCCGCCCCTTCGCGCGCGCCAGGATCAGCGAAATTAACGACGGCGGCGTCGCTATCGACACCTCCGACGCGGGTCTGATGGACGATCGTGTTGTTGATCAGCGTGTAAAAATTCCCTTCCTTGGCCGTCGCAGCTTGATCGACGTCGTAAAAAATATTGCCGATGACGGTGAAATAGGAACTCAGGCCGTTGCGAGTGCCGCCGCTGACCGCGCTCGAGGAATTGGGCGAGCCGTTCCGGTGCGCATGGAGAAAAACGTTGCCTTCGATCCAGGCATCGGTGCCGTCGAAATCCAGAATGTCATCCGTGGCGCCGACAAAGACGTTATTGATGAATTCGACGATCGGACCCGGCCGGTTGCCGCCCGTAAAATCGATCACATCGGTGTAACCCGCCCGAGGCATGCCGAAGAAGTTGCGGAGAAAAAGCGCGCGCCCGCCAGCCTTGATGCCGCCGTCCGCGTGAATCATTTCGAACCGCGCCGTCACGGACGGGAAGACGCAGTCCTGGACCAGGAACGACGAGCGGTCGAGCATGAGGTAAGGCCGGTCTGTAGTGCCGAAGGTCAGATGGCTCAAAAATACGGTGCCGTCGGTGGACTGAATGGCCGTCGAGCGATTTCCCTCGATGTGGGCGTAAGCGATGCGGGTTTCGGGCGAACTCGGGCCGCCTCGGAGGGCGATGTTGCCCCAGCTTGCCGTTGCCGTTGGCGGGCGCGTGAACCGAATCGGCGCCGCGGCTGTGCCTTCGGCGAGCATCCGTCCGCCGCGGTCGATGATCAGGTTCACGTTCGTCCCGAGAAACACCGTGGTTCCGGCCTCGATTGTCAGCGTCACGCCGTTGCTCACCGTGACACTGCCCGTCAGCAAGTAAGGACTTTTGGCCGCCGCCCACGTCGTATTCGTGGTCACGGCTCCGCTGAGATCGGCGGCGACACAGGAGATGGTGCCGAGTGTGGCCGCGAACACCACGGCGGAGAAGGGACTATGAATTTTCATTGTTGTCGTTTTGCGCTGGGCACCGCCCGACCAACGTCTGACTCATGGTCCGCGTGCGGTTCTTTCTGGAAAAGGCACTTTTCAGGTTCATTCGCTGGAACTCGCCTTACCCGATCCCGATCCCTCGATCCACAGCTTGAGCGTTTGTTTGCGTTCCGCTGAACCGATAAAAAGCTCGTCCGGGAATCGGCAATACCGGGTGATCTCGTCCAGGATTTCCAAACTCTTGTTGGAATTCAGCCACATCCCGGCCAGATACTGCAGCCGCAGATTGTGGTCGGTGTTGATCTGGGCGTCCCGCGTCCATTCCTGCAAATCGCGCGCCTGGCCGGCGTAGGTAGCGAGCAAGCCGAGCTCGGATTGGAAGCCGGCTTCCTGCAGCGATTGCTTGACGCGCGCGTGGTCCGATCGAGCGAGCCTTTCGCGCAGTTGGTCCAGATCGATCCGGGTGCGCTCGACCTGGCCGAACAGAACCGCGTCATAGCCCTCGCCCGCGTGGTCGTTGCTCCAGATGATTCCATTGGGGAAAGCCTTGAAAAACGTGGCGATGACGCTTTTCGTCGTTTCCGAATTGCTCTCGTACAGCGGAATCCACAACGCCATGACTCCGCCCGGCTTCAAATGCGCCTTGCACATTTCGTAATAATCCACGGTGTTAAGCGCAGCGCAGCCTTTGACCCACGGATCAATCGGGTCGGAGGTGATGACGTCGAATTTCTCGCGGGTCGTGCGGATGAAATGACGGCCGTCGTCGAACACCACCTCGGTGCGGGGATCTTTCACGACGCCGTAGTTTTCCTTCTCGAACATCGGGGCGACAAATCTTGGGACGAGCGGTTCGATGTCGCAAATGACGATCCGTTTCACCTCCGGATGCAGGACGAATGTGCCCGCCGTCACGCCGGCGCCGCAGGCCACCACGAGCACCGATTCGGGTTTTGAGTGAGCCAGCGCCGCCAGGTGTCCGAGCATTCGTTGCAGGCGCATATCTTGCGGTCCGTTCGATGCCTGCACCTTGCCCGCGGAATGGAAAAACCGCGCGCCGGTCGTCCATTGAGTCACCGCGACCGAGCCGTTCAAGCCTTCGCCGAGGTAAGTGCAGAAAATATCGGGATCGCCCTGCGTCGCTGGAATCTTCTGCTCGGGTGTAATCCCGGGTGCCAAGCGGCTTCCGTAAGAAGCCATGAATCGGCCATGAGCGGTCAGTCCCCAGGGCGCCGGCGCCACGCGCCAAACAAGCAAGGCCGCAACTCCCATCGCCATCGCCAACGACAACGCTCCGGCAAACCGCCTCAAGAGTCCGTAACGCAGGTTTGCAACCTGCCGTATCGCCGATCTGCAATCGGCGGACGCTGCGACACTATCCCGAGTATCAGAATCGCCCGCACCCCGCACACGGCAAGCTTGCGAGACAGCAGATTGAAAATCTGCGCTCCGGGTTGGCTCCGGTTCGTAGCGCTCTGGCCGGAGAATCTCGGCACGCCGACTCCGAAGCACCGGCACAAAAGCAAAAAGCGCGGCGACGGCCGAAAGCCCAATCAGCAATCGCTGCGCCCATTGGGTGCCGATCCAAGGAATCACCACCATGCTGAAACCCAGGGCGCCGAGGATCGCACCAACCGTGTTCGCGGCATAAACTCCTCCAACCAGCCGTCCGGGATCCTGTCCCCGGGACGCGACCGACGCCAGCGCCAACGGAAAGCTGGCTCCCCACAAAATGGCGGCTGGCAGAATGGCCCAGAGGCAGCGGGCCATATCCAGTTGGAAACCGAACCAAGGACTCTTGGAAAGCGACGGGTAGATCGGCCAGTACGGGAGCGAATGCGCGATCATGTCTGCCGTCCAGGCAACCCCGCCGGCCAACAGCATCTGGCAGAAACTCAGGGCCAACCTCGGATTCACAGTCGAGCGCGCTACAAGCGAACCCGCGCTGCTGCCGATGCCCAAACCGGCCAGGAACACCGCCAAAATGATCGAAAACGTATAGACCGTCCCACCCAGCAGCAACGAAAGCAGCCGCGTCCACACCACTTCCGCGCCGAGCGCAGCCAGGCCCGACAAGCCAATGGCGACGTATATTGGCCAGGAACCCACCCCCGGCCCCTCCAGAGGAGGGCAGCCGACTTCAGCCTGCTGTGGGTCTGTTCCCCTCCCGGGAGGGGCCAGGGGTGGGTTCAACGATTGCTCCCTTTCCATTTCCGATTTCGGGTTTCGGATTTCGGATTTGCATGACGCCCGCCCCGCCAAACCCAAAGCAACCATGGCCACCGCCCCGTTGATCGCCGCCGCGACATATGTCGCCGTCGCCATGTCGTGGATTCGCAGCAGGTAAAAGCCCGCCAACAAGCAGCCGAAGACAGCGCCCGCAATGTTTCCGCCGTAAAAAAATCCGAGCCACGACACGCCTTGCGGCGTCGCCTCGACCCACCGCGAGATGGCCGGCAGCGTCGCGCCCATGAGCAAGGTCGGCGGCAGCAAACAAACGGCGGCAACCGTGCATCGGACCAACATGCTGGTGAAGCCGTGGCCGGCGTTCGCCGTGTAAATCCGGCTGACGTGCGGCATCACGAAGAGGACGGCAATACCGATGAGGCCAATCGCCAATTCCAACAGAGCGTACACACGCAGCGGATGGTGGCGCCTGGAAACCAAGCGTGGCAGAAGCAAACTGCCGAGGCACATCCCTCCCATGAAAGTTCCCAACAACACGCCCAGCGAAATCGTGGTCAAGCCGATCACCAGTTGCAGCAACTGGAGCCAGACGATTTCGTAGATCAACGCCGCGCAGCCGCTGCCGACAAACAAGAGCAGCAGCAAAGGAAGGAATCGAGGAGTCGGGCGCATTTCAGTTTTTGAGCTTTGATGCCCTTCGGAGCCCACGTTCCCCCTCACTCCGGCCCTCTCCCTTGGGGA
>JACPRI010000347.1 GCA_016190065.1 Verrucomicrobiota bacterium
CGCTTGCCACGCCGCTTTGGGCCGACCTGTGGACGAACCAGGCGGGACGGGTGATTGAGGCCAGGATCGAGGCGTTTGACGGTGCATGGGTGACTTTGGCGCGCACGAATGGGTTCCGCTTGAGACTGCCCGTGGGGGTGTTGTGCCACGCGGATCAGCATCGGGTACGGCGACAGACGGGGCATTCCATTGCTCCCGCTTTTGTCCAGGGGGCGTACCGCGATGCGAGAGCGATCATTGAACAGTTTCAGCGCCTTCCTGCCGAGCGGCGCACAGAATTGGGACGGACCGCCAGCATACATATGGCTTGCGTGGTCTTCGACGGGCGTCTGAAGGCCCGCTTGTCGGAATTGAAAGAGAAAGAGATTCTTGAGGAGGTCAGACGCCTCCGCGCTGCCCTGCGCGATCAGTGACTGCGAGTTCAGGAACCCGCTGACCAGACAGTTTTATTTGATCCCTTCTCACCAGTTCACTCTAGCAGAGGTTGGTTCGGTTGGTTCGAGCGCCCCATGCCGCGACGCACGCCGTTGCGGATGCGGATTGAGCGGGATCGTTGCCAGCACGGCCGTGAATAGCCAGTTCGAGCAACTCCGCATTTCCGGCTGCGGAGCGAACGGACTTGTAGCTGGGCTTGCCAGCGTGGTCCACGACAGTCTCGTGGAAGCAAACGGAAATCTGGGAGTCCGGGTTGGATCCCGGAGCCGTGCGAGCCGGAGCCTCCGGTGGCGCGGTTGCGACTCAATAGAGTGGGACGATCGGGGAATGCGCGAACCGGCGAGTCGGTCGGCGTGTTATGCCTTGCCGAAAGCCTGATCGCCGCATACCTTCACCCCCGCGCTGAAAAGCGAATTCCAGTCATTCACAAAGGTTATCCGTTCATGGACTTGAACATCCATCCTTCACTGCCGAAGCGAAAAGACTTTCGGATTGGAATCATTGGCAGCGGATTCATCGTGAGTGACTGTCACCTCGTCGCCTATCGCAAAGCGGGCTTCAATCCGGTGGCCATTGCCTCCCGCACGCGCAGCCGAGCCCAACAAGTCGCTCAACGGCATGGCATCCCCGAAGTCTTCGCTTCCCCTGCGGAACTCCTGGATGATCCAAGCATCGAAGTGCTCGACATCGCCGTGCCGCCGATGCACCAACTCGAACTCATCCAAGCTGCCTGTGCGCGAAAGACGGTCAAAGGCATCTTGGCCCAGAAGCCACTCGGAGTGGATTACGCGGAAGCCGTCGAAGCGGTTGAAGCCTGCGAGAAGGCGGGCATTGTGCTCGCTGTGAACCAGAACATGCGCTACGACCAATCCGTTCGCGCCGCCAAGACCTTGATCGAAAACGGCACGCTCGGCGAACCGGTCTTTGCGACCATCGATATGCGCGGCATCCCGCACTGGATGGAGTGGCAGAAGGAGCTTGGGTGGCTGACGCTCCGCATCATGTCGATCCATCACCTCGATGCGTTTCGCTATTGGTTTGGCAATCCGGAAGGAATCTATTGCAGCGTGCGCACGGATCCGCGCACGAAGTTTCCGCATACTGATGGCATCTGCACCTACATCCTGGATTACGTCAGCGGCCTCCGCTGTGTCGGCATCGACGACACGTGGACCGGCCCCGCAAAGGAAGGGTGCCCTGCCGACATTCGCATCCAATGGCGCATCGAAGGCACGAATGGACTGGCGATCGGCGACATCGGCTGGTGCCGGGAGCCTTACACCACGCCTTCGACCATCCGATACGCCGCCAAAGGAGACAAAGAGTTTCATCAGCCGCGCTGGAGCGAGAGCTGGTTTCCGGATGCCTTCACCGGAACGATGGCCCAGTTGCTCATTGCGCTGGAGACCGGAAAAAAGCCGGCCATCAGCGGACGCGACAACCTAAGCACGATGGCACTCGTCGAGGCCGCGTACCTCAGCGCACGAGAGAAAGTCAAAGTGGTCTTGGAAGACATTACGCGCGTGCATCCCGATCCGGCGGGGCGCGGGGATCTCGAAACATCTCCCAGGATTCTAACGCCATCGCCTCGGGGCTGGATGCATCGGTTGTTCTCCTCGTTGACCGGCGATGTTGAGCCCGAACGGCTGAACAGCTTTACACCGTGTGCCCAGCAAGTCCTGGCCCTGGCTCGAAAGGAAGCGGGCCGACTCAATCACAACTTCGTGGGAACCGAGCACGTGTTGCTCGGCTTGATCGCGCTGGGCCAAGGCGTCGCGGTCAACGTTCTGCATCAGATCGGGCTCGAGCTCGATAAGGTTCGGGCCGAAGTGGAGACACTCGTGGGAACGGGACTGGATCAGAAAACGATTGGAAATATTCCTTACACTCCGCGGACTAAAATGGTGCTATCGCTCGCGGCCAAGGAAGCCAAGGCTCTAAATCACACCTACGTGGGAACTGAGCACATTCTGCTCGGACTGCTGCAGGAGGGCGGTGGAGTCGCTGCCCGTGTTTTGACAAACCTGGGCGTGGAGCCGGATCAAATACGCCAGAGAATCCTCACGGAGCTCGATCCGAATCCCCGCGACGACTCTGGCCGTGGCCAATGAAAATGAGGAACGATTTGGAAATCCGTGAATTCAAACTCAGGCTGGCAGCCTTGATCCTGGGCGTGATTATCCTTGGTGCGGGCGGGCTCTTCTGGCTCTCCACAAATCACCGCGCGAAGCAGCCAGGGAATGACACCTCGCTTGATCGAACTGCGACTGTCTCTGGGGCCGATACAAACGCGACGACCGCGACTAATTCAGCGCAATCCGCCCGGGCCGGCACGGAACAGAGTTCGGCGGAAGCGTATTTCCAGCAAGCCAAACTTCATTTGGAAGGAAAGGGACAGCCGCAGGATTTCACCGAAGCTCGAATTGGGTTTCAAAAGGCCGCGGCGCAAGGACACGCCGAAGCTCAATTTGAATTGGCGCGGATGTATTCTCAAGGCACTGGCGCGTCACAGGACTTGGCACAAGCTGTCCAATGGTTGCTCAAGGCCGCTGGCCAAGGACATGCCGCGGCGCAGAATGATTTGGGTGTCTGCTACGACAAAGGGCAGGGGATCCGCCAGGATTTTGCCCAGGCTGTCTCGTGGTATCGCAAGTCCGCCGAACTGGGCTATGCCCACGCGCAATTCAATCTGGCCGCGATGCACGGGCAGGGCCTGGGTGTCGTTCGCGACGACCGCGAGGCGCTCGTGTGGCTCCGCAAAGCCGCTGAGCAAGACCACGCGCGTGCTCAACACGCGCTCGCCGCAGCCTTCACCAAAGGCCTGGGCGTGGCCCAGGATTTGGCGGAGGGGTTCAAATGGGAATCGAAAGCAGCCGAGCTCGGATTAGCCGACGCGCAGTTTGGTTTGGGAATCAAGTATGATCGCGGCGAAGGCGTCGTTCGAGACAAGAGCGAAGCACTCCGCTGGCTTCGCAAGGCGGCCGAACAGGGACAGACCGAGGCGCAGACCGCGCTGGGCCTGGCCTACGCCAAGGGCGACGGGGTCACGCCGGATTTGGCGGAGGCGTTTCTTTGGTATCACAAAGCGGCGGACTTGGGATCGCCAGAGGCGCAAATGAGTCTCGGCTCGATGTACGAGCGAGGGGAAGGCGTTTCTCGAAGTTTGCCCGAAGCCATTGTTTGGCATCGGAAGGCTGCCGAGCAAAACTTGATTCCAGCCCAAGAGGCGCTGGGCCGCATTTTTGCCGAAGGCCAGGGCGTCCAGGCCGATTACCCTGCTGCGTTTCGTTGGTTTCGGCGTGCTTCTGATTTGGGTTCCGTTCCGGCTCAAGTTAGCCTCGGCAAAATGTTCTGGCGCGGACAGGGAACACCGACAAACCACCTGGCCGCGCTGCGCATGCTTCGCCCGCCGGCTGAGAACGGAAATCCGGATGCCCTTGCGGCCATCCGCCAAATGGCCGCGCAAGGCAGCGCCATGGCTCAAAACGCAGTCGGCGAAATGGCGAAGGAAGGACGCGGCACGGCGAAGAACATCTCAGAAGCCATCGCGTGGTTCCGAAAAGCCGCGGATCAACAATTCGACGAAGCGCAAAACCACCTTGGCCTCCTTCACTTTGAAGGCGACGGAGTGCCGCAGGATTTGTCGCAGGCGTTCGCATGGTTCCAGCGGGCGGCGGCGCAAGGCCACGCGGCAGCGCAGGCGAACCTGGGGTTAATGTTCTACTACGGCCAGGGGGTTGCGAAGGATTTCGCTTCGGCCGCTGACTGGTCTCGCCGGGCTGCCGAGCAAGACCATCCGACCGGCCAAAATCAGTTCGGACAGATGTGCTGGAAAGGGGAGGGGACGGCCAAGGATCTCATAGCCGCTTACCGGTGGGTTAGCCTGGCTGCGTCGCAAGCTCATCCCCAAGCAATGGCAAGTCTGGCCGACGTGGGGAAGGAAATGACGGCTCAACAAATCGCCGAGGCCGAACGCCGCGCCTCGGAATTCATCGCCGCACAGCGGAAAGGACAATTGGCCCGGCTGATCCTTCCGCGCAGTCCCGAAGCCCGGCCAAACCAGATTGATCTCACGCCGTACTACAACGCGGCGTTGACTGAAAGCTGGCTCGAAGGAGCGGAACGAAACGATTTCCAGAACTTGCCTCAGGGTCTGGCGAGCTTTGCCGGGATTGTGTTCGATATTCGCGGCCTCATCCAACTGGCCCGTGAGAGACCAGACACGGCCA
>JACPRI010000373.1 GCA_016190065.1 Verrucomicrobiota bacterium
CAGGCGCGAAGCTGAATTTCAGGACCGTGCGTCGAACTGGTCGCAATTTGCGACCAGTTCACGTCTCCGTCGCGGCGCTGCGTACCTTCCGTGGGTTTTCACGTCGGGGAGGAGGCCACGCCGTATCGGGTTAAAGTCAAGCGCCGCCGCAATCTGAAAAGGTGAGGACCGGATAATTAACTAATTATTCCCGGACGACGGCTTGCAGCTTCTGCTTTAGGTGCTCCACCACTTTCTCGTGAACCGCGTTGACCTCGGCGTCCGTCAACGTCCGCTCCGGATGCCGATAGGTGAAAGCGTAGGCGACACTTTTCTGGCCTTCGGGGACATGCTGGCCGCGGAATATGTCGAACAGTTCGACACCTTCGAGATTCTGCGGCTTGGCTTGTTTGACGGCATGAAGAACCGCTTCGTGAGTTGTTGACTCGGTCACAAACATGGCCACGTCCCTTCGAATGGACGGGAACGCCGGAAGAGGTTTGAATGATCGAGCCGTGTTTCGCCGAGTAAGCAACGCATCCAGGTTCAGCTCCGCCAGCAGCACGGCGCCGCGCAGGTCGTGGCGTTTCGCGAGTGCCGGCAGGAGCTGCCCCATTTCACCCAGGGGAACTTTGCCGCCCAGACTGATGCTGGCCGATTCCAGAAACAACCCGGTGCAGTCCGCGCGCCTTGTGTAAGTGGTGCCGCGCAAACCAAACTGTTCCAGAAACTCCTCAAGGAAGCCTTTCACATCGTAGATGTCCGACCGCGCGCCGCGGGCGCTCCCGCTCCAGAACAATGCCTCCCGCTGGCCAGTGAGCGCGATGGCGAGCCGCCGTTCCTCTTTCATCCGTCCCGCCGATTCCAAAAACACGCGGCCCACCTCAAAGAGCGCGATGTCGTTGTTTTTCCGGTTTTCGTTATGGCGCAACGAGTCGATCAGCCCCGGCAGCAAACTGGGACGCAGCGCGTTCATGTCGCTGCTCAGCGGATTGGCCAGACGGACCAAACTATCCGGCGCCGCGACCAACTCAGCCGCCGTGTCCGAAATCAAGGTCTGCCCTTGCGCTTCGTTCAATCCCAGGCCGGTCAAGATTCGCCGGGCTTCGGCGATTTGGTCATGCACCGCGTCGTAAGCGTTGGATCCAATCGCAGCCCGCGGCGGCGTCGAGGGAATTCGATCCGCCCCGTACAGCCGGCCGATTTCCTCAATCAAATCCACTTCGCGCTTCAGATCGACGCGGAAGAACGGAATCTGGAAGACCGTGGTGTGCGGCATCCGAACTCCGGTTGTCGGCGCGACTCCAGGCCTGGTGACGACTTCCAGCCCTAGCCGGTGAAGGAACTCCGTTTGCTGATCTCCGGGGATATCCACTCCGAGCAAGGCCGCGGTCCTTGTATGGCGCAGAGCGATCTGTTTTGGTGCGACGGGGTTCGGGTAAGCGTCCACGACTCCGGCCGCCAGATCCCCTCCTGCCGTTTCCAAAATGAGTTGGGCCGCCCGACGGCTGGCCCAATCGCAAGCGGCAATGTCCGCGCCGCGCTCGAACCGATAACTGGACTCGCTCCGGAGTCCAAGCGCTTTGCTCGTGCGGCGAATGTTGGTGGGGTTGAAATAGGCGCTCTCAATCAAGACGTCGCGCGTCTGGTCGTTGATCTCCGTATTTTGCCCCCCCATGATGCCGGCGAGGGCAATAGCCTTGGCTTCGTCAGCAATGAGGAGCATCTCATTGCTGAGCGTTCTTTGTTGGCCATCGAGGGTCGTAAATCTCTCTCCTGCGTTGGCGCGACGGACGATAATCGTGGGGCAGGCATCTTGCTTGCCCCCGGACAGGCTGGAAGCCTGTCCGGCTTTGGCGAGCAGATGATAATCGAACGCGTGCAAGGGCTGGCCGATCTCCATCATCACATAGTTGGTGACATCGACCACGTTGTTGATGCTGCGGATCCCAATTTTCTCCAACGCCTGGCGCAGCCAATCGGGGCTTGGGCCGATCTTCACCTCACAAACCACCCTGGCCGTGTAGCGCGGACAAAGCTCGCTATCCTCGATTCGGACGGCCACCAGATCTTCACCATGCAGGGCAGGCATCTTGCCTGCTCCGGACAGGCTGGAAGCCTGTCCTACTTTTGCCTCGGGAATCCTCACCGGGTTCCCAGTCAGGGCGCCGATCTCCCGGGCAATCCCCAGCACGCTGTTCAAGTCCGGCCGGTTCGGCGTGATTTCAAGATCATAGACCACGTCGCCGACCGCTCGGCCCAGGTATTCGGCGAAGGGTTGACCCACTTTCGCGTCGTCGCGCAGGATCAAGATTCCTTCCGCGTCTTCAGCCAGGCCAAGTTCCTTCGGCGAGCACATCATGCCATGAGATTCAACCCCGAGAACTTTCCGGACCTTGATGACGAACGGCTCTTTCTCGCCCGGCTTGAGAGGCAAGGCGTGATTCGGCAAAATGAGCGCCACCTTATCGCCCGATTTGTGATTCTGCGCGCCGCAAATGATCTGGCGTTCACCCTGGCCGTCGTTCACGCGACAGACGGAAAGCTTGTCCGACCCGGGCACTTTGTCGCGCGTGATCACTTGCCCAACGACGATGCCCTCGAACTCGCCGCCAAGCTTGTGGACCCCTTCCACTTCAATGCCGAGCATCGTCAGACGGTCGGCCAGTTCGTCCGCGGACCAGTCGAAATCCACGTACTGCTTGAGCCAATTGAATGTGACTTTCATGTCGAGAAACGAAATTTACTTCAACAGATCCTCGAGGGGCGGGGCCGACCTGGGAAAGGCCGCACGATAATCTTCTCCCAACAAAGCTGAAATCGCCGCGGCGATCTGGCTTTGCGTGGCGGCCGCAGTGTTGGTTCGCTCGCCCAGTGGGGAAGTGTCCGGACCGATCGTGGCAATCCAAATGCCTTCGGCGCCGGCGATCTTTTCCCCATGATCTTTCCACTCGCTCGGACCGCTGCCCCGACCATGGTCCGCGGTGATGATGAAGGTGGTTTTGTTTCGATACTGCGGCATCAATTGGACCGTTTCCCAGAGGCGGCGGATGAAATCATCGACCTGATGCGCGGCCGTGAGGTAATGGTCGTACCGTCCCGCGTGGGCCCATTCATCGGTCTCGCCGAAACCGAGGAACAGGAGGCGCGGCTGTTTGCGTTGGAGGTGGTCCAGCGCGGCGTGGAACACGAACGAATCGAAGATCACGCCCTCCCAAATCTGAGTCGTGTCTCGCGTGAGTGCGGCCACGGTTTCGGGCACTTGAATTTCCGGGCTTTCAAATCGGGGCTCCCAGGCAGGCCAGATCGGCAGCTTGCTGCGATCAATGTTGAAAATGTACGGGAAGACGTCCCACGTGGCGAAGACGGCCGCCTTCCCTTGAAAACCGCTGCGCCCGTGCAGCCACTCAAACACGGTGACATTGGGATTGAGCTTCTTCGCATTGCTGTCAATGCGCGGATCCGCCAGGCCGGTCAGGACTTCGTTGTAGCCGGGGTAAGAAAACTTCCGCCCATTGGTGAAGTTGACCACGCTGCCCTTCTTCTGATTGCCGAGCAGTTGGCCGCGCTTTGCGATCTCGGTCCAAAAGAACGGTAGCAAGGCTTGCCGGCGCGCTTCCGGCGTCTCGCGCCAGAATTCCCGGTAGAGCGAATTGGTGTTCTTCACGCCGCCGTTCTTGGTGTCCAGGAGCAGTTCCTCTGCCCCGCCAAACACCTCCTGCCACCGCAACCCATCGCTCATAATGAGGAAGACGTTTTGGGTTTTGGTTTCACTCGCTTTCGCCGGAAGCGGCAAGAAAAGCGAGGAAATCGCAATCAAAGATGTGACGAAACGAGACAGCCGAAGCGATTGAATTGACACAAGGCTCGTTCCCTGCCGCGGCCGCCACGGCTTACAGAGCTTCACGAAAGAAATGGAAAGTCTGGGAATTCCGTTTGTGTTCATGGCGGATTCGATGGCTTACGTTCCAAGCGCTTTGGCAATCGGTAATAGGTCATCAAAGTGTTTGTCACAATGTTCCAACTCAAGCTTGTGTGTCACCGCGCACCCGGCGATGACTATGTCGCTAATGGGAACAGTGATCCCGCTTTCGCGGCAACGTAGAGCCACTTTTGAGGCCAGCCGCCAGGTCGCTTGGTCCACAGGAATGCGTTCGATCTCGTTTTCCATTTCGGCCAACTCACGCTTTTCCTTGGGACCGCGCACCCCATGCCACAATTCGACCAGGGTCATATCGCACCAGGCGGCGTTGCCACTGAGCACCAGCACTTCCACGGTGTCGCCCGCCTCGGACTTCCGGTCGCGCAAGTATTCAACCCAACTGGACGTGTCCACGAGTTTCATCGTCTGACCTTTGGAATATCGGCTTCACGCATCGCCTTGAGCTCGGCCTGGGTCAAAAAATCACGGAACTGCCCGCGGACACGTGCGTTGAGCTTCTCCAGCCGCTTCAGGCGGTTGAACCGCTCCACGGCCGTTACCACCGCCTCCCGCTTGGTCTTCGCGCCGGTGAATTTCATAGCTTCTTCCATCAGCTCATCAGGAATATCAATTGTGGTTTTCATGCCTCCAAGTTGAATCCGATTGGAATCCTGTCAATTCAATTCAGGAATACTAGAACTGCCGCAAAAGCCTCACATCATTCTCGTAGAAAAGCCGGATATCGTTGATGCCATACCGGATCATGGCGACCCGTTCGATGCCGAAGCCGAAGGCCCAGCCGGTCCAGATTTCCGGATCGTAACCGACGTTCTCAAACACCTGCGGATGCACCATGCCGCAGCCGGCAATCTCCAGCCATTCCTTGCCCATCTTCCGCGTCAACGAGCTGGAGAAGTCGATCTCAAAGCTCGGCTCCGTGTAGGAAAAATAATGCGGACGAAAACGAAGTTTCACTTCGTCGCCGAGCAACTTCTTAAACACGTATTCCACGGTGCCCTTCAGGTCGCCGACCGTCACGCCCTGGTCCACGTAAAGACCCTCGATTTGTTGAAAGGTCGGATTGTGCGTCGCGTCGGCGTTGTCGCGCCGATACACCCGGCCCGGAGCGACGAGGCGGATGGGGGGCGGCTGTTTTTCCATCACGCGGATCTGGACTGAAGAGGTGTGAGTGCGGAGAAGCAGGGCCTTGCGCTCCCCCTCACCCCGGCCCTCTCCCCCAGGAGAGGGTGAATCAATCGCCGCGATAGCCAAATAGAACGTATCCTGCGTGTCCCGCGCCGGGTGATCCGCCGGCGTGTTCAGCGCGTCAAAACAATACCATTCGTTTTCGACCTCCGGACCATCTGCGACCACGAAGCCGATCTTCCGGAAAATCCGGACGATGTCCTCGGTCGTTTGGGTGAGCGGGTGAAGCCTGCCCAAATGACGGCGGCGGCCAGGGAGAGTAAAGTCGGTCGGTTCCTTCGGCAGCGCTGCTTTGAGTTCCAGATCCGCTTTGCGGGCGGCGAGGGCGGCTTCGAGTTCTGCCTTGGTCTCGTTGATCAGCTTGCCCGCCGCCGGTCTTTCCTCCTTCGGCAGTGTTCCGAGTTGTTTCGACAGTGCGGTAAACTTGCCGTGGGTTCCGAGATAATTGACGCGAGCTTGTTCCAGCGCCGCCAGGTCCGGAGCCGCCTTGAGCTCCTCCAGAGCCGTCTGCTTCATCGGTTCGATTTCATGCACAAAGGACATAATCTCTTTTTAGCCGCAGTGGCCTCGCCATGTCACAAAGGAAAAACGGGCGGCCAGTTTCCCGGTCGCCCGTTCCGCTTCAAAGTGGACGCTTCGTCAGGCTTTGGCCATTTTCGCCTTCAGAGCGTTCTGGGCGACCTGGACCAATTCGCCAAAGGCGGCGCCGTCCGTCGCGGCCAGGTCGGCGAGGACCTTTCGATCCAGGGTGACTTTGGCGGCCTTCAAGCCTTCCATAAAGCGGCTGTACGTCAGGCCCGCCGCGCGGGCGGCGGCGTTGATCCGGACTTGCCAGAGGGCGCGGAAATTGCGCTTCTTCGTTTTCCGGTCGCGAAAGGCGTATTGCCGTCCGTGGTCCAGCGCGTCGGCGGCATAGCGGTACAGTTTGGAGCGGCGCATCCGAAAGCCTTTGGCGGCTTGGATCGTCCGCTTGCGGCGTTTTCGGGAAGCGGGGGCGTTGGTGACTCGCATCGTTGGTTAAAAGGTTAAATCGTTAAATCGTTAAATCGTTAAAATCCGGCTCGGAGTGACTCAGTGGCTGAAAGGCAGATTCTGAGTGATGCGATAGGCGTCGGTTGGATCGACGACGACGGCGGTGCCAAGCGAGCGGCGGCGCTTGGGATTCTTGGTCGCGAGCAAATGGCGCTTGCCGCCGCGCATGCGCAAGGCTTTTCCCCGGGCCGAAATCTTAAATCGTTTCGCCACGGACTTTCGTGTTTTGATACCTTTAGGGCGACGCATAATTCGTGCTTTCTCTCGAAAAGAGCGCGCAATATAGGATTACGTCCTGGCGGAAGCAAGAGGTAATTTGGAGCTTTTCGGCTCCTTCACGCTCCGTCCGGCGCGTTTCCCGCGTGACCCATGAGCAGTTTCGTGACATTTTCCACGCGTGACAACGACGGAAGCGATCCAATTGCTCGACGATTTTCGCCGGGGAAAAGCCAGCCGGGAAAAGGTGCTTCACGCGTTCCAGGCCGCGCCTTTGGCAGATCTGGGATTCGCCCAGGTCGATACCCACCGCGCGCTTCGGAAAGGATTTCCAGAAGTGATTTTCGGCGCCGGCAAAACGGCCGACCAAATCGTCACAATCGCTCGAAGGATTGGGAAGCAGGAGGAACGTTTGTTGATTACGCGCTTGAATCCAGCCCAAGCGCAGGCAGTTTCCAAACACATCAAGCGCGCCGTCTATCACGAACAGGCTCGCTGCGTCACCATCGAGAAAAGGTCCCTCCCGAAGCGGCCCGGCGTCATCGCCGTCCTCTGCGCGGGGACGAGCGATTTGCCCGTCGCTGAAGAAGCGGCGATCACGGCCGACATCATGGGGAATCACGTCCGGCGGATTTACGATGTTGGGATCTCCGGGCTGCACCGTCTGCTTTCGCACCTCGAAGAATTGATGAAGGCCAACGTGCTGGTGGTGGTCGCGGGCATGGAAGGCGCACTGCCAAGCGTCGTGGCCGGGTTGGTTCGGCGTCCGGTCATCGCGGTCCCGACCAGCGTAGGGTACGGCGCGAATTTTGGCGGGCTGGCTGCGTTGCTGGGCATGCTCAACAGTTGCGGCACCGGGGTCACCGTTGTAAATATCGACAACGGATTTGGCGCCGGCTATACCGCAAGCCAGATCAACACACTGGCGGCAGAAGGAAACGCGGTTGAAACGAAGGCCGAGAGCAATAGACGGGATTGAGACGCGGCCAGCCGAAGTCGTTGATGGATTCATGAAAACGCTTTACCTGGACACTTTCAGCGGCATCAGCGGCGACATGTTCCTCGGCGCGATGATCGACCTGGGGGTTGATTTCCAGAGGCTGGAAGACGAATTGGAGAAGTTAGGGCTCCACGATTACCACTTGCACGCTGCGCGCAAACAGAAGTCGAATATCCAGGGCGTGAAATTCGACGTCCATTGGTCCGGGCACCACGAGGTCGAAGCCGAAGACCACCATCATCATCACCCCGAGCACGGCCCTCACGAGCACTCGCATCACCACGCCCACGATCGTGATGAGGATCATGACCACGCTCACTCGCACTCCCACGAACCTGCGAGCCATCACGGCCACGGTCATCACGAGCACGACCATCCGCATGACGAGGACCACGGACACAGCCGCGACTTTGGCGAAATCAAGTCCTTGATCAACCGGAGCGGTCTGTCGGCCTGGGTGAAGCAACGATCGCTGTCGATTTTCCGACGGATTGCGGTCGCGGAAGGAAAAATTCACGGCCAACCTCCGGAGAAAGTTCATTTCCACGAGGTGGGAGCCATTGATTCCATCGTGGATATTGTCGGTGCTTGCGTCGCGCTGGAAATGTTTGGCAAGCCACGCGTGCTGGCCGCTCCGGCGGTCGATGGCACGGGGTGGGTCCATTGCGCCCATGGCCGTTTTCCCATTCCTACCCTGGCCACGCTGGAGATTTTGGGCGCCCGAGGTGTCGCGGTCAGCCAATGCGAGGAACCGCACGAGTTGATTACGCCGACGGGCGCCGCTCTGCTCGCCGAATTCGCCGAGAATTTTGGCCCCATGCAGGGCCTGGTGGCCGCGAAAGTCGGATATGGACTGGGAACGCGCGACAACAAGACCCGTCCGAACGTGCTCCGCGCCGTGCTCGGTGAGGCCACGCCTTCTCCCGCGCACCCATCGAGTGGCGCTCCCGACTCCGAGAATGATTGGGAGACGGATACGATTGCCGTCCTCGAAACCAATCTCGATGACTGCCATCCCGAAATCCTGGGCCACTTCGTCGAGCGCGCCTTGGCGGCGGGCGCTTTGGACATTTTTCACACGCCCATTCAGATGAAAAAGAACCGGCCGGGTGTGCTTTTGACCGTGTTGTGTTCGGCCGCGCGGGCTGATGAATTTGCCGAAATGCTTCTTCGCGAGACCAGCGCCTTCGGATTGCGCCGCTCTCTGGCCGAACGCCGAAAATTGCGGCGCGATTTGACGCAGGTCAAAACGCCCTTTGGCGAGGTCACGATCAAGATCGGGAAGCTCAATGGCCGGACCGTGCAGGCGACACCCGAATTCGAGTCCTGCAAGAAACTCGCGGCCGAAGCGAAGGTCGCCTTGAAGGAGATTTACGAGGCTGCGAACCGGGCGCTCAAGTCCGGCGCCTCACCGACTCGGCGCTCCAAGAAACGCTCATGAGCGAATCCATCGCCGAACTTCAAACCTGTTTTATGATTGACCCTGAACTGCTTAAAATCATGTGCTGCCCGGAAACGCATCAGCCCATCGAACTCGCGGAGTCGGCCCTTATCAGCGGCCTCAACGAGAAAATCACCGCGGGCCAGCTCAAGAATCGCTCCGGACAACCCGTCAAGGAACGCATCGATGGCGGCCTGATTCGTTCGGACAAGCAATTCCTC
>JACPRI010000374.1 GCA_016190065.1 Verrucomicrobiota bacterium
GATGAGCATAAGGACCTCGTTAGTTCGGTTAGAGCCGATGTGATTGCAGAATGTCGTGACAGCTACGGTCTGCGCGCCCGAAAAAACTGCGCTCCGGAAATTTGCCCAACGGCGTGCGGGCTTTGCGCGTTGGCTACATCAGTCCACGGTCCTGCGATACTCGGAGCCGACTGGAGGACTCCAGCAAACTCCACCGTAACGCCGGCTCCGTCGCGACGGATGGCCACGGTCGGTTTGACGGCCGCTTCACCCGCCGTGATCCGGATGTTGTCGAAGGCGACGATCTCGTTCCACCAATTGTTCATCGCTTCAAAACGGATGATCAGTTGGGTGGCGTTCGGCGGGAGATCGTAGCTGACGTCCTGGAACCGCAAGTGCAGTTTCGCCGGGTTGTCCGGATGGGTCGAAGCGTCGCTCATGAACTTGTCGTTGTCGCCGGGTGCGGAAAATCCGATCAGCCTCGTGAACTGTCCCGGCCCGGCGCCATCCGGATCGACCAGCACATCCAGGAAATCGCCGGGCTCAAAATCGAGAAATGTCGCCGCCATGGCGAGCGTGAGTTTCGGGTTCTTCTTGCCCGTGATATCGATGGGTTTCAGCGTCAGCGATTTTGGATTGACGCTCGTGGAGAATTTATTCAAGCCCGCGCCGGCGAAGAAATCGTTGCCCTCCAATCCAGCCAGCGCGCCGCCGCTGTAGGTTTTGCCGCCGGCCGTTCCTTCTTCGATGAGAACAACAAAAGGCACTTTTTCTGTGGCGGTTGGATCTGTGACCTTGGGTTGCTGAATCGTGGCGAGGACAACCGCGTTCTCCGGAAGCAAGCCGCCAATGGTGTCGAATTGCGCTTCGGCTGCGACCGCTTTGAACGCGCCGGTCTTGCCGCCCGCCGCCGGATGATTGGTCGCCGCGATCGTGACGTCGCCCAGTGCTAGCGTGACGCCGGACTGGCCTGCGGTGGAGAGCAATTCATCATCGTGGTTGGCGGCGTTGTAGGAGAGCAAAGGAACCGGATACTGGGCAAAGCGGCTCGGGCTTTCGCCGATGACCCCGCTGCTGGAAGCAATGATCAGATCGACCACAGGCCGCGCTGGCAAAAAGGCTCCCTCGTCCTCGATTACTTTGTGACCTTTCGACGTAAGCCGGTCGATCAGGACTTGGTCGCCCGGCCCTGCGGCGGGTGGCGAAAACAACACAGTCGCGGAGGCTTTGTCTTTCACGAGCCACTTCACCATGGAGTCAAAGAGCGCCAGGAACTCCGGCGTCACCGCGGCGGCGGCGATGTTGTGATTCCAGCACAACAAAGCTCGGCGCGCGGGAGTGGCTTCAGGAATGCCGACAAACGAGACCTTGCTTTTTCGCGCCCAATAAATCGGCCCGCTTTGGTCGAGGCGGTTCAACTCGCTGACGATCCGCGCCGGTTCATAGACGTTGCTGCCGTCGGTCGTGTAGCGCGTGCCTTCGCCGTCGGTTTCGAACGACTCCTGGTAAATGATTTCCTGAGCCATCGCCGGGAATACACACAGCATCAGGGCTGCGATGACGGCCTTGGCAGCGGGGCGCGAACCCTTAGCCCCTGCGTCGGCGATTCCTGGAGATCGGCGTCTGCACATAATTCTTTAGGTGACCGCAGGCGGTTAAAAGGGAAACGGAGGCAGAAGTAAAGGCAGCAATTCACCAATTCCGGCTGTTGAATTAATGAATGAAACGAAGAGTAGGCTTAGATTTCCACAGTATTGTCCCTTCCCGTCGTCTTGAGTCCCGCGCAGTTCAGGACGATCCCTGGTCGTTCGTCGTCTTCCCTGGCTCTGCGGACCAAAACCAGACCGCGACGACGCCGTCATCTCGATCTTCCGAATGGGAAATGCTGATCAATCTTTCTGGACCCAGGCTGCTGGCAAATTCGGCGGCCTGCGAGAACAGGTTTTCCCAGGTAGCGAGTGTTCCTCGAAACACTTGGTATTCGACGCGGCGCTGAGGCCTCTCCAGAGCGCCGTCCTTGAGCGGCGGAGCGGCCACACTTTCGTCGCACTTCCAGCAGGTCTCAAATTGATCCTCGTGCTTTTCTCCACAGTTGGCGCACGTCCACATAATGGGTGTTCAGATTCTGGGGAAACTGGCGTCGGCTTGTCAAAATGTCTTTCACCGCGGGTCACGCCATCCCATCCAATTTAACCGATTTAACGATTTAACCTTGTAACGCTTTAACGACTCCGCCGCCCCGCGCGTCTCGCGGGCAATCTGGTTTGTCTCACGAAGCAGCCTCTTGTACGCTCGCAGAGCTGTGAATCTTAATCTTCTTCTTCTCGCGGGACTGTGGAGCCTGGCGGCAACTGGCGTGGGCCGGGCCAGCGAACCGGCGGCAGAGCAGCCGAACCAACATCCCTCCACCCGCGTTTCTATCGTCGGCGAGCATTGGCATATCAACGGCGAGGTGACTTATCGCGGTGCGAAAACGGAGGGGCTGCTCCTGAATGCCCGGATGGTCAACGCCACGTTCGAGGACCGCCATCGCCCCGAATTCGATCCCGACGCCAACGCGGCCGAATTTGTCGCCCAGATTCCGGATTACGTCGCGCACGGTATTCGCGCGTTCACGCTGAATTTACAGGGCGGCATGCCGGGTTATGAAGGCGCGCTGAACTCCGCTTACGATAACGATGGCTCGCTGCGAGATTCTAGCCTGAGGCGTATGGCGCGAGTGATCGAAGCGTGCGATCGGCACGGCGCGGCCGTGATTCTCGGTTGCTATTATCAGCGGCAAGATCAAGTGCTGCGCGATGAGGAAGCCGTACGCACCGGCGTAGTGAACACGGTGAAATGGATTCAGTCGGGCCGCTTCAAGAATGTGGTGCTGGAGATCGCGAACGAATTTGGCCACGGGGGATTCCATCACCGGATTCTCAAGAGTCCCGAAGGCCAGGTTGAACTGATCCAGTTGGCCAAGCGCACCGCGCCGGAGTTGCTCGTTTCGACGAGCGGCCTGGGAGACGGCGCAGCGCATGAAAACGTCGCGCATGCGTGCGATTTTCTGCTCATTCACTTCAACTCGACGCGGCTGGAGGATATTCCCAAACGCATTGCGGCCTTGAAGAAATACGGCAAGCCGATTGTCTGCAACGAGGACCAGAAGGTTGGGGAGCAAGGCGCGAAGGCCGCTGATTTATGTGTCGCGAACGGCGCGTCGTGGGGCCTCATGCTGGAGAAACTGAACCAACATTTCCCATTCGCTTTCAAAGGCGCGGCGGATGATCCGGCGGTCTATGCTCAATTCAGAAGGCTCGTGTCTGTGCAAGCAGCATCGGACACCGCACGCAGGATCAAGCCATGATTCAGGGGATATGCCACGGGGGTCCTCAGCCGCCCACGGTTGAAATGCCAAATGGGGCCTAAACCTACGGGCAGTGTCGAGGCTCCTCTCACGGTCAAATACAATCTTATCGGGAGCGCCATCAAATGGGTCGATTACCGCATGCCGGATGGGAGCGCGCCCGATTCCGTGGTCATTCCAGCCGGGAAACATTCTGTGGCGCTCGCATTCCACGCGGTTGACGATGGAGATTTTGAAGGCCTGGAGACCGCGCGCCTGATTCTGTTTTCCGACTCCGCTTACATTCTGGGAACGCCATTGGAGGCCTCGATTGGCATTGAGGATAATGACCCTCTTCCTGAGTCGAGATACTGAGTTCTGGTCATTTTGCCTCAGGTCTTCGCCCCACTGTTCGAGTGAGAGGCGCGTCGTTACACTTTTCTCACGGGTCTTCATCCGTTGGTGAGAGTTGCGGGCCGCCGGTCGCAACCCAAGGCGAAACCGAGGCTCGCGAACGCCAGGGAGCCGGACTCAATGACCTCCAAGCCGTGGGCGCCCCGGCAGGGCGGTCGCCAGCGCATGAAACTGACGCGATTCAGAATTCAGAATTACAAGTGCATTCTCGATTCGGACTGGGTGAACGTGTCCGATCTCACGGTCCTGGTCGGCAAAAACGAAACGGGCAAAACCTCGCTCCTTCAGGCGTTGTATCTGTTCAATCCCTTCAAGCCCGCGTCCTACGTTCTGGCGCGCGACTGGCCCCGAAGTTTCCGAGGTGAAGAAAGCGAGGCGCAGGTGGTCTGTACCGCCGAGTTCCAACTGACGCCGGAAGAGATCGACGGGGTCCAGGCGCTGGCCAACCAGCCGGTCTCTCTCGACCGGATTCAGGTCGCCAAGGATTACCTCGGCCGGTTTGAGGTGCTGTTTCCGAAAGGGTTCTTTGCCGAGAAACTCCGCACAAACGACATCGCCGCGCTCTGCAGTAGCTTGCCGCAGCCCACCCCCAAGCTCGCGAACCGATTCCGCAAGCTTGCCCTGGATTGCCGCGCTGAAGCGATCCGTTTGTCCCACGAGGGACGGTTCTCGGACCTCGCCCAGCTCCCGACGCGGCAGGAAACCAAACTTGCGCCGCGCGGCACCACCGCTCACCAGCGTCAACTTGAACAAACCTTCCGGAATCATTACTTCCCCAAACTGGATGAGCTTTCCCAGCGGCTCCAGGAAACAAGCACCCTTCAGCAAAAAGCGCACGACTTCGTGGTCCAGCGCTTGCCCGCTTTTGTTTATATGGACGAATGCCGTCCGTTTTGCGGCACGGCCGAGCTGGATGTGATCAAACGCCGGAAAGATCATCATGACCTTCGCCCCGAAGACGAGACCTTCCTGGCGCTTCTGGATGTAGCCGGCTTGAACCTTGACGATGAATTCGAGCGCGACCGGGTCAAGGACGATGAGGAATCGCGCGCGGAGCGGCAGTACGATCTGAGCGTTGCGGAGGCGACGCTGAACCGCAAGATCGAGAACCACTGGGGCCAGGCGCGGTATCAGGTCCAATTCCGCGTGGACGGCTGCCGCTTCATGACGTTCGTGAAAGCCGAAGACGAGACCGCTTTGTTCCGTTTGGAGGAACGCTCTAAAGGGTTTCAATGGTTCTTTTCGTTCGATCTCATGTTGATGCACGAAACCCGCGGTCGCTTGAAAAATTGCGTGATTCTCCTGGACGAGCCCGGCCTGCACCTCCACCCGGAAGGTCAGCAAGACCTCCTGAAATGCCTGGCCGAATACGCCAGAACGAACACGTTGATCTACACGACGCACTTGCCTTACATGATCGATTTGCAGGAGCCCGAACGCATCCGTGTCATCACTCAGACCGAACGGGGCTCGGTGGTTTCCGAAAACCTCAAGCCGAGCCACCGCGCCGGAAGCCTGGTCGTTCAAGCGGCGCTGGGAATCTATGGCCGCGTGAACGGGCAGGCGGCGGAGCAAAACCTCATCGTGACGACGGCCGATAACTACTGGATCCTCACCGAACTGTCGCATTTGTTTCGCAAGTCGATGCGAGAAGGTTTGCCGCCGGATGTGTTGGTGACTCCGGCGGGAGGCGCGATGGAGGCGGCTTATCTCGCGGCGTTCCTGGCCGGACGAGGTCTCGAAGTGGTGGCGATGTTTGACAGCAATCCCGCGGCCCGCGCCGCGCGCGACAAGCTCGTTCAAGGCTGGCTGCCCAAATTCACCGAACCGAAAGTCGTCACGCTCGATTTCGCCGAGGCCATCGGCAACGCGGGGCAGGATTGCTCCATTGAAGATCTCTTCCCGGAAACGTTTTATGTGACGCGCGTGCAGAAAGTTTATGAGAACCACCTCCCGGCGACGGCGTTGTCGCTTTCCGCACTGCCCGAAGGCAATCCATTGGTCCAGCGCGTGGAGGCGGCGTTTCGCTCCGTGAACGCAGTTCTGAACCGGCGCGTGGTCGGGCGGCGGATCGCCGCGGACATCCGGCAGATGCGGAACATGGTCGATCTCCCGGAGATGACGCGGCTGCTGGGGGAAAAACTGTTCGCCGCCATCAAGAAGGCGTTCACGAGATGATTAAGCCGGTGGCCAAAGGCAAATGTGGATGTTGGATGTTCGACAGGACAACCTGAACGTTCGAACGTTGAACTTTGAACCGTTCATGGAATTCCTGCGGTCCAATCGCCGCCTTGACAGGAGCTTCATTGTGAGCGGGAATCGCCGCTATCCGACAAACGAATCTTGAGCTCATGCACCAACGATTTCCTCACGCCATGACTCGCCGTCAATGGCTGCGTGCAAGCGCCGGAGCTCTCCTGACGCTCGGCGCATGGCCCGGACGACTACGGGCCGCGGAGAATGGACGCGGCGGAACCTTCCGGTTTGTCGCGGTCAACGATGCGCACTTCCAAAGCCCGCGCTGTCCGGCGTGGTTCGAGCGCGTGAGCGCCAGCATTCGCGCGCACGACCCGCGCCCTGAATTCTGCTTGATGATCGGCGACCTTGCGCAGCACGGGGTCCGCACCGAGTTGGGGGCAATGCGCGAAGTGCTGCGTTCTCTGCGCATGCCGGCCTATTCGGTGATCGGCAACCACGACTACGTTTCGAACACGGACCGCTCCAGTTGGGATGAGCTTTTCCCGCGGAGTTTGAACTATCACTTCGAGCATCGGGGCTGGCGGTTCATCGGTCTGGATTCGAGCGAAGGCATCAAGTGGGAGAACACGCGCGTTCAAGCCGCGACGTTTCGGTGGCTCGACGCCGAACTGCCGAAGCTGGACCGAGCCACTCCGACCGTGGTGTTCACTCATTTTCCGCTGGGCGTGCTCGTTCCGTCGCGTCCGCTCAACGCGGACGACGTGCTGGATCGCTTCAAAGAGTTCAATCTCGTGGCCGTGTTCAGCGGCCATTTCCACGGCTACACCGAGCGCAAATCCGGCCGAGCGACGCTGACCACGAACCGTTGCTGCTCCATCAGCCGCGCCAATCATGATGGCTCGCCGGAGAAAGGCTATTTTCTGTGCACGGCCCGCGACGGCCAAATCCACCGCGAGTTCATCGAAGTTAAGCCGGAGTGAATCGCAGGTCGAACTCAACAAACCGCGGATCACGCGGATTACGCGGATAAACACAGCGTGGCGCAGCCGCAGCCAGGGCCGTTAAAGCGTGAAACGGCAGTGAATATGAACAGGAGGAAACGGAGGAAACAGAGGGTGAGGCACTTTGGCTGCAAACGGCTTTTGGTGCGATGCTTACCCTTGGGGTGTCCGGATGCTGGTTCCATTTCCATACAAGTTCCTGTCTCTCTGCGTCCTCTGTTATCTCCTGTTAATCCAAGATCCGTTTTTTGAGTTAAATCGTAAAACGTTTGGAGATGGTGATTCAACCGCAGATAGTCGCGGGTGGGAATGGTTGCGAATCAGACCCGCTTCACCTTTTGGTTGAACCGACGAGGATGTTTCCCATCTGCGTGCATCCGCGTTCATCTGCGGTTTGTTCCTGGTCCCGGCCTCCCGAACTGAATCCGCGTTTAGCCGCGCCATCCGCGGTCAAAATCCTCGCCTATTCGTGTAAGAAGAACGAGTCGCGCAGAAGGAGATTCAAATCGTGCACCGCGAGGGTGAGGCGAGAGAATGTTTCGGCGGTTTCTTCATCCAGCGCGCCAGACTCCACGCGCCGCTTCGTGCGCCGAAACCGAATGCTCAACGCGAGCGCGGTGTCTGTGTCGCCAAGCTCCGCCAACCGCCGCTGGACTTTCCCGGCCCGCTCGCGGGCGGTGCGGACGATGCGCAACGCCGCGCTCATCTCGACGTGTCCGGCGTTGACCTCTTTAAGCAGCGCGCATTCAAACTGGCGGCAACGAACGGGCCGGTCGGCATAGATGCGGCAGCGGTTGTCGCCGCACAGTGCGGCGCACGGCTGCGGGAAGCGAATCTTCTTCTTCAGCCGTTCGAGGGGCAGCCCGATCGATTCCAATTGCTCCGCGTTATCGCCTTCCCGCAGTTCAACGTCTTTGAAGAGCACGCCGTTGCAGCACAGGCCGCAAGAGAGACAAAGCGATTCGGCCGCTGCAGTCGGACTTGATGTGAGCTTGTTCATCGGTCGGCCATGAGGAGCAAAGGAGTTGCTTCCGCCCGAGACCGCGCTGTCTTCTCCCTCTCCTCCTCAAAAAGCAGGAGAGGGTCGGGGAGAGGAGGGGGTCGCTTCTGGATCTCCCCTCTCTCCGGCTCTCCCCCCACTCGTTCCTCGCGGGGAGAGAGGGAAAAACCCGTCCGGCCTTTTCCATGCCGAACAAAACCGGCAAGGCGTGTGCGCTCCACCTGCACTTGCTCACCAGATTTTCGCCCGGAGTTCCGGCGCGCGCCACATCGGAGCATCTGGCTTGATGCTAAATGCGTCGAAGAATTCCTTCATATTCACGTGCGGGCCGATGGCGCGGAATTGCGCCGGGCTGTGCGGATCGACGGTGATGCGGCGGCGCAATTCCGCCTCGCGCCAGTTGACCCGCCAGAGCTGAGCAAGCGAAAGGAAAAAGCGCTGCTCCGGCGTGAAGCCGTCGATGACTTTGCGCTTCGCGGGATCTTTGGCCAACGCGCGTTGCAGTGCTTCGTAAGCGATGCTGGTGCCACCGAGATCCGCGATGTTTTCGCCCAATGTCAGACGCCCGTTCACCTTCAGTCCGGGTAAAGCCTCGTAGCCGGCGTATTGGTCGGCGACCTTCTGGGCGCGAGCCTCGAAAGCTTTCGCGTCGGCCTCCGTCCACCAATCGTTGAGGTTTCCATTGGCGTCGTACTTCCGGCCCTGATCGTCGTAACCATGCGTAATTTCATGGCCGATGACGACCGCGATCGCGCCGTAGTTGATCGCGTCGTCCATCTCGACATCGAAAAATGGCGGCTGGAGAATGCCGGCCGGAAAAACGATTTCGTTCTGGAGCGGGCTGAAGTAAGCGTTGACCGTCTGAGGCGTCATGCGCCACTCGGTTCGATCTACGGGCTTGCCCACGCGCGCGAGCTGGCGTTTGGATTCAAAAATCGCGGCGCGCTGCACGTTGCCGAGGTAATCCTCCCGCCGAACTTTGACTTTGGAATAATCGCGGAACTTTTCCGGATGGCCGATCTTCTGCGTGAACCGCTCGAACTTCGCCAGAGCTTTCGCGCGCGTCGGTTCCGACATCCATTCGAGTTTCTCCAGGCGGTCCTGGAAGACGGCTTTGACGTTGCCGATCAACTCTTCCATGCGTGCCTTCGCCGTTGGAGGAAAATATTTTTCGACGTAAAGCTGCCCCAGCGCTTCGCCAATCCCGGCGTCGATGACGCGCGCGGCGCGTTGCCAGCGCGGTTCCTGAGCGGGCTGCCCGCGCAGGACGGTGCCGTAGAACTTGAACGACTCGGACTCTGCCGCGGCGTGCAGATGCGGAGCACTGCTGCGCACCACGTGCCAGCGAAGATACGTCTTCCACTCCTCCAGAGGACGTTCCTTCAGGAGTTTGCCGAGAGCGGAAAAGAATTCCGGTTGGCGAACGACGAGGTCCTTCAATTGGGCCAGCCCCGATTGGGCAAGGTACGGCCTCCACGGGAGCGGCGCGGCTTTCTCCGGCAGTTCCGCTGTGCTGAACTTATGGTAATTGGCGATGGGATCGCGAAGTTCGACGCGCGTTTTGCTCGCTTTGGCCAGACCCGTTTCGAGCTCCAGGATCGTGGCGGCGTGCGATCTCGCCTTGGATTCCGTTTCGCCGAGCAGGATCAACATTTTGGCGATATGGGCACGGTAGGCTTCGCGTTGCTGGGCAAACGAATCGAGCACATAATAATCGCGGTCCGGAAGGCCGAGTCCGCCCTGGCTCAAGTAAAATGCATACACCTCGCTGTTCTTCGCGTCCGGAGACACGAAAGGTTGGAACAAGGCCGCGAGGTCGCTCTGATGAAATTCGGCGAGGAGGACGAACAGAGCGTCGGTGGACTTGAGGGCTTCGACGCGTTTCAGATGGCGTTCGATCGGGCGGAAGGCGAGTTTCTCGATTCGATTCGTGTCCAGGGCCGAGGCGAAGAAATCGCCGACCGGGCGGGCGGGTTTGCTTTGGCCGGCGCGTCCGGCCGCGCAGTCGTCCAGGATGCCGCGCAGGAGGGCCCAGTTCCGTTCCTGCAATTCCTCGAAGCCGCTCCAGCGTGATTTGTCGGCGGGGACCGGATTGTTCTTCATCCAGGTCCCGGCCGCGAAGCGAAAGAAATCGGCGCCCGGATCAACCGACCTGTCCATGTATTCGACGGAGAAACGTGGGATGGCTGGGGTAGGATCTGCAGCTTCGATGCTTCGGGCCGAGACAAAAGAGAAGCTCAAAGCCGTAATCAGACCGAATCTCGAAGCGGACTCGAGGCGTAACAATTGGGATGGCATAGGGCCGCGACGTTAGCCGAGGGCCGGGCCGTTTGTCAGCCCGGAATCGATGTCTTGGCGAAGGCCCTCTTCTCGCTCCACGCGATGCAGGGGTTACTGCAGATTGGCTTCGTGGCGGGCTTTACGCCCTGAGGGATCGGGCTTCCACCAAAAACTATTTCCCCGGCGGATTGATGATCTCGCTGATTTTGAAGATCGGCAGGAACATGCAGATCACAATGCCGCCGACCACCACTCCGAGGAAAACAATCAACAACGGCTCGATCAAGGAGGTCAGCCCGGAAAGCGTCGTTTCAATCTCTTCATCCAAAAAGTCCGCCACGCGTTCGAGCATCGAATCGATTTTCCCGGTCTGCTCGCCGGCGGTGATCATGCGGATGATCATGGTTGGAAAGACCGGATGTTTGCTCAGCGCCGCCGAGATGCCGTCGCCTTTCTCGATGTCGCCCGAAGCGACGCGGATGGCTTTTTCCATGACCACATTGCCGCACGTATTGGCCACGATGTTCAGCACCTCCAGAATCGGGACACCGCTCCGGATGAGGGACGCCAGCGTGCGCGAGAAGCGGGCGAGACAGATTTTGTGCGCGATCACGCCGAAGATCGGGAGTTTGATTCGCGTCCGATCCCAGAACTCGCGTCCTTGCTTGGTCTTGAGGTAAGCGAACCAGCCGTAAACCATTGCTCCAACCGCCGGCAAAATATAGAGGATCGAATGCTGCATGAACTCGCTGATCTTGATCAGGTAAGCCGTGGGGGCGGGCAAGTTGGCTCCGAAACCGGCGAAGATTTCGCCGAACACAGGCACGACCCGCACTAACAGAAAAATCGTGATCCCGATCGCGATCAGCGTCACCGCCGTGGGATACATCATGGCCGACTTGACCTTCTTGCGCAGGCGGGCGGTGTTTTCCAGATAAGTGGCCAGGCGCGCGAGAATCTCGGCCAACAAGCCGCCTTTCTCGCCGGCGTCCACCATGCAGACGTAAAGGCGGTTGAACACTTTGGGATGCTTGGTCAGCGCCACCGAGAAACCATCGCCGCCTTCGACCCGCGAGCAAACATCCTTGATGACGTCGCGCATGACTTTGTTCGTGGTTTGCTCCGCGAGGGCTTGCAAGGATTGGACCATGGCGAGGCCGGCGTCGATCATGGTCGCAAGCTGGCGGGTGAACACCACAAGGTCGGCAAGAGGCACGCTGCCGCCGGCAGTCTTCCCTTTTCGGGCCATTTTCTCCTGGATCGAGACGACCAGCAGATTGCGATTGAGAAGAGCGGCGATGGCAGCTTGTTCGGACGCAGCCTCGAGCGTGCTGCGGATCTCCCTGCCTGAGCCAGCTTCCCTCGCCAGGTAAATGTACGAAGGCATAATGACGCGTTAGGTACCATCTTGGAGCCGAAATGCAAGCGCGAGGAATTCAATGCGTTCTGAGAGTTCTGAGCCCCTCTCTTGACACTCGGAAGTTCACTGATATTCTCCCGCTTCCCGTCAGCAGCGGGGGTGCTCAACACGTGGCTTCGACGCGAGAGCACCGTGTGGTCCGGGCCACGCACCAGAACTCGAACTGACTAAGATCACGCATGAAACGTCAATATCAGCCGTCGAAAATTCGCCGTAAACGGCAGCACGGGTTTCTCAAACGCAATTCGACCAAAAGTGGCCGGGCGACTCTCGCCAACCGGCGCCGGGTGGGCCGCAAACGCCTGACTCCAGTCTGACCTGGATTCTTCCAATGCAGGCTAAGGAATCGGTCCCCTGGTCACCGGATCGGATCAGGCTCGGTTACGAACTGAAGCGCTCCATGCGCCTGCGCACAATGCAGGATTTTGCGCGCGTCCGCGAGCAGGGCCGCCGCCTGGCCAAAGGCTGTCTGATCGCCAATTGGTTTCCGCAAACGGGCCGGACACAAATCCGCCTCGGGGTTATCACCGGCCGCAGATTGGGCAAGGCGAACATTCGGACGCGCGCGCGGAGGCTCATGCGTGAAGCCTTCCGACGACACCAACACGACCTGCGAGGAACAGTGGACCTGGTGCTGGTGGCGCGTGCATCCATCGTTGGCAAGAAACTGGCGGACGTCGAGAGGGATCTCCTCTCGGTGCTCCGGCAAGCGAACTTGCTCACAAGGACATCTTGAGAATCCTCCAGGCCATCCTGATCGGCGCCGTGTGGTGCTATCGGCGCTTTCTCTCACCGGCAAAAACGCTCGTCTTTGGCCCGCTCGGTCATTGCCGCTATTCGCCGACGTGCTCGGCTTTTGCACTCGAGGCGTTGAAAATGCACGGCCCGTGGCGCGGCACCTGGCTTTCGCTGAACAGGATTTGCCGGTGTCACCCATGGGGCGGTTGCGGTCATGATCCAGTGCCGCCTGTTCGGGCCCGCTTTCGAGCTCTCCGTGAACAATCGGTCGGGGGCGACCCGCCAAATTGCAAATTGGCAATTTTCCATTGGCAATTTCCAATTGGCGGCTGGACGCCTCGCTTCAAAGCCCCCACGCGCGAGCGAAAAAACGCGGAAGCTCCATACGCCCCCCATTTCTAATGGATCGAAAGTCTTTCCTCATTCTCTTGGTTTCGTTTGGGTTGCTGATGGCCTGGTATCCGCTCGTCAACAAGCTGTTCCCTCCCTTGCCCGCGCCGGAAGGGACCAACGCCGTGACACAGGCGCCCCGTGACATCGACACGAACAAATCGGGCGCTTCTCAGCCTGTCCCGGCCACGCCCTCGCCAGCTCCTCCTGTCACGCCTTTGGACACTTCCAAGATCATCCGCCCGGAGGTCGCGGAAGAAACCGTGACCGTGACCAATGAAAACGCCCGATATACCTTCACGACTCATGGTGGCGGATTGAAGCTGATTGAACTGATCAAATATCCAGCAACGATATCCTGCGACCGCAAACAGACGACCAACCGGAATCGTTTGGCCACGCTCAATGACCGCGCCGGACGCCCGGCGATGGCTTTTGTCGGCGGCGAAGCGCTGGAAGGGGACGGGCTCTTCAAATTGACCGTCATGCCCTTTGGATTGCGTGCGGAGAAGGCGCTGTCCAACGGCCTTCATGTCATCAAAGACTTCGCGCTGAGCACGAATTACCTGGTCAAGGCGACCAACCGAATTGAGAATCGATCCAGCCAACCGGTCCCTCTACCTCCGCATGAATGCATCGTGGGCACGGCGACTCCGATGGGAAATCGTGACGAATCCATGATGATGGGAGTGCAATGGTACAATGGCAAAAAGGCGGAAGATGCGGTTGCGAGCAGCGCGGGCTGCTTTAGCGGACGGCCTCAAACTGAATACATGGGCGGCAGCAGCAATGTTTTTTGGGCGGCAGCGTTTAATCAATTCTTCGCCATCGTGGGCGTTCCGGCGCAACCGGCCGCTCGTTTGCGGGCGCATAAGGTGAACTTCCCTCCGCCGAGCAAAGAGGAACTCGACGCCGACTCCAAAACGTGGGCGCAGCCGTTCGGGTATCAGGTTTCCTTCGTTTATTCCGGAACGACGCTCGCGCCGAATCAATCGCTGGAACACAGCTTTGATCTCTACGCCGGCCCGAAGGAGTATTATGCGCTGTCACTTCTCGGGAGGAATTTGGACTTGGTGATGCGATTCGGAGTGTTCGGGTTTTTCGCCAAAGGGCTGCTGCTGTCGCTGAAAGGGCTCTTTGCGATAACTCACAACTATGGCGCCGCCATCATCGTGATCACGATTTTGATCAAGCTGTTCTTTTGGCCGCTGACCAATGCCAGCACCAAATCAATGAAGCGCATGGCCGCGCTGCAGCCCCAAATGAAAGCGCTCCAGGAAAAATACAAGGACGACCCCCGGAAGATGAACATGAAACTCATGGAGTTCATGAAGGAAAATCGGGTCAGTCCGCTGGGCGGTTGCTTGCCAATGGTTCTTCAGATTCCGGTTTTCATCGGTTTTTATCAAATGCTCCAAAGCGCGATCGAATTGCGGGGGGCGGGTTTTCTTTGGGCGTGCGACCTGTCGCAGCCCGACACCGTGTTTGTTATTCCTGGACTGGGATTCATCCCGTTTTTTGGAATCCCCGGTTCAGGCCTGCCGATTAACCCGCTGCCCTTGATGATGGGAGTCACGATGCTCTGGCAAGCGCGCCTCACGCCGCCGTCGCCCGGCATGGACCCGGTGCAGCAAAGCATCATGAAGTACATGCCGCTGATGTTTATGGTGTTTCTCTACAATTTTTCCGCTGGCTTAACCCTTTACTGGACTGTGCAGAATCTGCTAACTATCTTGCAAATGAAGGTGACGAAGGCGACCGACCCCAAGAAACAACCCGCAGCGAGACCGGCCTCGCCAACCGTTCTGGCACCGAAGAAAAAGCGCCAGCCTTGAGAGGAACGATGGACCCTTTTTTAACGATTTAACCTTTTAATGCTGTAACCCGCCTTATGGCCGCTGACGCAAAAGCTATCCTGGAGCAATTACTGAAACACCTCGGATTCGACGCCACGGTGGAAGAGCAGCAGATGGACGACGGAATTCTGCTCGATGTCAAGACCGAGGATGCCGGGCGCCTGATTGGACGCCAGGGCCAGACCCTGAGCGAACTGCAATATCTCGTCAATCGCCTGCTCTTCCGCCAGGATCAAAAAGCCCCGAAAGTGACCCTGGATGTCGGCGCGTACCGAACGCAAGCCCGCGAAGCCCTCGTCCAAAAGGCCAAAGAAGCCGCGGATAAAGTGCGGCGCTGGGGCGACATCGTGGAACTGCCGCCTTTGAACGCGTTCGATCGCCGCATTGTCCATAACGCGCTCAAAGACGATCCGGCCGTCGAAACGCACAGCGTCGAAGTGCAGGGTTCGGACAAAAAGGCGATCATACTCCGTCCGAGGCACTGACGGATGGCTGGAGGGATACGCGCGAGAAGCTCGAACTGGACCGCGCGACTCGTTGCCGGAGGTTCCCACATCAGAGAGAACTTTCCGCGTCGGGTATTTTCCAATCCCTGATTCGTGGGAGAAAAACGGCCGGTCCGAAATGTTCAGCGAACTGAAGGACACCGCACGCCAGCAGCGTGCATTCGCGCTATATGATGGGCTCGAGCAAGTACTGATCTTCGATCGAATTTGCCATGTTCAACGCGGCTTTGAACGCGACCTGGACTTCTTTGATGCGGCCAAGTTTTTTCTCGCTGCCTGCGTCCAGATTCACTGCTGGGGCTCGCGCCGGAACACGTGCCTGAGGAAGATATTCTTGCGCTTCGGTCCGAGGACCGACGGCCGCGACTGGAAGGTCATTTTTGCTTCGCGATTTCGCCGCTTGAAGCTCGAGCGAGATGTTCGCCGGACTCGTGTTGCTGGTTGATGACACTTGCATAAAGTCTGGTCAGGTATCGAGTATGGTTGACTCTGAGAATTAGACTGCCGCCCCTGTGCCGACGCCGATCGTGGCGGGGCTATTTCCAGGCAGCTTCGGAAGGTTGAAGAAAATACTGGCAGCCTGTCGTGGCGTTCCCGTGGGCTCATTGCCCACCTTCTGGAGAAAGGCCTTCTGACTGCCAACGGCAAGCACTGCCTTCGTAATATCCGCAACGGCCCCCTCCAGTTGCCTGCGATTCTCTTCTTCGATGTTCGCCAGGTTTTCGAGCTGGCTGCTGATACCTTTTGTTTGCCCCTGGAGACCGCTCAGCGCCTGACCTAGCACACTGCCCGCACCACCGAACCGCGAAGCGACGTTGGCGACGCTTTGCGCGGTCGTTCTGCCAATGCGCTCAAACTGGGCGAAGTTGGCGCCTGCGCCCTGGACGAATTTATCGACATCGATTCCGTTCAATTGTTGGGTCGCCCTGTTCAACTCCGAAAGCAACTGTCTGGCCCCACTGTCGTTCTGAAGGGCGCCGCCCTGTTTGGTGTTATCTGCCAGGAACGACTTGACCGTCTCGATCTGACTATTGAACGCGCTGAAAGTTTGTCGAATTCGCTTCAGGTCAGCCTGTTTTTGTTGCTCTATTACATCCTGCTTGGTCGTGGTGACTTTGGCCAATGTAATGCCGGTGATGTTCTTCTGTTCGCCCGTTCCCGCGCCGCCGATATCGACGACGTTGCCATTAGCGTCCAGGAGTTGAACTTCGTTGCTCGTTCCGACCCTTTTGGCAGTGAAGGTGGCGCCGTTGGCGAGGCCTTCGACATTGGTCGCCCCGTCCGCACGTTGAACCTGAACCGTGATCTCGGCGTTCGGAGTCACACTGCCTCCAAAGATCACATCCGCGTTTGCAAGCCTCAGTTTTTCGCTCGACAGATTCGCTTCCGTGACCGAGCTCGGGTTTTCCAAACTGGTGACGTTTTTCCGGACTTTAACATTCTTGGTCTCTTCCGCGCGAATGCCTCCGAGACCGTTGAGTTGGTTCGCGAGGTTTCCGAGTTGGCTGAGTTGCTTATCGAGTGTGGAAAGAAGGTCACTTTGCTTTTCCACTTCCTCTTTGGCCTTGGTGAGTCGTTCCCTTTGCGCTCGCTGCGAATCATTCAAAGCCTCGGAATTCCTGATTTTCTCGAGCTGCTGCTTCAGCACGGCGAGAGCATTTCCCGCGGGTGCGCTTTGGATCTGGCCAATGAGTGATGTGGTGCTCAGCCCGCGGGCTCCGGCGATTGCTTGGACAACAAAATCGTTGAGTGCCATAATTCGTGTTTCCTTAAGTCTGTTTTCGTTGGTCGATTGTCTTCTCTTCCGGATGCGACACCGCATTCCCGCGAACGCTCTATTGCTGAAGCTGTAGTCGCCTCAAATCAACCCCGCCAGCTTTCGAACGGGATCCGATTCTATTCTGACGGTTAAACGGTTGCGACTCGTTCTATTGCAGTCCACGCTTGACCAGTGCTTTTAACCGAACCGACCCAGTCTGTCTAGTTTAATAAGATCGATCTTCGCGGCTGTCAAACTGGAGTCTCTGCTCAATCCAAGGCCAACCCATTGCTGCCAAGCTCCGCGCAGAATTTGGTCAACCATCTTGCATTGTCCAGCTAGACCGCTCGGCTACACAATGACGGATGCATTTGCGAAAAGCAGATGCCAGACCATTCTTAATCCCACGAGCTCTCGGTCCGTCATCTGGCTACCACAAACCTCTAAGAGTTTCGGCATCCGTGACTTAGGACGCCGCTCCCGGAGCCTTGAGCGATCCGCAAGCGATTCACCCTGTCTTGGAATGAGGCATTGTGTCCAATTAACCCACTAACCCACTATACCCACTACTTCGGAATTGAATTCGGTTTTTCCCCGCGTATTGTCCCTCCTGCATTCTGAGTCCAATTCGATCCATGAATCAGCCCTTTGCTTTGGCCTGTCTTATTCTTGCTTCATGCCGGTTACTTGCCCAGGAGCCGTCGCCGATCTTGTTGTGGCCAAAAGGAGCGCCCGGAGCTTTTGGCAGTGAGGCGAAAGATATTCCGACGTTGACTCCTTACCTGCCGGAACCTGCGACAGCAACCGGCGCGGCGATGGTGATCTGCCCTGGGGGGGGCTACGGCGGACTGGCGTCGCATGAAGGGAAGGATTACGCCCTTTGGTTGAATGGCCACGGCGTCACAGGCTTTGTCTTGAGGTACCGGCTCGGCTCGGCGGGTTACCGGCACCCGCGAATGTTGGAGGATGTCGCGCGCGCGGTCCGTGTCGTCCGCTCCAAGGCCCGCGAATGGCGCATTGATCCGGCTCGGATCGGTGTGATGGGATCATCGGCCGGCGGCCATCTCGCCTCGACTTTGCTGACTCACTTTGACTCCGGCCGCCCTGATTCCGATGATCCGATCGAGCGGGAAAGCTCGCGACCGGATCTTGGCATTCTCTGTTATCCGGTAATCACGATGGGCCAGTTTACTCACGAGGGATCGAAGCGAAATCTGTTGGGAGAGAATCCTTCATCCGAACTCGTGCAGCACTTGTCCAACGAACTTCAAGTAACCCGGCAAACGCCTCCCGTCTTCATCTGGCACACGCTGGAGGATACGGCCGTCCCGGTCGAAAACAGTTTGGCTTTCGCGGCGGCCATGCGGCAGGCGGGCGTTCCGTTTGACCTGCACATTTATGAACGAGGCCGCCACGGCATCGGCCTGGCCAACGGTCATCCCTGGACTCGAGATTGTCTGTTCTGGCTAAGCCAGCGCGGCTTTGTGAAGTGAGTTTCCGCTCACCACCACTTGAAGTTTCGATCCGGGGCGGGTGAAAGGAGCCAGTTCTCGTAACCCTTGGGGAACAAATAATTCTCCACGTGGCCATCCCCAAAAAGCATGTTGAAGACCGTCTTCCCGCGATCGTAGTGCCAGTCGTTTTGTTTCCGCCAGCGGCGCTCCGTGTCGTGCCGCGATCCGTGCCAGAGCCAATCGCCCTGAATAATCTTCGTCGCCGCGCCCAGTGCGACTTCGCTTGATTTGATCGGCGTGGCCTCCTTGCTGCCTCGAGCGGCTTGGGTGTCCCCGGTGATGTGTTTGGTCCGGAACCAGTCCACGGACCACATCACGAGATAGCTGTTGCCCCACCCTTCATACGCCGTTTTGGCCGTCGGCCAATAGGAGTCGCCTCGGTCGGCCGGGCAGCGGAACAGTTCGACGGTTTGAACGTACTTGTTGAGGGGTCGGTTCGTTTCGCCGAGCGTGTTATGGGTTGTGACGGTCCCCTTGAGATTGCCGCCGACGGTGGCCCAGTCGCCGTGCAGAGGATAGAATTCCTGATTTTCGTCCGTGTACATCTGGTAGGCGAGGCCGATCTGCCGCTGGTTGCTCACGCACTTGATCCGCTGCGCCTTCGCCTTTGAGCGGGCAATCGCCGGCAACAACATGCCGGCAAGAATGGCGATAATCGCGATGACGACCAACAACTCAATGAGCGTGAAGCCGCCGGGGATGGGTCGTTGCGTTTTCATCATGGGTGGGCTCTGGAAGCCACTGAATCCCGATCACGCTGGCAAATCCTGGATCAGCGGGCAACCTCAAAAGCAAAACCCTTCAGGTATTCGGTCTCCGGGATGGCAGGGATAATCGGATGATCCGGGGACTGGGTGTACGTGGCGACTCGTCGGAGAATCCGATGAGCATCGAAGGCCGCTTCCAGAATCACGCTTTGAAACATCGACGCATCGACGTGGTGCGAACAGCAGAACGTCGCCAGCGTCCCTCCCGTTTTCAACAATTTGAGCGCGCGCAAGTGAATCTCTTTGTATCCTCGCAGCGCGTCCGGGATAGCCGCTCGATTGCGCGTGAACGAGGGCGGATCCAGAATGATGCAATCAAACCGAGGCACCACTTTTTCATGCGGACGAGTCAGAGTCTGCGCCTTGAGCCAGTCGAACACATTCGCCGTCTCGAACGAACATCGATCCGCCAACCCATTCGCTGTCGCATTCCGTTTTGCGGCCTCGATCACTTCCGCCCCCTGGTCAATCGCGTGAACGTGCGCGGCTCCGGCACGGGCGGCGTGCAACGCAAATCCCCCCAGAAACGTGAAACAATCCAGCACCTGCGCGCCGTTCGCGCGCTCACCCACCAGCCGGTAATTCACCTGTTGATCCAGATAAAACCCGGTCTTGTGGCCGCCCAGGAGATCGACTTCAAATTTAAGCCCATTGACCTCGACAACCTTTGGAGTGGATGCGTCCGGACCCAGGTCCCCGTCGATTACGCCGTTGGAATTCGGCAAACCTTCGAATTTGCGCGAGGACATTTCATTGCGTTCGATGATCGCCCGAGGCGTGAAGATGGATTTGAGCGCGCCAACGATCATTCCTTTGCGATGGTCCATACCTAGGGACGAAGTTTGAATCACGAGCACGGCTTCGTACTTATCGACGATCAAGCCGCTCAGGAAATCGCTCTCGGCGTTGACCACACGGAATGACGTCGCGCCAGGCAGGTGCTTTTGCCGAAGGGCCAGGGCGGCGCGGATTCGCTCGTCGAAAAATCCTTGGTCAATCGTCACGCGTTCATTCGCGAGCATCCGCACGTGAATTTTGGATTTCGAATTGTAAAAGCCAATCCCCAGAAATCGCTGGCGGTGGTCTTTGACCTGGATGACGTCGCCATCCGCCGCCGGCTCAGTCAGGCGCAGAATGGAGGCTTGATAGATCCAGGGATGACCCGCGACGACGCGATCGGCTTCGCCGGGACGGAGCAGAATGGTGGGGAGAGTTTGCATTTCAGGTTTGTAAACAGTCAACGCGATCTAATCTGACTGATCCTCGCAAGAAAAGCCAGGAACGCGCGGAGCGTGAAACCGCAAAGGTCTCAATTCGTCGAGACCGTGAAATCCCCCTCATCCGGCCTCCGGACACCTTCTCCCCACCGGGGGAGAAGGACGGGATGAGGGGGCACCAGCGATGGGAAGGTAATTTCTGTAATTCCTGATGCGACGTTGACAATCGCGGCGGCCAGGCGTAGGAGGCGACAAAGCAATTATTACGATTATGCACAAGCCCACGACCCGACGCTCGTTTCTCCACACTGCCGGACTTGCCTCCACGGCACTTGCTTTAGAGAGCGCGGCCCAACCGCAGGAGAAACCGATACAAGGCTTTGAGAAAACCCCGACTGATCCCAATTTCTCGAAAGGGTGGAAACCGATTTCGGATCGACGCATCCGCGTCGGGATTGTTGGCTACGGCGTCTGCCAGTTCGGCGCGGCGTTCAGCTTTCAGGACCATCCGAATGTCGAGGTAGTGGCGGTCAGCGACCTATTTCCGGAGCGCTGCGCCGGATTGGCCAAAGTGTGCCGCTGCCCGAAGACCTACCCCTCACTCGAAGAATTGGCGAAGGACGATCGGATTGAAGCCGTGTTCGTGGCCACGGACGCGCCGAGCCATGCGCGCCATTGCCTTGAGGTGCTGAAGCACGGCAAACACGTGGCGTCAGCCGTGCCGGCTATTTTCGGTTCCCTGGAGGAAGCGGAGCAACTCTTCGAGGCCGTCAAGAAAAGCGGTTTGAAATACATGATGTTCGAGACTTCCTGTTTCCACGCGGACCTCTATGCCATGCGCGAGATCTACAACGCGGGCGGCCTGGGCAAGCTCGTCTATTCCGAGGGTGAATACTACCACTACATGGAGGAACCCATTCCGTCCTTCAAAGAATGGCGCGTCGGCTTGCCGCCGCAATGGTACCCGACGCACTCGAACGCTTATTGCCTCGGCGTGAACGGCGGCAGCTTCACTGAGGTTTCGTGCACCGGCATGGCGAGTCTGCTCAAACACCTTCAACCTGAGAACAACCGTTACCAGAATCCGTTTGGCACCGAGATCGCCCTCTTCCGAACGAGCGAAGGCGGGATGTCGCGCATGGCGGTCAGTTGGGATACGCCCGGCGATGGCGGTGAACGAGGCAGGATTCGCGGTCAGCGCGGGTCCTTTTATGGGAAGTACGAGGGATTGGAAAAGAAGCTGCCGAATACCAAGCGTCCCCCATTGCCACCGAACGTCGAGGCGGGCGGCCACGGCGGCTCTCACGGCTACCTGATGAACGAGTTCGTGACGGCGATCCTCCAGGACCGCAAGCCGCTGGTGGATATCGCGCTGGCCTTGAACATGACCGTCGCGGGCATCGTCGCCCACCAATCCGCGCTCAAGGATGGCGAGTGGATGAAGATTCCTCAGTACAGGCTCTAGCGTCCGTCTCCGGTCATTCCTTCTCTTCGTAAACGTCAACTCATCTGAGTGATTGTTGCGCGCGAGGCAGAATGTAACCGAGGCGCTTCACGGCGCGGCTGAACGCGGCCCAATTCTCCGCGGGGACCACGAGGCGGTTGGCCCCGGCATGGAAGCAAAGCTTGTTCGTGCCGGCGCTGGTGGCGATCAATTGGGCGAGGGCCTCGTCCGACCATTCGAGCAACGCGGCGTCGCGACTCTTGACGCAGCCGCCCAGTTTCGATTCGAGACCAGTGAGAAATACCTGCACGTTTTCCGGCAAGCCCTCGGCGGCGTTGCTTTCCAGGAATTCGCGCAATTCCTTGAACGTGCCGCCGGTCTCGACGTGTGTGAGCATTCGTGCCGCGTCGAGCCTCCACACCATTTCGCTGCGGGGCTCGGCCATGAGTTCCAGGCCGGCGCGATCCGCCGGGTTCAGCGAACCGTGCGCGAGGACGAGGTCGAGGTTGGGCAGCATCGAGCGGTTCGATCAGTTGCGGCAGAAGATAAGGTTCTTCGCCGTCGCGGTAATGGGGGAAGTGGATGAACGGCGCGAGCAGAGGAATCTCCTCGCGATAGCCGTAGCAGCCCTTGGGCATGGGGCATCGGGTGGCGTACTTCGCCTGAAACGCGGTGGCGGAAACCAGTTTGCCCTGATGGATGCATTCGGCCAGAAAACATTTTTCGGCCAGGCTTAACTTGGCCACAATTTGGGGAAGAAACTGCGTCAACTGGCTCTCCATGGCGCGAGCGAACTGCTCCTTGCGCGTCAGGAGTTTGTCGTGCGCTCCTACCCGCCGGAGCCAGCCTTTGAGCACGTCACCGTTCAATTCCATCAAGTGCTGGTTCAAGGATATTCTCATGCCGCTATCCAGACAGGAATGACGCCGGGCGGCAAGCAAACGGGATTTGCGGTTTACGACTGGAGCCGTGTTTGCAAATCTGGAATTCGCGATGATGTCCGAGTTCAATCCGCAGAATCCCCTGATTGTCCAGGGCGACCACACCGTTTTGGTTGAGGTGGACAATCCGCTTTATGTCGAAGCGCGCGACGCTTTGGCCCGGTTCGCGGAACTGGTCAAATCACCGGAGCACGTCCACACCTATCGCGTCACCCCACTCTCGATTTGGAATGCCTGCGCGGTGGGGGAAAATGCGGAGAGCATCGTCAGCACGCTCGGCCGGTTCTCCAAGTATCCGCTCCCGGGACACGTGGCCGCCAGCGTGCGCGATTCGGCCGCGCGCTACGGCTGTCTGCAACTCCGGCGGCGGGACGCCGATTCTCTTCTGCTGACTGCGCGCGACTTGCCCCTGGCCGAGGAACTGGCGCACCAGAAGACGTTGGCGGCTCTTCTTCGCTCCCGGCTTGGACCGCTGGATTTTGACGTGGCCCCGGCCGAGCGTGGACGGCTCAAACACGCGCTGATCAAACTCGGTTTCCCCACCGAAGATCTGGCCGGTTACCGCGCGGGCGAAGAACTTCCCCTGGCCCTGCGCCGACAGGCGCTTTCCGGCGACACTTTCGCGCCGCGCGATTATCAGCGGGAGGCGGCTGAGCTGTTTCACGCGGGCGGCACCGAACGCGGCGGATCGGGCGTGATCGTCCTTCCGTGCGGCGCGGGCAAGACGATCGTGGGCATGGCCTGCATGGCTTTAGTGCGCGCCTCCACGCTCATCCTCGTCACCGGAGTCACCGCCGCGCGACAATGGCGCGCGGAACTGCTCAACAAAACCACACTGCCGGAGGACGCGATCGGCGAGTATTGCGGTGACACGAAAGAAATTCGCCCGGTGACTATCGCCACTTATCAAATACTCACCCATCGCCGGAGCAAGGACGCCGACTTCACCCATTTCAACCTGTTTGACCAGCGCGACTGGGGGCTGATTGTTTATGACGAGGTGCATTTGCTGCCCGCACCGGTCTTCCAAATCACCGCGTCGCTTCAGGCGCGACGCCGGCTGGGTTTGACGGCGACGTTGGTGCGCGAAGACGGCAAGGAGGACGAAGTGTTTGCGCTCATCGGGCCGAAGAAATATGACGTGCCCTGGAAGGAGATGGAAAAGCAGGGCTGGATCGCCACCGCCGTCTGCACCGAAATCCGGTTGCCGATGGACGAGCTGCGCCGCATGGAGTACGCGGTGGCGGAAGCGCGCCACAAGTTTCGCATCGCATCGGAGAACCCCGGCAAACTCCGCATCGTCCGCCAGTTGCTGGAACGCCATGGCGACGTGCCGGTATTGATCATCGGCATGTACGTGGAGCAGGTCGAAGGCTTCGCGCGCGAATTGGGACTCCCCATCTTGACCGGCGCCACCAGCCAGCGGCGACGGGACGAAGCCTACACTCAATTTCGCCGAGGCGAAATTCGCGCCCTGGTTGTCTCCAAGATCGCCAATTTCTCGGTCGATTTGCCCGACGCCGCGGTCGCCATCCAGATCTCGGGCATGTTCGGCTCGCGTCAGGAGGAGGCGCAGCGGTTGGGACGCATCCTCCGTCCCAAACCAGGCGAAAACCAGGCGCATTTTTATTCCATCGTTTCCCGCGACACAGTCGAGCAGGACTTCGCTTTGAAAAGGCAGTTGTTTCTCTGCGAGCAAGGTTACGCCTATCGCATCGTGACTTTGGACCGGCCCGAAGAGTTGCTGCCGGAACCGTCCACGCCCGTTTTATGAAATTCTTCGATACCGATTGGAGTGTCGTTTTCCGCTGGCTGCCTGTGTGGGACAAACTCTCGTTTGCCGCGCGGCAGCATTATCTCCTGGCCGCGCCCTCACATGCGCAGTCCGTGTCGGCCGATGGGTACGGCGCTGATTTGTCTGCGGGGCTGGCTTCGGGTCTGGTTGAGATGGTCGGGTCGGGTCGGGTGAAGCCCACGGCGGCCAGCGTGCCGTTCCGGGCGGTGATGGCGCAACTGGCGAAGTTCCCGTTGTTCGATCAGAAACCGACCGCAAAGTTTCTCGAAGACTACACCCGGAAGCATTTTACCCGAGAAGAAAGCGACCGCATTCAGTTCGCGTGGAACCAACCGGCATGGGATTCGCTCGCTTGGCCGAAGGCGTTCCTCAAAAGCGCTGACGCGAAGGTTTGGGAGAGGAATTTCCTCACGCCATTTGAAATGAACGGCAACACGCGCCCCAATTGGGGATGGACTCCCCAGCCGGTCGTGCCGCCCAAGAAGACCTGGTTCCCTGACGCCGAAACCGTCGAAGCCGCAAAGTGTCTCGTCGGGCAGGCCGTCGAAACGTCCAGGACGATACCCTTGCTTTCGCTCCCTGCCCTGCTGCCCGAGCGTTTGCGTCCGGTTCTGGAGACCGCTTTGAAAGCGTGTTTGCGTTACTTTTTGCTCTATCCGGCGCTGCGTCCGGAGACGTTGGAAGCCGTGATCGGTGTCTGTCCGACTTTGGTTTATCTGGCCAGCCGGCCTGCGGCTGTGCCGCCCGCGTGGGCGATCTGCGACCGCCTGGCGAGCCCGGCCTTTCGAATGGAAGATATGATTCGCGTCTTGATGGAGGCCGCCGCGGGCGATTGCCGGCTTAATCGCACCGGATACGATCGACAGTTCTTCAAGAGTGTCGAAGACCGATTCCGAGAAGATTTCGTGGCGCTGCCGGATTGGCTTGTGTCTCGTTACGATTTTGCCAGCCGCCTCCACATCGCCGGGGCATGGCTCATCGATTTGAAATTTGTTCAGGACACCTTTCAAAGCCGTCCAAAGCGCCTGCTCCTGGCGACTCCCAAGGGGCGCAAATGGCTGACTCAACCGCCGGCCGACCGGCTCCACGAATTGCTGTTCGCGATGACACGCGATCAGCCGGAGGGCTTCGATGAGGACGACGAGTCACTGAGTTTTGGGCTGGAGGAATGCCAGTTCGCCGTGAAGGCGCCGGGCGATTTCGATCATCGGCCGTGGCTGGAGTCCGTCTGGCGCCAGGCGGCGCACCCGGAAGTCGTGGGGCTGAATGCCTTTCTCGATTATCACGCGCGCGTCAGTAATCCGCTGGTCAATCCGGTCGTGCCGGAGCCGTTCCGCCCTCATCTGGCCTATCGGTACGGTTCCAGTCGCTCCGTGTTGCGCGAGGAGAATGTCGAAGAATACTGCCGCGCCATCCTGGAACAGTATTTCTGGGCGCGCCTGGTGCCGTTAGGCTGCGTGGAAACCGGCGTGGACGCGAAGGGTGAGGTCTGTTTCCAATTGTCGCCGGCGGGCCGATACCTCTTTGGACTGAATCCGGAACTGGCTTACGGACGGCCGACCGCGGAGGCCGGTTTGGTGGTTCAGCCAAACTTCGAGATTGTGTTTCTGGCTCCCAATCTGAATGCGGAAATCGATCTCGCGCCCTTCGCCGAACGATGCGGCAAGAATGTAGGAACACTCTTTCGCCTGACGCGTCGGCAAATCATTTCGGCGGCGGCGCGAGGCATTAAGGCCGCGGATGTCCTGGGCGCCTTGGCGAAACACTCCCAAAAGCCCGTGCCGGAGAATGTGGCCGAGGAAATCCGGACATGGTTTGCCGGCTGCCGCACTCTCACCTTGCGTCGTTCGATGCTGATCGATGCGGGCGACCGAGAGGTGGCGTTGCGCGTGAGGCGGCTGCTGGGCGCGGAATGCAGGGCGCTCAGCGAGACCCTGCTGGAATGGCCCAAAGCGCAACTCGATCCCAAGCTGAGGAAGAAGCTGGCCGAACTCGGATTATTCCTTGAATCGAAAACGGGGAAAGACACCGAGTTGTGACCATTCATCACGGACGATGAAAATGGCATAGGACTCCGCGTCGGACGCCAGGGCGGTGAGCTTGCCCAGGTAAACGCCGCTGAGCCAGTCCGCCGGAATCTGCGTGGGCGGGCCTGTGGGCTACTCCAAAGTAGGCCGGACAATCTCGCCCCGCAGTTGCGCCTCCCCGCCTTTCTTTTCATAGACGCCGTAGAACATCGACATGCAGTCGAGCCACAACGTCAGCCGGTGCATTTCGTCGTCGCTGAGTTTGACGTCGTAGTGGCCTTTCTCCAGCAAGGCGAGTAACCCGGAGGCGCGGGCGCCGAAATGACCGGGCGTGGTGCGATAGCGGTCGTCGTACTCGTGAAATCCGAACTTCTGAACGAGGCTGTTGTAGGAAGCGTACCAATGCCGGGCCAACGGTTCGCGAGCGAGATTGGGCGCCGTGACGGATTTCTCGGCATGGCATTGGACGCACTGCTTGTCCAATACCGGCTGAACCAGGCGCGGGTAGCTGAAGGGATTCGAGCCATCCACGTCCGGTTGGAGACGGGACGGCGGCCGCCGCAGGGCGAGCGGCGTCTGGGTCAAGGCCACGGGCGTCTGCGATTTCGGTTCGTGGCAGCCGATGCAGACCAACTGTTGACCTTTCTGCAGATACGTCGAGGAACGCATCGACTGCACCGCCAGACCCCGCACATCGAGCGCCTGGAAGAAAATCTCCTTATTGGCGGGCACAACAAAATGCGCGCTGCCGTCTTCTTCCACTGGCGTAGTTCCCAGCACATGTCGAACGGGCACCACGGAGTCACTCGCCGATCGCGCCCGCAAACCTGTCTCGTGCGGTGGAGCTCCGGAAGGCACCGTCATCGGCAGCAATTGCAATACGCGAAGATGAGTGATTTTAGTTCCCTCCGGCCACGTCTTGAGGCTGTCGTACACGTTGAGCACCGCGACCGTTCCTTCGGGTTCGAGTCCTTCGGCGGGAGGGTTGGCACGAACCGCCGGGTTGGTTTCCGGACTGCGTTTGATCAGATCGGACGCGACCGGCGGCCTGGGCCTGGGCCGGAGTGGAATCGGACTTTGGCTGGCGATGTCGGGGTCGCGATAGATCAATTCCTTGTTCCCAAAAGCATCGACCAGATAAAGGCCGTAATTGCCCCGCGCGCGGCCTTGGTCCAAGGCGGTCTCCGCGTCGTAGGCGCAGAGATAATAGTTCTCACTCAACGGCCAGGCTGTGCCGTAGGCTTCTTTTCCATTTTGAGTTTCGGGAAATCCGACATCCGGCGTCAGGCGTTTCACGGGGGCCATTTTGTCGTCGTCCGCCACTTGAGGATCGACCAGCACCAGCGAACCGTAAGCCTGCCCGTGGTGCGGCGCGGCGGTAGCGACGAACTTGTGCGATCCCGGAACCGCCTGGCAATCCAGTTCCATGTCCGGCCGCAATTCACGCGGTGCAAAGTTGCCGTGAACCGCGCGGCTGTCCCGTCCGTCCAACGTCGTGATCCAAGGAAAATGAGCCGTCACCCCATGTCGATCCACGTAGTCCCAGCGCGTGTAAACGATGCGGCCGTCGTGCGTCACACTGGGATGCCACTCGTTGGTCTCGTGAAAACTCAGGCAAGTAATGTCGCTGCCATCGGCTTCCATGTCGAAGAGCGTGTAGGTGGGACAGGTTCGGCCGCAGCGCAGATAGCCGCCGCGACGTTCGCTGATGAAGGCGATCCGCCCATTCGGCAGCCAGCATGGATCAAAGTCGTTCCAGGTTCCGTCCGTGAGCTGTTGCAGATTCGAGCCATCGACATTGACTTTGAAGATGTGATAAACGCGGCCCTCGGCCCAGTGGCCCTTCGCCGGATCGGTGTGATGCCAGTGGCGTTTGTCGCCTTTGTTCTCGACATAGGCGAAGAGAATCGTTTGCCCGTCGTAGGAGAGTTCCGGTGACACGAACGTGCCGCCCTCATGATCCGGGCCTTCGAGGTTGCCCTCGCCATCGAACTTCAGCTTCGGTGGACGCGTCGAGCCGCCTTGAAGCTTCTGTCCGGCAAGGCGCCCGGACTGGACGACTGAATTGTGGAGCACATCGCGGACTTGTGGACTCGGCCCGAACGCGCCGGCGAGAACATAGAGTCCGCCGCCCGGCGTCGCCGCCATCCCGTAATACTGGTCGCACATGTGATTGAACAAGGCGCGGTGACGCTTGATGAAAACGAGCTCATCGAAATTCAAAAGTGGATTGCGGAACGCAATCTCGCGGCGCACCCGGCAGGCATTGGCGAAGAGCAGGTAGCGGGCTTCACGGTTGCATAAGTCAATTCTCGAGTTGAGTGCGCGAAGCGCCGACAACTCATGAGCGAGTTCCTTGAGTTCCGACGGCGAAGCTACCGGTCCAGGTCCGTGCTTCATGCCTCTGAACCCACCCCCAGCCCCTCCAAGGAGGGGAGTCAGGTTTGAAACATCTGTTGCAGGTTCTCCTCCTGGGAGGGGTGAAGGGGCGGGATCAGAGGAAATCTCCACGGCTTTCTCCCCATGCACCGAGACCGTAACGCTGCTAGGGCGGACCTGCAGGTTCGCCCTACCATTTTCAACTGAAGGTGAAAGGGCTTCCAAATCGGCCAGCAAAGCGGACGCACGCCGCAACACCACGTCCACCGGATCGCGATCCGCCTCTTGGATCAATGCTTCCCGCCGGAAGGTTTCCTTTTCCACGCGGGCGAAGTGCGCGCGATTGCCGAGATCCTGCTCCAGCGTCTCATATTGGCTTTCCCACTCGCAATCCAGGTCAAAGTTCGCCGGGATGGACAAAAAGGTCTTCATACCCGGAGTGGCCAGCAACAAATCGCGGCGATAATGCCGGATTTCCTCGGCGACGGCGCCCAACTGATCGAGGGCTTGTTCCGTGCCTTCGGCAGCGCCCTCGAGCGACGCCTGCCAGCGCGGTTGCTGCTCCGCCAAGGTGCGGAGCAATTGCCCCTTGTCGGCCAACCAGGATTGAGGCACCTCCGAGAGATGCTCGATTGATGTTCGAAGGTTGCTCAGATCAAACGCCACGCCAGGACCAAGCATTTCGTTTATCCGGCGCAATTTGGCATTCATTGCTTTCCACCGCGCGTCCGCCTCGTTGGGTTCGGCCAGGAGCTGCTCGCACCCGCTTTGGGCCAGGCGGCGCAGATCCAGAATCCAGATGCGGTGGAGCGAGGGAAGGCAATCCCGGTACTGGCACAGGCTGGAATAGAGATCGAACCACTGAGGATCATCCTCGGCAAGTTCGGGCCGGCGGAAATGATTGGCTTGCTTGACCGAGTCTTTCGCCGCGCCATCCACCGAAGCCAAAGCCCGCGTGATCAGCGGCTCGATAGTTGGTCTCCCCGCTTTTTCCGCGAGCCAGGCAAGTTCCTTTCCGGCGCCCGCATCGCGAGTCAGCCACCTGGCCTGCGCGGGGAAGTCCACCGAGAATCTTTTCCAAATGACCGTCAGTTCTTTGCTTGCGACCGGATTGGGTTTCTCGCTTTGCCCGCGCAGGACGTTTTGACGAGTCGCAAGGAGCGTCTCGCTCCAGGTGTCGCGCTTCGCATAGAGGCCCGTCGGACTCGTCGCCTCCGCCGCCGCACTGGCATGTATTGGCCAAATGAGCGCCAGCGCCAGCGCGCCAACCAGGAATCCCACGTTGGAAATGGGGAGCACACGCGCCCTCGCGTGTCGTGTTCCGCGCCCTCGCGGAACACCAAGGAGCGTACGCAAGGTCAATCGCTCTGGTCCTGTCCTGAGCCTCCCGCCGACCGGCGAGGGCGCCGGTTGGAACACGCGAGGGCGCGTGTGCTCCCCTATCCAAGACATGCTTCGAGTTGTATTCATGATTTCCTCGCGTGGTTTCTCGGCGCTTTCGCGCGCCCGACAGTGGCTAATTTGCTGGACCGTTGATGC
>JACPRI010000359.1 GCA_016190065.1 Verrucomicrobiota bacterium
CAGGATCGCTCCCACCCGCTTTGGGTTTGGCTACATGGCTTTCGATCTCTTACCATGATTAACACCTTTCAGTTAACAAGAACCACCAAGCTTTGCTTGGCGCTTTCCGGATAAACACGGATGCACGCGGATTCAAAGGACGTTTGAAGGCCCGTTGGGATCAACTGCTGACTGAGTACGGTCCCCCATTCCTATCGGTGTCCATCTGTGTCCATCCGTGGTTTTCCCTCCTCCTCCTGGTTGCCTTCGCTGGCCCATTCGTTCGTGGTTTGAACGCCCAGGTGTTGGTGACACCCAAAACCGCCAAAGGAGGCCAGGTTCAAGGCGAGCCGTGGGCTAACGTGCCCGCGTCCTTCCGGAGAATCAGAATCCCCGAATGGCCGATTCCCACCGACCGAAACCGTTGGGAGAAACAGGATCGGCCGCAAGTCCGCAAGACGCTGCTCGAATCCCTGGGTGAAATGCCGCCTCGCCCGGACCCGCGCCGGGTTCGAGTGACGTCCCGTGAGGACAAAGGCGATTACCTTCTGGAACGGTTCGAGTTTGAAAACGGTGTGGACATGACCGTCACGGGCATTTTGCTGATCCCGAAAAATCTCAAGAGACCGGCTCCGACGATTGTCGCGTTGCACGGTCACGGCAGCTCGAAGGAAAGCGTCTGCACGATTACCACCAACAGCCAATATGTGGGTCCGGTGCTGGCGGCCAAAGGATTCGTCGTGGCAGCCATCGACGCCTATTTCAACGGTGAACGGATCGGGCAAGGACCCGCGGGAAAGGTGGACGACAAGTCCGCTCAGGAGGCGAGCCTGTTCAAGTTGTACTTGTGGCAGGGACGCACGCTGTGGGGAATGATGCTGCGGGACGAACAGTGTTTGCTCGATTATCTGGAAACGCGGCCGGAAGTCGATGCGAAGAGGATTGGAGCGACCGGCATGAGCATGGGCTGCACGCGGAGTTGGTGGCTTTCGGCGATTGACGACCGGGTCCAGGCGATCGTCGGTGTGGCGTGTTTCACACGATACACGGAATTAATCGCGCACGGCGCGTTGCGCGCGCACGGAATCTACTACTTCGTGCCCGGCGTGTTTCGTCACTTCGACACCGAGGCGATCTACGCTCTGACGGCGCCGCGCCCGATGCTGATGCTTTCGGGCGATCAGGATGGCGGCGCACCCACGGATGGCGTTCATGTGCTGGAAAAGAAACTAGCCGAAGTCTATCGCCTCCACGGCCAGGAAGGAAAATTCCGCAGCGTGGTTTACGCCAAAACCGGCCACGAGTACCTGCCGGAGATGAAAGACGAAATGATTCAATGGTTCGAAAAGCATCTGCGTTGAGATCATTCTGTCAGTAACAACTCCTCAAGGAGCGCAGTATCCTTTGAATCTCATTCTTCATCCACATCATTGCAAGCGAGGGTGGACACTCTCAAGCCCCTGCAAGCCGAGACCGCCGTCGAGTTGGACGCCCTGCTCCCCGCCCTCCTCGACCGCGCCTTCAAAGGAGAATTATGATTGCACTGAAGCGTCGATCACTTGCGCGAACCCGGATGTATCGTTCTATGCTCGAGACGTGTGCCGCTGCCGTCTTGTCTCTTTCGCCTCTAAGCTCCCCTGCGCTGGCAGACAATTGGCCCGCATGGCGCGGTGCGGACGGCAGCGGGATTTGTCGAGAGAAGAATCTCCCTTTGCGCTGGAGCACGAATGAAAATGTCCGCTGGCGTGTGGCGCTTCCAGACCGAGGCAATTCAACTCCGATTGTCTGGCAGGATCGGATTTTCATCACGCAAGCTATCGAGAATCGACGCACGGTAATGTGCCTGAACCGACGCACGGGAGCGTTGCTCTGGCAAGCCGGTTCCACTTGGACGGAGACGGAACAGACCCATCAGGATAACCCACCGTGCACGCCGTCAGCGGCGACTGACGGGCACCGGGTCATTGCGTGGTTCGGCTCGGCGGGCGTGTACTGTTTTGATTTGCGGGGTCGTGAATTGTGGCATCGCGATCTGGGCCGGCAATCTCATGTGTGGGGTTATGCCGCCACGCCCGTCCTCGACGGCAACCTCTGCTTCGTGAATTTCGGTCCAGGCGAGCGCAGTTTCCTGATTGCCCTGGACAAGCGGACGGGCAAAACGGTTTGGCAGTATGACGTGCCCCGCTACGGAACTGGCATGAAGTGGAGCGATTTGGGAGGCAAAGATCGAGCGGGTGAACCCACCGTAGCCGAAACAGCCGGTTCCTGGGCGACGCCGCTAATCGTTCCAGCCGGGAAACAGACTGAACTCGTCGTGCTTTTCGCGGCGCGGGTGATGGCTTTCGCGCCAAAAACAGGCGCGCTGCTTTGGACATGCGGCGGACCGAATATCGGGGTTTATAGTTCTCCGGTTTTCGGGAACGGGATTGTCGCTCTGAACGCGAGCGGCACGACCAACACCCTGCTGGCCGTGCGTCCGGGCGGTCGCGGCGACGTGACGGAGACCCACCGGTTATGGATCGAGCGTCCCGGCAACAGCAAGACGTGCCTTGGCGCGGGCGTGATCCACAACGGACACATCTATCAGGTGAACATGATGGGGTTTGCGGAATGTCGCGAACTCCAGACGGGCAGGATGGTGTGGGACGAACGTCTCACCGGCACCGGAGCGCGGAATGCGTCGTGGTCGGCCCCGGTGTTGGCGGGAGACCGGCTTTATGTGCCAAATAGGAACGCGGATGTATTTGTGCTGCGCGCCAGTCCAAGATTCGAATGCCTGGCGACGAACTCGATCGGTGGCGAACCGATGAATGCGTCGTTGGCGGTTTCAGACGGCGAGATTTTCATTCGTACCGACAAAAATCTTTGGTGCATCGGCGAACAACGAAACAAATTGCGTTCACAGGGAACCCCATGAAACCAGAGGATGTTTTTGGAATAAGGCCATGCTCAGTTCGTCGCCGTTGAGAGCCGTTCCGCGAACCTCGCAGGACAGTTGGTTTTCCCTGCCTACACTGCCGTCATGATTGCCCCGCTCCCTCGGCATTCCTTCGGCGTGCTTTGCCGCAAGCTGCGTTGGCTTCTCTTTTTGTCCGCCATCGCTGTCCTCGGGTTCTCGACCCGCGCGGCGACCGAAGCCCAGCGCCGCGACCACCTCGGCTGGATACTGAAAAATCTGCCCGACGCGCCCGCCTGGCGCGCGTGGCAGCAGAAAACCGGAGCGCTCCCGCCCGACTTCGATGCGCTGCCGAGCGCGAATTTTCTCCCGGACCCGTTCAAGTTTCACGACGGCCGCGCCGTTAATATGCCCGCCGCCACGCAAACCCGCGCCATCGAGTGGATGACAACGAATCTCTCCCAACGATGAAGACATTCCTCCGTTTCTCCTTCGCCGGAACAATAAAGTTGATCGAGACCAGGCTGTATCGGAACTGGTGCCGTTGCAGGCATGAGCGCGGCGTTCACGCCGCTTCATCGTCACCAAACCGAGCGCGCCCGAAGTTCCCGCGCATGTCGAGTTGGCGACGTTGAAGCGGCCTCAAGGCCGCGCTCCGTCCTGCTTCTCCCGGCGGTATGGGCACTGGAATTTTGCAGCAAACTTCCTACACTCGCGTGGCGCGCCCTTCACAATGGAATCGCCGAAACCAAGTTGCCGCACACCGCCAAAGAATGTCGGCTTGCTTGAACTCATCCGCGCAAAGCGCGAGTGGGATTGGAAGCCTTCAATCGAGGAATTGAAGAAAGGCTTTCGTGGCTGGCATCAGCGCGGTTATCTGCCGCACTTCGACGCGCCGGGTGTCACGCAGTTCGTCACGTTTCAGCTTTGCGATTCATTTCCCGTCACACGCCGGGCGGAGTTTGAAGCGATTCTGAAAGACCCGGACGATTCCACGAAGCGCCGAAAGCTTGAAGCGTGGCTGGATCGCGGTCATGGCGAGTGCTGGCTGCGGCATCCAGACGTGGCGGAACTCGTCGAAGGGACTTTTCTTCAAGGCGACGGACACGAGTATCGGATGCAAGCGTGGGTCATCATGCCTAATCAGGTTCATCTGATCGCGGATGTCTGGGACGTGCCGCTCGTGAAACTCATCAATGGCTGGAAAGGCAAATCATCGCGGGAAGCAAACAAGTTGCTCGGCCGGTGGAAAAGGTCAGCTTGCTATCAATGAAGAGCGCGTTCTTCGACCCATAGTGAAGGAGAGAGTTAGCTCCGCCAGCGCGACCCACGAAAAGCTGAAGATTGCCGCTCATCATCATGTTCATCATGTGAAAGAACTGCACGAGGTTTGATTTCCCTGAGCCGTTCGGCCCAATGAGAACGTTGACGTCGTCGAAGTCCAAGCGAAGGCCTCGCAAAGATTTCCAATTATCGACTTCGATTGATTTTAGTTTTGATGGCATAAGGCGATTTAGGTTTCCGACCCTGTCAGTTGATGGTCGCCAGCTCTTCCTCAAAATCCACAATCTCTTTGATTTGCACCAGAAACCAGCGGTCAACTTTCGTGAAGTCGAAAATCTCCTCGATGGTGAAGCAGGCGCGGAGGGCGTGGCGGTTAACGCTTCCTGGCTTTGGGTTTGTGGTCTTCATGCTTCACATGGAAGCCGATCTCTTTGCGTTTCGTTGCCGGCGGCGACATTAGCTGACGAATGGCGTCGAACACCACTTTGAACTGCGCGTCGTATTTCTTCTCCATCGCTTCCAGCTTCCGCGCGAGTTCAGCGTTTGAGGCCAGCATTTGCCGCAGGCGGACAAAGGCCCGGACGACCATGACACTGGTTTGGGAGGCGCGTTCGCTGTTCAGGACATTCGCCAACATCAGAGCCCCATGCTCGGTGAAGGCGTATGGAAGGTAGCGGCGTCCACCGCGGCCTTCGTTTGAGATGCCAATTTGGCATCTCAAAGATTTGGCCTCTTCGCGCGTCAATTGAAACATGAAGTCCGCCGGGAAGCGGGAATGATTGCGTTTGACGGCGCGATTTAAGGCGCCGGTATCAACGTCATAAATTTCAGCC
>JACPRI010000360.1 GCA_016190065.1 Verrucomicrobiota bacterium
GTAGCCCACGGCGCGAGCCGTGGGTTTCACGCCCCAAGGGAAATAAGCCCCGGAGGGGCGACAGGATCGTGAATCGCGGTCCAGGATCGGTTTTCTATCGCCCCATCCGGGGCTTTAGGAAACGCATGCACCGACCCCACAGCTCACGCTGTGGGCTATTATCCGTCGCCACTCCGTGGCTGATTGGAGATCTTTTGGCCAACTGCTCATTTCGATGATGCGAATGTCTAAACTCCAGCCCCCTCCCAGGCTCGCGCCGTGGGCTATTCTCTAGCGTTGCTCCGCAGCTCTTTGCCACGGACATTCCAGGACTGACTTGCGTTTGCCATCGCGGCCGCTGCTCTTCAGAGATCGACATTTTTTTGTCTCCGGTTTAGAGAAAGCGCGTCAACCGCAGATGAACGCGGATGAACGCAGATGATTTCCAATTTCGTTTCCGGCGCGGGGCATTCGGTGGGTGAGGTGGTTTCTCTTTTCCCTCCTCTCCCGATGCATCACTCGCCGGTGCCAAACCTTGCAGTCTCTTCTGCGGCCGTTCGTTTTTGCCTATGAAAATCACCGCCATCCAAACGCTCGTCTGCCACGCGCGCATGCGCAATTGGGTTTTCGTCAAAGTGCTCACGGACCAGGACGGTCTCTGGGGCTGGGGCGAAGCCACGCTCGAATGGCACACGCGCTCGGTCATCGGCGCCATCGAAGACCTCTCCCATCTCCTGATCGGCCAGGACCCGACGCGGATCGAGCATCTGTGGCAAATCATGTATCGCCAGCATTTTTGGCATGGCAACGGCGCGATTCGCGGCACGGCCATCAGCGGGATTGATCTCGCACTTTGGGATATCGCCGGCAAAATTCACGGAGTGCCTTGTCACAAACTTTGGGGCGGTCCAGTGCGCGATTACGTGAGGCTCTACTGCCATTTGGGCGGCGGCAAAATGGAGGACTTCTATTGCACGAGTCCGGCGGACGCAGCGCGCTTCGGTGATCTGGCGAAGAAAGCCGTTGAAGAAGGCTTCACCGCGTTCAAGTCGATGGCGGTGCCGGAGACGATGCCGCTGGAAGGTTTGCAGCCGATCCGTTACGCCGAAGCTTGCGTGCGCGCCATGCGCGAAGCCGTGGGCGACGGCATCGACATCATGGTCGATTGCCACGCTCGGCCGAGTCCGCGCATGGGCATGCTGTTCGCGAAAGCGCTCGAATCTTACAACCTTTACTGGTTCGAAGAGCCGTGCTGGCCGGAAGTGATGGACGACATCGCGCTGATCCAACGCTCGGTCAAGACACCCATCGCCACGGGCGAACGGCTCGTGGGGATTCACGCCTTTCGCGACTTACTCGAAAAGCGCGCCGCCAGTGTCATTCAACCGGACATCACGCATTGTGGCGGTCTGAGTGAAGCGCGGCGGATTGCGGCGATGGCCGAGGCGTATCGTGTCGCCATGGCGCCGCACAATCCGCAAGGGCCGGTGAGCACGGCGGCGTCACTGGAATTCGGCTTCGCCACGCCGTCCTACATCATTTGCGAGACGGTGCACAGCGACGTGCCGTGGCGGCAGGACGTCGTTCGGGAAGGATTCACCGTGGAAAAATCGGGCCGTATTGTGCGCCCGAACACCCGGCCCGGACTGGGGATCGAGATCGACGAGAAAGAAGTCGCCAAACACCCGTTCCAGCAAGAGATCGTGCAGCGGACATTTTACAAAGACGGCAGCGCGGGGGATTGGTGAGATTCGTTACAGCGTTGGAGCGTTAAAGCGTTAGAACAGGTCGAATTCGGTTACGCGGTGGGTAATTGAGTTAAACGGGTTAAATCGGTTAAATGAGTGGACCGTGACCTTGCGCCCTATTTAACGATTTAACGATTCAACTCATTTAACGAAACCTGGCTGATGGAAAAGCGAACTCCACACATTGTCGTGCTTGGCGCCGGTTTTGGCGGATTGACGTTTTGTCAGAATTTCAATTATCCCGCCGCCCGCGTCACACTGATCGATCGGCAGAATCATCACCTGTTCCAACCGTTGCTTTACCAGGTAGCCACGGCCGGGTTGTCGGCGCCGGACATTGCCCAGCCGATTCGATCCATTCTCTCGGACAAGCCCAACGTCACGGTGCTGCTGGATAACGTCGTAGGTATCCGGCTGGCCGACAAAGCGGTCGTTTTGGAAAACCGTTCCTTCCTGAATGGAACCGCTCATGCCAATGAACCCGTTCTTACGGCGGACCGGCAGGTCCGCCCTGCCGAGGTTGCGCAATCCACCGCGCTGGCCTACGACTACTTGATTCTCGCTTTGGGGGCGGTGACAAGCTACTTCGGCCATCCCGAATGGGAGCAATTCGCGCCCGGCCTTAAGTCGTTGGGTGACGCTCTTCGGATTCGTCGGCAAATTTTGCTCGCGTTCGAGAAGGCGGAAAATGTTTCGGACCCAGCCGAACGGGAGCGCCTGATGACGATCGTCGTCATCGGCGGCGGGCCGACAGGAGTGGAATTGGCGGGCGCATTCGCGGAATTGGCACGTACGGTTCTGGCGGGTGATTTTCGCCGAATTGATCCGCGCCACGCGCGAGTGATTCTGATCGAAGCCTCCCGGCGCGTTCTCGATCATCTCCCGATGGAGCTCGCGGTCAGCGCCGAGCGACAGCTTCGGGACCTGGGCGTCGAGGTGAAAACCGACTCGCTGGTGAAGTCGATTCGCCGCGGTTGCGTGGAGTTGGAGCGGGAAACGATCCTGGCCGGGAATATCATTTGGGCGGCTGGCGTCGCTGCGTCGCCGTTGACGCAAAAACTGGGCGTCGAGTTGGACCGCGCAGGACGGATCAAAGTCAACGCGGACTTGAGCGTGCCGGGTTATCCCGAAGTGTTCGCCATCGGGGACATGGCTTTGGTCATCGGCAAGGATGGCAAGCGGGTGCCCGGAGTATCGCCGGCCGCCATGCAGATGGCCAAACACACCGCCGACATCATCGCGCACGAACTCGCCGAGACGCGGCCGGGAAAACCGGACCGTCTGGCTTTTGCGTACTGGGACAAGGGAACGATGGCGACGATCGGCCGGTCGGCGGCGGTGGCGCAGATCGGGAACCTCCAATTATCCGGTTACCCCGCCTGGGTGGCCTGGCTGGTCATTCATCTCCTGTTCCTGATCGGGTTCCGGAACAAACTCTCCGTGCTCCTGCACTGGGCTTACTCCTACTTCACCTACAAACGCGGCTCACGGATTATTACCGGCCTCTGATTGCGCAGCGTTTGATTCTTTCGCGGGCTGGCGGAGCGCCACCAACGCGTTGAGCGCCGCCTGGGATTCCGCTTCCTTTTTGCTCTTGCCGGTGCCCCGTCCCAGTTCTTCTTTTCGGTAAAACACGGCGCACTCGAAGACGCGATCGTGGTCCGGCCCGGACACCGACAACATGATATAACGCGGCGGCTCCGGCGAGCGGGCTTGCAAGACTTCCTGGAGCTCTCCTTTCGGGTTTTCCAAATTGGGCAGCACCTCCAGATCGCCGAAAACATCGCGGAACTGGCGCAGGATGAATTCCTGAGCCGCTTCAAAACCCCCGTCCATGAAGATCGCGCCCAACAGCGCCTCGAACGCGTCCGCCAGCGTGGAAGGGCGCTCGCGTCCGTGGTTGAGTTCTTCGCCGCGGCTGAGGATCAGGTGCAACCCCAGTTCCAGCCGGAGGCCATGCTCGGCCAGGGAACGGCGGTTCACCAACTGCGCGCGGGCTTTGGTCAACGGACCTTCGCCGAAGTCCGGGAATCTTTCATACAACACGCGCGTCAGAACCAATTGCAGGACCGCGTCGCCGAGGAATTCAAGCCGCTGGTTGTGGTGGACGTTGTTGCCGTGCTCGTGCGCGACCGAGGGGTGGGTCAGCGCCAGGCGCAACAGTTCGACATCTCGAAAGGCGTAGCCTAAACGACTCTGAAGTGGTCCAAGATCCGACACAGTCCAAAGTTCAAATGGCGGAGGATGGCGTCACAGGGTTGGGTTCTTCGGCCGATTGGGATCCATCCGCCTTGTTCTCGGTTTCTGCGGTGGCCGAAGTAATCTCCTTTTGAGCATCCGTTCGCGACGCCGTGGGTTCGGTCGGGTGCGCCCCATGTTCCAGCAATCGTCCCACTTCGCGCTGGACTTCCTCCAATTTGTCCAGCTTCAGGTTCGGATCCGGGATTTGGAACAGGTCGCCTGTGCCCACGTGCTCGTAAACAAAGATCCTTTGTTGATTCTCCAAGAGCTGGGCCTTGACTTTCAGCAGACGCTTCCGCTCGAGCATGACGGCAAGGATGAACCGCGCCGCGGCATGGCCGGGATCATTCTGCTCGATCAATTTCCGCAACAGCGACTCGGCGGTTTCTTTCTGGATTGGATCCGGCGGGGCGGCGGGCGGGACCGTATAAACGCTCTGCCAGCACGAGATGAAACCCTTGCGGTCCGTGGCCTGGCTGTATTGCGTTGTCCAACAATTCTCGCAGATGTCCAGCCGTTCGTAAGTGTGTTTGTGGTCGAACAACAACGTGTGGAAAAGTTCCTTGTTTGCGAACGGCTTGCGGCACGCCTGACAGGCATGCGCGCGGCTCTGAATGTTCCACTCGATCATTAGACAGGCGCTGATGCGATAACCATTTGGTTCGACCGGATTATTGTCAACTCAGCCCGGCGCTGCAATCTCATTCCACGGCGGAGCACGCAAAGGGGCGCATCTCCCAATGAGGACACCCGCAGACCAGATCGTAGAGCAGACTTTTAGTCTGCCCTGGAATTTGGACTTCTTCAAGGAGGCCCGAGGCTGTTTTCAAAAGTCGCAGGGCGAGGGTGGACACCCCACAGCACGCGCCGGAGCTACGCCGTTGGACGCGCATTTTAGGTAAATCACCCGCCGGAATAAGACCTAGGTTCACAAACGCGGGAACGGCAAAGATAATGCGCGATGTGGGAGCATGAAAAAGTCGGTCGTCGGAATTCTGGTTTGCTCGTGCTGCGTCGGGCCGGTTCGATTCGAGGCCGCCGAATCAGTGCTGAGTGATGCTTATTCCCTTTCCCTTCCGTCTCCAGGGTCGCACCAGTTGCGGATTGTTTCTCCGACAGTGCTCGAATTGACCCGGATTAATTCCAAGGCTCCCGATCCGGCGCGGGTTGATAGCTGGGACTTCGTCGATAGCCAGTCCCAGTTGCAGGCGCCGGTGCCGAGCGATTTCGTCGTGTCTGTGGCAGGTCAGGCCACAGGAGTTCAAGTGGTGGGTTTCAAACGCCGTCCCCTGTACGCGCCGCTTCGCCATCGAGACCTGCGCATCGCCAATCAGCTCTACCTTGAGCTCGCTACCCCGATCGCGGAAGGACAAGCGGTGGAAGTCCGAAATCCCGGCGCGAATCTCTGGCCGGCGGACTGGGAATTCAAAGCGAAGCTCGATCCGCTCCGCTTCAGCCCCGCAATTCATATCAACCAGGTCGGATATCTGCCGACCTATCCCAAAACCGCCATCGTGGGCTACTATCTCGGCAGCCTGGGCGAACTCAAAATCCCCGCTGCCACACGGTTCAAGCTGATCGATCACAAGAGCGGCGCGGCGGTGTTCGAGGGCATTTTGACGCCGAGGACGGATGAAGGCTATGAGTACAGCCCTAAGCCGTACCAGAACGTCGGGCAAGCCGATTTCAGCGATTTCACGACTCCGGGCGAATATCGGTTGCTCGTGGACGGCCTGGGCGCGTCGTGGCCGTTTCGAATCGACGAGGGAGTGGCGATGGCCTTTGCGCGCACTTACGCGCTGGGATTGTACCACCAGCGTTGCGGCGCGGCCAACGAGATGCCGTTTACCCGCTTCACGCATGGCCCTTGCCACCGGGCGTCCGTCGAGGTGCCCGACGGCACTTTCAGCACCGCGCAACAGTTTGTGGCGGACGCCTCGGCCAATTTCTCCATTATCCTGCGTCACACGGCGGCGCGCCTGAAGGATTTTGAATCCAGTCTGTATCCCTTTGTGAACCGCGGCCGTGTGGACGTGTCGGGAGGCCACCACGACGCAGGCGATTACAGCAAATACACCATCAATTCGGCGTTGCTGATCCATACGCTGGTGTTTGCCGCAGACGCTTTTTCCGGAGTTGCCGAGCTGGACAATCTGGGGATCCCCGAAAGTGGCGATGGGATCAGCGACTTGATTCAGGAAGCCCAATGGGAAGCCGATTTCCTCGCCAAAATGCAGGACGCGGATGGCGGGTTTTACTTCCTGGTTTACCCCCGCAATCGCGCGTATGAGTCCGATGTGTTGCCCGATCACGGCGACCCGCAAATCGTCTGGCCGAAGACAACCTCGGTGACCGCGGCAGCGGCAGCGGCGTTGGCTCAGTGCGCTTCTTCGCCGGCGTTTCAACGAAGCCACCCCGAAGCGGCCAGGACGTATCTCGAGAAGGCCAAGAAGGGCTGGGAGTTCCTGGCGAACGCGCTCGCGAAGTACGGCAAAGACGGCTCCTACCAGAAGCTCATTTCCTACGGCAATGAATTCATGCATGACGACGAGCTGGCCTGGGCGGCGTGCGAGTTGTTCCTGGCGACCGGAGATCAGAGTTACCACGATCAACTGAAGCGCTGGTTCGATCCGGATGATCCGAATACGTGGCGGTGGACCTGGTGGCGGTTGTTCGATGCGTACGGCAACGCGGTTCGCAGCTACGCCTTTGCCAGCCGCACCGGACGCCGACTGGCCAGCGAGCTGGATTCAACCTTTCTGAGCAAGTGCCAACGGCAGATTCGGCTCGCGGGCGAGGATGCATTGGCGCGCTCGCGCCAGAATGCCTATGGCACGAGTTTCCCGATCGAAACCAAACGCATCCGGACCGCCGGCTGGTATTTTTCCACCGATCAAGCGTTCGATATCGCGGTTGCCTCGCAGTTGGAGCCGAACGCGCAGATGGTGCGCGGCTTTCTCTACAACCTGAACTACGAGGGCGGCTGCAATCCGGTCAACGTCTGCTACGTGACGGGCTTGGGGCTGAAGCGTCAGCGCGAGATGGTGCACCAGTACGCCTTGAATGACCGGCGGCGGCTGCCGCCGTCGGGCTTGCCCTTGGGCAATATCCAAGACCAATTTCCGTTCCTGGACTTGTATGCCGGCGACCTGGGCAAGCTGACGTTTCCTTCGGACGGAGCCGCGACCGCTCCGTATCCCTTCTATGATCGGTGGGCGGATTCGTTCAACGTGATGACCGAGTTCACCATCATCAACCAGGCGCGCAGCCTGGCCGCGACGGCGTTGTTGGCCGCCCAGACCTCCTTAAAGAACCAAGCCTGGAGACCGACTCCAGCTCGGATCACCGGCTTGAGCGCAGAAAGCGGTATTAACGTTCCCGTGACTGCGAGGGTGGAGGCGGCCGGGATGAATCTGGACCAGGCTAACGTCGTTTGGGAGGCGCGAAACCAAGAACCGGCCTTCGGGAATGCGTTCACTTTGGTCCCCGCAAGCCAGGGCACGCATTGGATCGAGGTGGAAGCGCAATGGCCCGATGGCCGGCGAATGTTCGGCACTTTTGAATTATTCGCGACGAACACGTTGCCGACGGTGAGTGTCACGGCCCACGACGCTGCGGCGTCGGAGACAGGCCCCGATCCGGGCGGGTTCACGTTCGCTCGCGCCGGAAGCACGGACTCTGCGCTGACCGTGAAGTATTCCTTGGCCGGGAGCGCGATCAAGTGGGACGATTACCGCACGCTCGAAGGCGACGTTCCGGAGTCGGTCACAATTCCGGCGGGATCAAACGCCGCGAAGATTTCCCTTTATGCAGTGGACGACCTCATCTACGAGGGCGCCGAGACGGTACGGATCTCTTTGTTATCGGATTCGGCTTACAATGTCGGGACTGCGGAGGCGGAATTCCGAATCCAGGACAACGATCCGCCCGTCCAAATCCCCAGCATCATCACCCATCCGCAGGGCCAGAGTGTGACGACCGGCAGCGATGTCCTTTTCCGCGTGGCCGCTTCCGGCACGGTGCCGCTGAGCTTCCAGTGGCGTTTCAACGGCCAGGATATTCCCGGAGCGACGAGTGAAGAATTGCGCTTGTCCAACGTGCAGCCGCATCAGGCCGGCCAGTACTACGCCGTCGTCCGAAACACGGGCGGTGCGGTGGACAGCGGGTCCGCCACGCTGACGGTGTTCGTTCCACCGGTGGTGCCACGCTCCAATACCGTGCCCAACATCGCCGGGCTTTCGAATCGGGAGGTCACGGCCGACGTTGCCTCCGTCTTCATGAATTTCTCGCTGACTGATGCCGAAACTCCGGCGGACCAGTTGAATGTGACGATCCATTCCTCCAACGCAGGCCTGTTGCCCGATTCCAACATCGCGGTAGGCGGCGCGGGAGCCCATCGAACTTTGTCTCTTGCACCGGTTCCAGAAGCCGTAGGTTCCACAATGGTGACCGTCGCCGTCAGCGATGGCCGAGCGACCGCCAGCCAATCGTTTCTTTTAACAGTCACCCCACGTTCCGTTCCGCTCGGCTCCCCGCCTCCGAATGATCCACCGCCGCCGTCACAATTACCCCCACCCGTTCAATTGCAGCCGGCGCAACCGCCCGTCATTCAAGAGCCGCCGGCACAACCGTCGCCGATTGTCGTTCAACCGCCGCCAGAAAACAGTGCGCCGACGATTGCAAGTATTCCCGATCAATCCACGGACGAAAACACGCCGACTTTTCCGATTGAGATTTCTATCGCGGATCGAGAGTCGTCTTTGAAGGAACTGGACGTGACCGCGGAGTCATCGAACAAACGGTTGGTGCCGGTCGAAAATATTCTTTTTAGCAATGGCGGCGCGGCGCGGCGTCTGGTTCTGGTGCCGACTTCTGGAGAATCCGGAACGGCGGAAATCACTATCGCGGTCAGCGACGGAGAGAAGACCGCCAGCACGCGGTTTCTCTTGACGGTGCGGACGGTGAACCATGCGCCGGTTTCGGCGCCGCTGGCCTTCACCGTCATGGAAGACACTCCCCTGGCCGTTGCGCTCGCGGGGGAAGATGCCGACGGCGACCCGCTCGTTTACACGGTGGTGACCTGGCCCACGAAAGGGATCTTAAGCGGTGACGGCGCGCGCCGGACCTACACGCCCCTGCCTCAACAGACGGGCTCGGATCAGTTCACGTACAAAGTGAGCGACCCCGCGTTGGACTCCGCGCCGGCCACTGTCACCCTCAATATTGTCCACCAGAACCTGGCGCCGAGCCTTTCGTTCCTGGACGACCGGAAGGTCCGGAAGAATCGTTCGACTTTCCCAATCCAATTCAAGGTCGCCGATGCCGAGACCGCGGCGGACCTGCTGGTTGTTTCGGCGATCTCGGACAATCCAACGCTGCTGCCGGATTCCAGCTTCGCCTTGAGCGGCAGCGGAGCGGAGCGAACGCTCGTCATCACGCCTGCAAAAGACCAGACGGGTCAAGCGCGCATCATGCTTTCCGTCACGGATTCTGAGCACCAAGCCTCGATGATTTCCTTCCAGTTACGCGTTGAAGATACGCCGGCGATCCAGAGCGATTTCAACGGCGACGGACTTCCGGACATTATCTTCCAGGATGCCGATGGCTTTTTGGCGGCGTGGCTGATGAACCGGGAGCACATGAAATCGGTGGAGTTCCTGCTTCCAAGCAGCGTTGGAGACCAGGATTTCCGCATCGCGGGCAGTGGTGACTTCAACGCAGATGGGCAACAGGACCTGCTCTTCCAGCACAAGGACGGCGGTCTGGCGTTGTGGTATATGGACGGTCTGACTCAAATCGGCGTGGCGGCATTCGATCCCATGATCCCAGTGGATGCGAAATGGCGGGTCGCCAGCACGGGCGATCTGAACCGCGACGGACAGATTGACCTGGTCCTGCAACATTCCAATGGAAGCCTGGCCGTCTCGTATTTGAACGGCACCAGCCAACTGTCATCGGAGGTGATGGAACCGAGCGCGACCGGAGATCCGAACTGGAGGGTCGTCGGCACCGGCGACCTCAATGCGGATGGAAACGTGGACTTGGCGTTGCAGTTTTCAGACGGCGCGCTGGTCATCTGGTATCTGGAAGGCAAGAAACTCATCGGCGTGGCTCCCACGGATCCGCCTGAAACCGGAGACGCGGAGTGGAGATTGGTCGGAATGACGGATTGGAATGCCGATGGACATACGGATTTTCTTTTTCAGCATCGGACCGACGGGACTTTGGCGGTGTGGTATCTAAAGGGAACCAGGCTGACTCGAACCGAATTCCTGACTCCGGACCGGCCCGGCGGAACTTGGCGCGTCGCGGCGCCGTGAGTTGTTGGAATTTAGGATTGGCCCCGCACTTGTTCGTTCACCGATTGGAGGATCGCGAACGTCGAACCGCGAACGTTGGACGTCGAACCAGCCGGGCTATGGGTACAGCACGACCCGGAAAAAAGCGGACGATCCACCGGTGTTGATCGGCATTTTCATCACCCGTTCGGAAGGCGCGGAACTGATGTCGGCAAGCTTCTGCCAGATTCCACTCGCCAGCGAATCCCGAAACTCGATCGCATAAGAACGGTTCGGGGCGGCGGTGAATTCAAGCGTCAGTTCTCCACTCGAATTGGACCGCGCAGCCGCTCTGAAGACACTGGCCGCGTCGCGCGGATTCGTGCCGGCCAGATATTCCTGACGGTTGCTCAGGCCATCGCCGTCGCTATCGGCTGCGGCGTCCGAGGGATCGTTCGGATTCAAGCCATGAGCGATTTCCCAATCGCCGGGCAGGCCGTCATGGTCCGAATCGCCGGGATCGGCCAGGCCAGCTCCGGGATTGGGCGGCGCGGCCAACCAGCTCGCGGGATCGTTTCCGTAGAGTGACGGGCTGAGTTTTTGAAGCGAATGGCCGCCTCCGTCGGCGGAAGCCGGCCACGGCGAAGCGTCCGCATAGTCGATCCGATCCACCGCGATGTACGGAACGAGACCGAAGTCCGGACCGGGCAACGTCTGGGGCGGGTCCGGCCTCTGGAGTTCGATGGTTTCGCCGCCGCCATTGAGTTTCCCTTGATACGGGCCGGCCAACACGGCGCCGGCGCCGTAGGCGCTCCGGAAATCGGACAGGGCCGTCAAGTCCGACCGCGGATCAAAACCGACGATCACGAGGTAGCCTCCGGCCGGAATCGCCGTGCCTAAGGGGAAATCGAAATCGATTCCTTTGCGCAGCCGCCAGGTGTGGGCGGGATTTGCCGGATCGGACAGCGGCACGGCCACGGCGCCGAGGTTATGCAGCTCGATGAATTCCAGCGCGGCGTTGGTGTTGGCGGGATGATACAGGATCTCGCTGATGACGACCGGTCCGACCTTCGCGAAAGAATTGGCCGCGCCGGTGCCCAGCTTGAATTCATTGGTCGTCGCCGGATTGTCCTTCCCGAAAGTCCGCTGGGCCATCGGGGCAAAATGGAAACCCTGGCTGGTTTGGAATCGTCCGAAGGAAATGCCATTCTCCGCGGGGCCGAACGCGGCCGAAGCGCGATAACCGGTCAACACGCCATTGATCGCCTGCGAGAGGAAAACCTCATCGCCCTTCGCCGAACTGAAGGAGAACGGTTCCTTGGCGCCGCCGGGGCTGTTGAATTGGTCTTCGTAGAAAACCACAAAGCCCCCGGGCGCGATCACGGTGCCCGCCGGGATCTGGAATTTACGGAGGTTGAAGGCCGAGTCGCTCAGGACCCAGCCGCTGATATCGACGGCGGACGCGCTGGGATTGTGAAGCTCGACCGCATCCATGAGCGGCGGATCGCTGTGGCTGAGCAGTTCGTTGATGACCACGTTGCCGAGCGGCAGGAAATTGCCGCTCCCCGGCGTAGGCGACGCGGCGAAGCTCACAAAGCTGGCGGCGCCGTCGGGCAATCGGCCTTCCGAGACATTCTTGAGTTGAGGGCCGAAGCTGAGGCCATCGATCAACACGCCGTTCGCGGTCGAGAGGGCCAGCGATTCGCCGGAGGCGCTCAGTTTGAAGTTCACGTGGTCCGCGCCGGCGTCCGGTTGCTCATCGGCCTCGAACTTTTGAAAACCGTACGGTCCTTGGCCGATGAAAGAGAGCGGGGGCAGCAGGTGTTTCATTGGGTCGGCGAGATTGTCCGAAAGCCAAAGCCGGCTGATCTCCACCGGGTCGGGACCCGGGTTGAAGATTTCAAGCCAATCGCCGCCCGAGGCCGGGTCGGCCATCCATTCGTTGATCTTGAGCAAGCGCGGATTTCCCAAGGTCGCCGCCCGGTTCGCCGCGCCCAGGGTCGGAACTGTCAAAGTCCAGTTCGTCGCGCCGTCGGGCACGCGGCCGATCGACCAATCGGCCGGTTGCAAGCCGTACGTCGCCGCGCTTTGCAAGCCGCCGCCATCAGCCACGCGATTGAACAAGAAAACCGCGCCGCCGTTCGCGTTCAGGCCAAAGCCCGTGTTCGACGACGATGTCGCCGCGGCCGCGTCGAAACGGACCTTGAGAAATCCTTTCGCCGGGATGATCGAACCGTCCGGGAAGATCCAGCGCCTCGGATTTGCTGCGGTATCGGTGAGGCTCATGCCTGCAAGGTCCACGCCACCGGCCGACGGATTGAAAAGTTCGATCCAATCGGGACGGCTGCCATCGGGTTCAGCCAGCGTGGCGTTGTTCGCGAGCACTTCATTGATCAGGACGCCGGACTGGGCGGCAGTGTTGGTGACGATGAGCGCGTCCATTTTTAGACCGAAGACAACGTCGCTGCTGGTCGCATTGATTTGGTGGACTTCCACCGCGAGAAGATTTGCGCCAGGGCGTAACTGATCCGCCGGCAACGTGAACACGCGCAAGACGGCGTCACCCAGATTCGCGGCGGCGAAGGTCGGATACGTCGCGCCGGCCGCGAGATTGTAGCGCGCGACTTCGCGGCCGTTCAAATAGAAGGCCGCGCCGTCATCGACCCAATGGGAGACCTGGATGCTGGCAGCAGCGAGCGCCGGATCGAGATTGAATTGTGTGCGAAAGTAGTAGGTGGTGTTGCGGACGCTTGGCAGCGTCGTCCGGAGCGGCTCGGGCAGAGGATTGGTTTCGACGCCGAGCAACCCCGGCCCGGAGTTCCAGGCTGAATCGTCATAACTGGTGTTGATCCACGCTGTGCCCAGGTCGGTTCCGGAGGCTTCGTACTTCCACACGTGATTGTAGGGGACCAGCGTGATCGTCTGAGGCGGCGGCGCCACAAACGGGCATTGATTCGGGCCGCCTGGAGTCGGGGCTTCGAGCGGTCTCAGCGCCGCATCGCCGTCAGGACAGCGGCCGGTCGAGACGCCCGTTCGTTGAGGGCCATAGACGACGGAATCGATCAGCGACCGGTCCGGGGCGAGCAACGCAATCTCACCCTGATCCGGGTCGAGACCGAAGTTGAATTCGTTCGCTTGCTTTCCATTGCCCGGGACAAACATGGCGAATCCTTTGGCCGGTATAAAACTCAGCGGCGCGATACGGCTGCGCGTCGGCGCGCCGATGGGCTGATCCGTGAGGTAGCAGCCGCCGAGCGAGACGGGGCGCGATTCCGGGTTGTACAGCTCGACGAAATCGTCGGGGTACGGGCTGACGCCGGAGGCGAGCCATTCGTTGATTCGGATTTGGCGCCGATCGCCCACCGGCTCGATCACATTCGCCGATCCGAAAGTTGGCTGTGTGAGTTGCCAGTCGCCGCTCTCGCCGACGCGTCCGAAGGAGAGGTCGGCAATCTGCGAACCGAACTCGACCGAATCCAGCAGCGCTCCTCCGGCAGCAAGGCTGTGGAGGAGATAAACGCCGTCGCCTGCGGCATCGAAAGAAAAGCCAAGCTGGGCCGAATCCAAAACCAGAAAAGCGCCGGGCGCGAGTGATGCGGAACCGAACGTGAATGAGTTCGGTTTGGTGAGATCATCCGTGAGACGCAAGCCCGCCAGATTCACCGCCGCGGCGCTTTCGTTGAACAGCTCGATCTGGTCGCGCAGTTGACCGCTTCGGCTCGCAATCACTTCATTGAGCCGGACGGCTGGCCAGGCCGTGTTTACGATCCAGGAAACGAACGTGGCGTTGTTCGCGTCCTGATAGAGGCCCGACGCGTTACGCCCGATGACCGCGACCGTGTTGGTTCCGTTGGCCAGATTGGAAATGGCGATCGGAGTATCCACCAACATTTCCGATCCGAAAGCTCCGCCATTCAGGCTGAAGCGGTAATGGGTAATCCCTGCTCCGCCGACGTTGAGAGTGGCGGAAGTTCGCGGGGTCGGAGAGCGCGGTGAGCCCGAAACGACAGCCAGCGGGACGCTTCTTGCGAGAGGAGTGGCGGGAAGCTGGGATCGCACGTAATTGCGCCGCCCATCCATCCAGGTTTTCCCGGCGTTGATCGTTGTTTGGGGCACGTAGCTGCCGAGCACTTGATCGATCAACGCATCGAACTGCGGTTTGGAAAAGGTAGTTTCGAGCAGCCGCTGCAACGTGGCGAGGTAGAGCGGCTCGAAGTCCGGCGAATGCAGGAATCGGGTCATGGCCCGCCAGGAGCCTTCGGTGTCTCCGGAGATCGGACAACAAGCGCCGCGAAAAATATCGACGTTTTGCGCCAACGATCCGGGCTGGCCGAGGATCTGGTCGAGATCATGAAACAGCAAAATGAAGCGGCGATCCGCCAGGCCGCGATAAAGGAAATAGTCGTCGTTGTTTCCGGTGTTCAGGCCGGACTCGCCGTTGGCCAGGAGGTTCATGACCGCGAGGTGCGTCATCCACTGCTCGACATCGACCACCTGACGGACATTTTCGGGTGTGAAGAGCGCGCCGCTGTTCTCGCCCATGATCCGGAGCATACCGATGAGATCGCTCCAATCGTCCTCGGTCACGTTGGTTTCCTTGAAGTAGGTGTTGGTGTAGGAATTCTGGCCCGGACCCCGATAGTTGAAATTGGGCGGGCGAAGATCCCGCACCACTCGGTAAAGATTCCCGCCGCTGTCGAAAGGGATATGGCGATCGGCCCAGTCCTCGCCGTAAACCTCATTCGCCGCGTAGGACCCGAACATGCCGGCACCGCTCATGGCGCGGTTGGCATTGTTCACGCGCACTTGGACGGCGCGGGAATACGTCCCGGCCGCGCCCGATTTGATGGCCAGCCAGCTCCCGAAGTTCTGCATGTGGACCTGGCGGGAATTCAGATTGACCGCCGTCACCGCTTTCCACGGATCATCCGTGCGGAA
>JACPRI010000353.1 GCA_016190065.1 Verrucomicrobiota bacterium
CAGGGACGCGGTGGAACGCGTCCTTACCAGTTCATGGTCCGTGAGCACGGCTCGAAGGCCATGGAGCCTTCCCATGAACGGTTCAGAGTTCAGCGTTCGATGTTCAATGTTCGACGTTCAAATTGCCTGTGTCGAACATCCAACATTGAACGCCGAACGTCGAACGTTGAGTCGCGAATCCTCTCTCGGCGGACCAAAATCCTCCTGTTGAGTTTAGCCGCGTGTTTCGTCATCACTCCGCCTATCCACGCGGAAGACACATTCAGCCAGCAGCGGTTCGAACGCGCGCTTCCCCCTCACCCTGGCCCTCTCCCTCAGGGAGAGGGGATACGCGGCGTGGCGTTTCAGTCGAGCCAGGCGTTCAGTCCTGTCGCAGCGCAGGAAGCTGTTCTCCCTCTCCCCAAGGGAGAGGGCCGGGGTGAGGGGGGAGGGAGCGTAATCCTCTCCATTGCTTCCCTAGCGACGAAAGCGTCGAATGAAGATTCGGAAACTGCCGAGAAAGCCGCCGCCAAGTCCTCGCCCTTTCGCTTTGCCGAGTTGAATGACAAATCGCTCGGGCTTTGGGAAGGCGAGCGGCCTGTGCTGGTTTACAACCACGGCGTCATGAGCCAGAGCGCCGTGCCGACAAAGTTCAATCGCAGCACGTACGTTCATCCGCTTTACGGCCTCGACGGCGAGGTGTTGACGGATGATTTCCCCAAGGACCACTTCCACCATCGCGGATTATTCTGGGCCTGGCCGCACGTCATGGTCGATGGCAAGAATTACGACCTTTGGATGATCAATGGCATCCACCAGCGATTCGAGCGCTGGCTCGCGCGCGAGACCGGACCGGAGTCCGCGGTGCTCGGAGTGGAGAACGGCTGGTTCATCGGCGACAAAAAGGTCGTGCAGGAGCGGGTTTCCTTGCGCGTTTCTTCGGCGACACGCGATGAACGTGAGCTGGACGTTGATCTGGCCTGGATTCCAGTCGATAGACCGTTGACCCTGCAAGGCGCCGAAGGCAAAAGCTACGGAGGATTGACGCTGCGTTTTGCTCCGCGCGACGAAACCGTCATCACGACACCGCAAGGCCAAAGCAAGGACGACTTGCCGATGACCCGGTTGCCGTGGGCGGATCTGTCCGCGCGATTCGGAGGACGGGCTCAGCCGAGCGGCGCGGCTATTTTCATTGCCCCCGATCACCCGGACTATCCGCCGGAATGGCTGACGCGCCATTACGGTGTGCTCTGCCTCGGCTGGCCGGGTGTGAAAGCAAAGACTTTTCAACCCGGCGAGGTGATTCGCTGCCGTTATCGAGTCTGGATCCATCGAGGGAGCCGGGACGAGGAAGCGCTGCGGAAGGCTTATCGGGACTACGAGCAGTCGGCGCGCGATCACCGGCAAACGGCTCAACGCTCCGCTGTTCCGGGGACTAACGGACTGGTTCGTTTTGCGCCCGCGCAAACACTGCGCGCGGAGTTGAAACAAGATCGTGTCGGGGTGTCCGTCGAAGGGAAGCTGTTCACCGAATATCTGTTCGCGGGCGAGAGCAAGTATCCGTACTTCTTTCCGGTGAACGGCCCGCGCACCGGCCGCAGCATCACGGCGCGCAACATCGAGCCGTACCCGCACCACAGCTCGCTATTCTTCGGGTGCGACAAAGTCAGTGGCGGCAACTACTGGCAGGAAGGCCTGGAGCGCGGCCGCATTGTTTCCAAGCAAGTCCGGCTGACTCGCGCATCCGGAGTGGAGATCGCGTTCGAACAGGATTGCCGGTGGGAACGGCCGGGAGCGGAAGCGCCGTTTGACGACCACCGCAAGGTTTCGATTTCGGCTCCTTCGCCGGACCTTCGTTACATCGACGTCGCAATCACGCTGGTGGCGCGCACGAACGTGCGAATTGAAAAGAGCAATCATTCCCTGTTCGCGGCCCGAGTGGCGCCGGAGATTTCAGTCACGGGCGGCGGTTGCCTTGTGAATGCCAACGGTGATCGCGGTGAACGCGGGACGTTCGGACGTCCTTCACCCTGGAGTGATTACCGGGGAACACGCGACGGCGTGAGCGAAGGCCTCGCCATCCTGGCTCACGCGCAGGACCGGTGGTTCCCTCCGCGCTGGTTCACCCGCGACTACGGATTCATGTCGCCAACGCCGATGTTCTGGTTGGAGGGCGACGCGCTCACCCTGCGCGACGGCGAGAGGCTGGAGTTTCGCTACCGTGTCATTATTCACGCGGGCGACCTTGGCGTTCCAGATTTAGAAAAGGCATTTCGACTCTGGAGCGAAAAGCTCTAACACGTCCTGAAGCCAATCAATTTCACTTGATCACTTTCACGTGGCTCACCGGATGCCAGCCTTCGGCATCCCGCTCGGCGATGGCCAGGCGCACGGCTGGAGTTTGCGTGGCCGGATCCACGAGGCCGAGAGCTAATTCGTGATCGCCAGGCTGAGTTCCGGCCGGGATGCGGAACGCGAGATCGGTTTTTCGAGAGCCGGGCAGCCAGCCGCGAATGGAAGTGTCCGTGACGCACTTGAACGGCTTGCCGGTTGCGTCGCTGCGTTTCGCCAGGCGGAAGGCCACGCGATAATCCCGGTAGGGCGGCGCGACGCCGATGTTTTCCCATGTGATGGCCAGCGCTACTTCATCGCCGGCGCGCACGAAGGCGGGGTGTTCGAGGGTTCGCACCACCAGGCGATAACCCAGTCGTCGAAGAAACTTTTCGATCTTCCCGCGCGTGCCTTCGGGAATGGGAGCGGACTTGTTGTTCACGTAGGTTGCGTGACAGCGCAAGGCGTAATCAAAAATGTGACTGATGTCCCAACCTTCCTGCTCCCATTTGCGCATGTCCCAGCAACTCTCGAAGGCAACGGGCGCCCCTTTCCAAGCTTCTTGCGCGCCGGTCTTTTCCAACTGTTGCATGTAAAAGTGGTCCATGTGATTCCAGGTTTTGGAGAAGCCGCCCATGTCGCCGAGACAATCCGCCCGCCAGCCCAGGCCGTCCTTAATCGTTCGTTTCATCCCCTGATCGCTGCCGATCAGAATGACCTTGGAGGTCTGCGGAAACGCGCGCCGCCATTCCTCAATGATGGTGTCGATGAGCTGCGGGGATGGAAGTGGAACCGGTTTGCCGGTGTCCGCCGCCGTCGTGCCGCTCATGTGCCATTCGCCCCAAAGGCCCACGGAACCGATGTCGAGCAAGTCCAGGTCCGGACGTCCATCGTAGCGCTTGCCCAATTCGCGAATCAGCCGGAAGTGCTTTTGTTGAAAAAGCGGATCGGCGAAGTCCGGCACCCAATGTTTACGGCCGCCGTACGAGAATTCGACGCCTTTGCAACCCTGCTCTTTGAGCCACGCCGGCACGTCCATGTATTGGCCGGAGCCGGTGCACATGATGCGGAAAGCGAGCTTTTGTCCGGCGCGCCGCGCGTGCGCGAGCAATTCGTCGAACCTGGCAAAATCGATTGCGCCGTCGCGCGGTTCGACTTCGCGCCAGTAAAACCGGAAATAAGCGCCGGAGCTCGGCAAACCTTGAAGGTTTTTGTCGTCGTCAGCGAAGTGATGAAACGTCTGCCAGCCCATGCCGGGGTTGGCGAACAGGTCGTCGATTTCACGCGGTTCAACTCGGATCGTTTTTCCCTCCGGACGGGCCCCCGCCGCGGACGCAGTCAACGCATCCGGATTCGCGCGGGCTGGCTCGGACGCGGCTGCGTTTTTGTGGCATGGCAAAGAAAACAGCAAAGCCACAAACAGGGTGAAGACCGGACGCATTCGAAGGGAGTTCATTGTTTCTTATCCTCAATCACGCATATCAGAGTGGCTGGCCGCTCAAAATGCGGAATTGACGAGTGTCAAGCCGCGGCGACCCAGGCTCGGATCGCACGAAACTGGGACCGGATATTTGTCACGGGCCGTTGATTTGAGTCAAAGCGGGATCGGCCTTCATTTTGCACGCTGGTTTGAATGTTTGCGGTTCCGACCAGCGCTTTCTTCGCGGCCACCTCGGTCGCTCCCTCGCTGCTGAGCATCGAGACATTCGTTCGGGCATTCACCTGATTTCGTCAAGTCTTGCGTCATCTATGAAAATCACCGAAGTCGAAACCGTCCTGCTCGATGAATTCCCCAATCTGGTTTATGTCCGCGTTCATACGGACGAAGGGATCGTCGGTCTCGGGGAAACGTTTTTCACCGCCGAAGCCGTCGCCAGTTGGATGCATTCGATGGCTGCGCCATATCTGCTCGGCAAAGACCCGCTGCGGATCGAACAGCATTGGCTCGGTCTGAACGGCTTCATCGGGTTCAACAGCACGGGCGTGGAAATGCGAGCGCGTTCCGCCATCGACATCGCGCTTTGGGACATCCTGGGCCAAGTGTGCCGTCAGCCGATTCACCAACTGCTAGGCGGAGCCGTGCGGGATCGGGTGCCGATCTACAACACCTGCGCGGACTCCAATTACGTTCGGAAGAGCCTGGATCGGTACATCGAAAAGAATCCCGTGCGGGCTTCTGCCTCAGCGTCCAAGGCCGCGGGGACCTACGAAGATCTTCAGGCGTTTACCACGCGCGCCGATGAATTGGCCCAAAGCCTCTTGGGCGAGGGCATTCGCGGAATGAAGATTTGGCCGTTCGATCCTTTCGCCGAGAAATCAGGCGGGCATTCCATTTCGGCTCGCGATCTGAGTACCGCGCTCAAACCCTTTGAAAAAATCCGCGGCGCCGTCGGCGACCAAATGGACATCATGGTTGAATTGCACTCCATGTGGGACCTTCCCACGGCAATAAAAATCGCGCAGGCCCTGGAGCCGCTTAAACCGGCGTGGTTCGAGGACCCGATCAAGATGGACGATCTGGGCGCGCTGGCCAAATTTGCCGGCTCCACGCGAGTGCCCACGGCGGCGAGCGAGACGCTGGCGACGCGCTGGTCGTTTCGTGATCTTTTGGAGCGCCGCGCGGCCGGGATGGTCATTTTTGATCCCACCTGGGCCGGCGGAATTTCTGAAGGCAAAAAAATCGCTTCGATGGCCGAGGCTTACCAACTGCCGGCCACGCCTCATGACTGCGTGGGTCCCGTTTCGTTTGCCGTCGCGCTCCATCTTTCCGTGAATGCGCCCAACACGCCGGTCCAGGAGTTTGTGCGGGCGTTTTACTCGAATTGGTACAAAGAATTGGTCACGGAGTTGCCCAAAGTCTCGGACGGTTATGCCTATCCACTCACGGGTCCCGGGCTCGGCACGCAATTGCTAAAGGAGCGACTTTCGCGCCCGGATGTGCATCAACGGTCCAGCAAATTAGCCACTGTCGGGCGCGCGAAAGCGCCGAGAAACCACGCGAGGAAATCATGAATACAATTCGAAGCATGTCTTGGATTGGGGAGCACACGCGCCCTCGCGTGTTCCAACCGGCGCCCTCGCCGGTCGGCGGGAGGCTCAGGACAGGACCAGAG
>JACPRI010000029.1 GCA_016190065.1 Verrucomicrobiota bacterium
AGGACTCGCCGCCGCGCCGGATAATCGCCTCCTCATCGCGTTTCGGAACCCGGTGCCGCAAGGCCGCGCGTTGCTGATTCCGCTGCTGAACCCCGAACGCTTGATCGCGGGCGAGAAAGCGAGGTTTGGCGATCCGATCCTACTGGAGCTCGGCGGACTCGGGATCCGAGACATCGCGTTTGTGGAGGGACGTTACCTGATCGGGGCCGGTGCGTACGCCGGTGGCAGAGGCGAAGCCAGGCTGTTCCTTTGGGACGGGAAAGCGCCCCGGCCGGAAATCGTGCGCGCAGTCGATCTTCGCAGATTCAATCCCGAAGCCATCGTCGTTTATCCCGCTCCGGCGACACGCGAGGTCCAAATCCTGAGCGACGACGGGTCCGGCAGAATCGCCGGAGCCGATTGTCGCGAACTGAAGGACGACAATGCCAAACGCTTCCGCGCGCTCTGGATCAGTTTGGGCGCGCCGTGAAGCGGCCAGATCCAACCACTGATGAGATATGCGTCACTTATGCGCCGAATGTTACTTCTCCTGGTTGCGTTGATCTGCCTTGCGGTGGTCGCGCCCCTTGCTGCGGTGGGTCAAGCTCCGGCCACATCCGCGCGGCCTGAGATTCCGTTTGAAGGCCGGGCGCCAGCGCCGGATTTTCCCGACTCTCTCGAATGGCTGAACACCGCCCGCCCGCTGTCCCTGCCCGGGCTGCGTGGGAAGATCGTGCTCCTGGACTTCTGGACCTATTGTTGCATCAACTGCATGCACGTCATTCCCGACTTAAAGAAGCTCGAGGCGAAATATGCCCGGGAATTGGTCGTGATCGGTGTTCACTCCGCGAAGTTTGAAAACGAAAAGCAGACGGCCAACATCCGCGAAGCGATCCAGCGCTACGAGATCGAGCATCCCGTGGTGAACGACAGGGATTTTCTGGTCTGGAAATCGTACGGCGCCCGATCCTGGCCCACGCTCGTCTTGATCAATCCGAACGGAAAGATCATCGGCGGGCATTCCGGCGAAGGTATCTATGATCTGTTCGATCAGGTGATCGGGGCAACCGTGCGGCATTTCGACGCCAAAGGGGAGTTGGACCGCCGCCCGATCAATTTCCAACTCGAAAAAGACAAAGCACCGCGATCGGTACTGTCTTATCCCGGCAAGATTGCCGCAGACGAAGCCACGAAACGGCTGTTTTTCACCGACTCGAATCACAATCGCGTCATCGTGGCGGCGTTCGACGGGCAGATTCTGGAGTGCATCGGCGAAGGAAGCGCTGGTTTGAAGGACGGATCGTTCGAGACCGCCCGGTTCTTTCGCCCCCAGGGCATCTGTTTTGATCCGGTGAACGAGCGAATCTTCATTGCGGATACGGAGAATCACGCCATCCGCACCATCGACCTGAAATCCAAGACCGTGAGCACGCTCGCTGGAAACGGACGCCAGGCGCGGCGGCATGGACAAGAAGGCAAAGGCGTGGAATTGAACAGCCCCTGGGATCTGCTTCTGCTTGGAGAGACGCTTTACATCGCCATGGCCGGGCCGCACCAACTTTGGACACTCGACACCAAGACGCTCGAAGCTCGGGTTTATGCAGGCACAGGCCGAGAGAACATTGTCGATGGCCCGCTCAAAGAGGCGGCGTTGGCCCAGCCCAGCGGAATTACCTGGGACGGCGTGAAGCTCTATTTTGCGGACAGCGAGGTCAGCGCCGTGCGTTCCGCTGATCTGGATCCCGCCGGAAAAGTGGAGACGCTCCTTGGCCAGGGACTCTTCGATTTCGGCGACGTGGATGGCAAGTATCCGGAGGCCCGGTTGCAGCACTGCCTGGGCGTGGCTTTCCACGGCGGACTCCTTTATGTGGCCGACACCTACAACCACAAAATCAAAAAGCTGAATTCAAAGACGAAAGAAGTTGTGACGTTCATTGGCACAGGCCGTCGCGGAAAGTCCGATGGTGCTACGACCCAGGCTGAATTGAACGAACCTGCCGGCTTATGTGCCGTCGGTGACAAACTTTTCATCGCGGACTCGAACAACCATCTCATCCGCGTGTGCGACCTCAAGGCGGGCACAGTCTCAACCCTGGCCTGGAAAGGGCTGGAAAAATTGTCGAAAAACCTGGCCCCGGCCGCGTCTGTGCGCGAGGTGCAACTGGACGGCCGCAAACTCGCTTCGTCGGCGCGGTCGCTAGAGTTTCGCGTGTCCCTGCCCAAGGGTACAAAACTGAATCCAGGCGCCCAATCCACGCTCAAAGTAGTGAGCGACAATCCGGAAGTCCTCCGTTTTCCAGCCCCGGAGACGCCGTTCACAAAGGAAACGGCCTTGATCGAATTGTCCGCCAAAACCGGTCACACAAAAGTCCGTCTCCATCTAACGCTGTATTACTGCGACACCACCAACGCCGGGCTGTGTTACTTCGATGAAGTCAGGCTGGTCGTTCCGCTGGAGGTTTCCGGACAGGCTGAGGACAAATTGGCGGTCAGTTACGAGTTGGGTCAAAACCACTGGAAGACTCCATGAGCGTCCGCGGTCCAATTTGGATCCTTAACCTTTGAACTTCGCAGCACGGCCAGCAAGGATCCGCATGTTTGGCTGCGATGTAACTGGCGCTGGGTCATCCGCGCGCCCGGACGGGCGAACCTGCAGGTCTGCCCTGCCCCCGATGGCTATTGCGAGAGGCGTTCTTGCATTGGCCCGCGTGCTCCGGCAGTCTTCGCGAATGCGCAAAGCCTCCCTTGCCTCCTTGCGATCAAGCGTGCTGAGCGTGCGCCTTTTGTTGCTCGGTTTAGTCCTGACTCCTTCGGCCCGCGCGGCAGAGGCTCAAGGCTTGGACTACACCCAGGCCAGATTCTCCCTCGAATCCATGATCGCCGGCGAATTGAAGCGCGGCCTCGTCAGCGGTGTCTCCGTAGCGCTCGTCGATGACCAACGCATCGTTTACGCGCGAGGCTTTGGCTTTGCGGACAAATCGCGACGCATTCCCTCAAGCGCGGACACCGTCTATCGCGCGGGTTCCATCTCCAAACTGTTCACCGCGCTGGCCACGATGCAGCTTGCGGAGCAGGGCCGTCTCAATATCGATCACGCCATCACGGACTACGATCCGGATTTCCGCATCGTGAGCCCGTTCGACGACGCCAAGCCCATCACCCTGCGCCAATTGATGTGCCATCGCTCCGGGTTTATCCGAGAGGCGCCGGTCGGCAGTTATTTCGATTCGTCTGAACCCGGCGCGGAAAAAACGGTCTCCAGCCTCGCCTCGTGCGTGCTCGTTTATCCGCCGGATACCAAAACCAAATACTCAAACAGTGGCGTCACCGTCGTTGGCAACATCGTGGAAAAGGTTGCGCGGACGCCCTTCGAGTCTTATCAGCACAAATATATTCTCGACCCGATCGGCATGAATCATTCGGGCTGGCGTCTGGATGCTCAGCTCAAGTTCAAGCTCGCGACCGGTTACCTTCCCGTGGCGGACGGCAAAGGCGGCTTCGACGAGATCCGCGCGCCACAGTTTGAGTTCGGCATTCTTCCAGCCGGCAACCTTTACACGACCTGCGAAGACCTCGGACGGTTCTTGATGCTCCTTTTTGGAGAGGGCCGCTTGGAGGGGAGAGAGGTCATCAAACCGGAAACATTGGCGCAGATGTTCACGCCGCAGTTGACGAAAAGCACCAACGGGTTCGGCCTCGGATTTAGCGTCGGCAATTTCCGCCAGCACAAAACGGTGAGCCACATGGGCGCTGTGTATGGATTCACGTCCGCCATCACCGCGATCCCGCAACACAAAGTCGGCGTCGTGGTTCTGTGCAACGATGATATTGTGGTCGGCCCGGTCCGGAAGCTCAACAACGCGGCGCTGGGGCTGCTGCTTGAGGCAAAGATTGGCGAAATGTCTCCGCCGCCTGCTCCGGCCGTGAAGCTCAGCGGCGCCGAATTGCAATCCTTCGCCGGCGAGTATGAGTCCGAGAGTTTTTGGGCGAAGATCGAGCCGAACGGAGACGAGTTGCGGGCGAACATTTCGCATCAACGCCTGGAGTTAAGACCATTGGGAGGACTCCGGTTTGAAGGAGAGGGCCGCCTCGCTCACCAATCGCCGTTTGTGTTCCAGAGGAATTCCGACGGCCAGGCCACAGGCTTCACTGCGCTCGGTCAAAACTTCCGGCGCGTCGATCCGAAGTCTGGTCAGGAGATGCCTCCGGCTTGGAAGAAATTCCTGGGCAGCTACGGACCGAGCTTCATTCCGCTCATTGTCTCGGCCAGACACGGGCATCTCTACGCGATGACCGAAAACGAGTTTGACTATCGCCTGACGCCTCTGAATCAAACCGTCTTCAAAATGCCGCCCGGCCTCTACATCGACGAACAACTCGTGTTCCAACTGGACGCGAACGGAAAAGTCCACAGCGCCGTCCTCGCCAACATGACGCTTCGGCGGCGGGGGAGCCGGTAGTTTAGGATCGAGCGCTCTCATGGCACCGCTGATCGCGCCGGACAATCCCTGGCCGCTTTGGGCCGTCATGATTGTCGGCGTGGCGGTCTGCATTTACCTGGAGCAAACCCGGCCATGGGCCGCGAAGATTAGCGGGCCGGTTTTAGCGTTGATCGGTGGCATGCTGCTTTCCAATGGGCGGATCATGCCGATCGCGGCGCCTTCGTACGATCTCGTCGATGATTATCTGGTGCCGGTGGCGATCCCGCTGCTGTTGTTCCGGGCCAACGTCGTCAAAATTATCCGTGAGACCGGTTCGATGTTTCTTTGCTTCCACCTCGCCAGCCTCGGCACGGTCCTCGGCGCCTTTCTGGCGGCCTTCATTTTCCAAGGCTCGTTTCCGCGCGCGGCCGAAGTCACCGGCGTCATGACCGGAAGTTACATCGGCGGCGGCGTCAATTTTGTTGCGATCAAGAACACCTATAACATCAGCCCGGAACTGACGAATCCCTTGCTCGTGGCCGACAACTTCATCATGGCTGGAATGTTCGCGGTTCTGTTCGTGATCTCAGGCAGCAAGTGCTTTCTGGCGCGCTTCCGGCATCCGCACACGCACGAGAGCAACAGCGAGCGCGTTCAGGAATTGGCCGCGCGCTATTGGCAGCGCAAAGAGGTCGCCTTGCTGGACATCGCGAAAGCTCTGGCGATTGCGTTCGCGGTCACCGCCGCCGCGATGCTGCTGACCCAAGGCATCAAATCCCGGATCGAATCGAAGGTGGTCCAATCGATCTTCGCCAATCCCTACGTGTTGATCACGTTTTTCATTGTCGGGGTGACGACGGTGTTTCATCGGTCGATGGAACGGATTCACGGCGCGGAAGAGATCGGCGTCTATCTGCTCTACGTATTCTTCTTCGTCATCGGGCTGCGCGCGGACCTCTGGCAAGTCGTGCTGAATGTGCCGGTTCTCTTCGCGTTTTGCACGGTCATGGCCGCGACCAATCTTTTCGTGACGCTTCTGGCGGGGAAGGTTCTGCGTTTGAATCTGGAAGAGTTGTTGTTGAGCGTGAACGCCACGCTCGGCGGCGCGCCCTCCGCGGCCGCGATGGCCATTTCCAAGGGCTGGTCAAATCTGGTGTTGCCCGGCCTGCTCGCCGGCATCTGGGGCTACGTCATCGGCACTTTCGTTGGGATCGTCGTTGCGGAGATGCTGCTGAAGGTCCTTTGATTCGACAATCGTTCTCATCGAGGGTTGGACGCCGGACCGGAAGTTGTTAAGGTTGATCCAAGAATTGCGAAACGAAGGACGCTTATGAAAGCCAGTGTGTTAGGTAGTCATTTCAAAGTGACCTACAATACCGGCGAAGTCGCCGAAGTCTCCTGGTCATTCATCCGAGAGTTGCCGCCCAGACGCAGGCGGCAGCCGAGGTGAGAGAACAACCTTGCAGTCGCGATGCTCCCGCGATGAATTCTTCTCTTGATCGCATCGAAAACGGGCGCGGCTTGAACCGGCGTTCGTTCCTTGCAGCCGCTGCGAGTTCGTGGGCCGCCGCGGTTTGTGGTTCGTCCAGCGCCTTCGGAGCTGTCCGTCGCCATCCTAAGTTTTCCAATTACCCCTTCCAATTGGGCGTGGCTTCCGGCGATCCCGATGCGACCAGCGTCGTGCTCTGGACTCGCCTGGCTCCCCAACCGCTCGACGGTGGCGGCATGACCGATGAACCGGTCGAAGTCTCCTGGCAGATCGCGGAGGATGAAGGAATGACCCGCGTGGTCCGGAAGGGCGCGGTTGTAGCCCGGACGCAGTGGGCGCATTCGGTCCACGTGGAAGTGGGCGGGCTTCGGCCGGAACGTTGGTATTGGTATCAGTTCAAAGCGGGCGGCGAGGTCAGTCCCAAGGGGCGGACGCGGACGATGCCTCCGGCGAATTCTTCTCCGGACCAACTTCGCTTCGCCTTCGCTTCATGCCAGCACTTCGAGACCGGTTTTTTCACGGCTTACGAACACATGCTCCGAGAGGACCTCGAACTGGTTGTGCATCTGGGGGATTACATCTACGAAGGCGCGGGCCGCGACAAGCAGATCCGGAAACACCTTGGCGCGGAGCTGAGCTCGCTCGACGATTACCGGAATCGGTATGCCCAATACCGAACCGATGCCGCGCTCCAAGCCATGCACGCGGCGGCTCCGTGGATCGTCACGTGGGACGATCACGAATTTGACAACAATTGCGCCGGCGCGATCTCGGAGGAAAAGGGAGTCACTTCGGCGGCGTTCCTGAAGCGGCGGGCCGCAGCTTACCGGGCTTATTACGAGCACATGCCGCTTCGCCGAGCCACGCTGCCGAAAGGACCGAACATGAAGCTTTATCGCCGCCTTCCTTATGGCCGGCTCGCGGAATTCTTCGTGCTCGATACGCGGCAATATCGGACGGACCAGCCTTGCGGTGACGGCAACAAGCCGCCCTGCGAAGCTGTGTATGATCCACGCGGAACCCTCCTCGGCCGGCGGCAGCGCAATTGGCTTGAGCGCGGCCTCGCCGGGTCGCCGGCGCAATGGAACGTCTTGGCTCAGCAAGTGATGATGGCCCACGTGGATCGCACGGTCGGCGAAGCCGTGGCGTACAGCATGGATCAGTGGCCGGGATATGAGATGGAGCGGCGTCGAATTCTAAGATTTCTGCACGAACGAAAAATCTCGAACCCAGTCGTTCTGACCGGCGACATCCATAGCAACTGGGCGAATGAATTGATCGTGGACTTTGACCGGCTCGACTCGCGGAGCGTCGCAACGGAGTTCGTCGGCTCTTCCATTTCTTCCGGTGGCGATGGCACGCGCGCGCCCAAAGACCTCGACAAATTGCTGGCGGAAAATCCTTTTGTGAAATTCCACAACGCCGAACGCGGTTACGTTCGTTGCCAGGTGTCCCGGAAGGAATGGCGCGCGGATTACCAGATGGTCGAGTACGTCACCCGCACCGGAGCTCCGCTGGTGACCCGCGCTTCCTTCGTCGTTGAAGCCGGCCAGCCGCGATTGAACAAAGCGTAGCGGACGCGGAGAGAAGTGGGCGTGGTGCGCTGTCCAAGGGCATTGTGGTCGGCGAGGGTGCCGACCACAGCACGCGAGCGTGCACTCCCCATCTCAACTACATCGATACGGCTCAGTAACGGCTCATGCGAATGCCGAAGAAGGCGACACGGGCGGCGCCTAGCAAGGCCGTCTTGTCGTTCACGATCACGTGGACCGGCACAGCCTTTAACAGCGCGGTCATCCGGCCTTTGGACCAGAACGATTCCAGAAACGCCGGCTCTTTGAGGGTCGGCAGAATTTTCGGCGCGATGCCGCCGCCGATGAAGATGCCGCCCGTCGCCAGGACTTTGAGCGCGAGATTGCCGGCTTCGGCGCCGTAGATGGAAACGAAAATGTTGTGCGCCAGTTCGCAGATCGGCGCGCGGTGTTCCAAGGCCGCTTTTGTAATCACCGCGCCGGGGTCGTGTTTTTGCATTTCCTCGCGCAACCAGGCAGGTTCTTCGGCGCGCTTGGTCTCCGCCAGAAAACGGTAGATGTTGATCAAACCCGGCCCCGAAAGCACGCGCTCGTAGCTCACATGGCCGAGCTTTTTGATAAGGTAAGACAACAGCTCGACCTCGATCTCATTGCGCGGCGCGAAATCGACATGGCCGCCTTCCGACGCGAACGGCTGATAATACTCGCCCACCCAGTGCAGCCCCGCTTCGCCCAGGCCTGTGCCGGCGGAAATGAGACCGGCGTTGCCATTTGGATCGGGCTGGCCTGGATTCAGCAAAACCAAGTCGTCCTTGGCCAACACCGAGATGCCGTGCGCATTGGCTTCGAGGTCGTTGATCAGTTCGACGCGATGCAGGCCGAGCACTTCGCCCAGCTTTTTGGAATCGGCAATCCACGGGAGGTTGGGCGTCTCGCAGACGCCGTCCTTGATCGGCCCCGCAATGCCGACGCAGGCGGCGGTGATCGGGAGTGAATTCTTGGTCAGGAATTCCTCCATGATATCTTCCAAGCGCTGATACTTCCGGCTGGGGAAGATTTCAATGGTGACGAGCTTGGGCCGGTTGCGCGCGAGTTCGAATAGGCCCAATCGTGTGTTCGTTCCTCCAACATCGCCTGCCAGAATCATGCGCGCATCCTCCACGAAAATGGTCGTTGCGCAAGCAAGTACGAAACAACGTGGGGCAAGCCTCCAGCTTGTCCCTTCTTGATGCGATCAAAGGGAACGGAGCGGCAGGCAAGCTCAGTGCGACCAATGGATGGCAGAGTCAAAAGCATCGTTTGATTCACTTTGTCAGGCTGCTTCTCCCTGTCCTTTTCCGGCACCAGTGTCTCCCTGGTCCTGGCTATTTTCTATATCGATAAGTGGCGCGTTCTTGAAGCCAGATCAGATCCCGATTGTCCTTCGTCGTAGTAAATTCTTTCTTCGTTTTCTGTTCCCCCATCTGTTGCGCCGGTTTCGTTCGAGGGTCGATCCATTTGTGGATTTCGGCGTGGCCGTCGGCGAACGTGGTTCCGCCGGCGCCGTTGTGATAGCTCGCCGGGAAGTTCACCATGATCGCGGCTGAGCCGGTCGCCATATCGATTGCGAAATAGGCGTCGTCAATGCTGTCGTCCCGTTCATCGATGAACACCAGCGTTTGACTGGGTCCCGGCTCGGTCATTTCCGTGGTCTTCCGGAACACCTTATACCCTTGGGTCCACTCTCCTGAATTCTTCCAGCCCATCCAGCAACTCATTGATACCGTCCGCACCACCGGGTAACGGCCATCGCCCTGGCGCGACATGATCTTGCTGGCGATGCAGCGATAGACGCCCGGAGTTTTGGTATAAGGGCCGAGCGAAGCGTATTTCTCGTCGATGAGCAGCAAGATATTCGTATTGTCGCGGTTGTTGGCCTGGCGCGGGTCAAGCCAGCCGGCCGCCCAGTTCCCCGGCTGGCGATTGGCCTCTTCCTGCCAGTTATTGCCGGGGATAAAATCATCATGGTCGTGGGCGTAGGTATTCCAGGCCAACTGCAATTGCTTCAAATTGTTCAAGCAGTGGATGCCCTGGGCCTTGGTCTTGGCTTTGGCCAGCGCGGGCAACAGCATCCCGGCCAGGATCGCAATGATCGCGATGACGACCAGCAATTCGATCAAGGTGAAGCCACGATTGCGGAGAGAGGTTGAGGCGGAAGATTTCATAAGCATGGTGTCGGTGCATTGACTCTGGTGGATCAGTTATCAAATATAAAGGAGCAAACGGCAACGAGAATCATCGTGACTCACGGTCGCGGGCAGGGCTGCATCAAGCTCCCATCCTCTCCCCGCGAGGCACGAGTGGGGAGAGGACTGAAGAGAGGGGAAACCAATAAGGACGGGCTTCCTCTCCCCAGCCCGCTCCTCCATCCGATGGAAGAGAGGGAGAAATCACGGAGCTTGATGCAGCCCTGGGTCGCGGGTCGCTCATTGGACGTGACCGAAGTGATCCGAACAGAATCGCCTTTCGGCGAGCCAGCCGCTTCCTCTGTGCTCTCCTCTTTGAGATTGAATAGTTACCGCGCCTCCGCCGCGCGCGAATACAACTCGACGAACTGGCTGAGCAAATCGGACATTTGGGTTTGGGCCTTGGCGCCCATCGCCAGAACTTCGGCGTGGTTAATCCGGCTGCGGGTTCTTCCCGCCGCCAGGTTCGTGATGCAGGAAATCGCCGCGACACGCAGGCCGCATTCGCGCGCGACAATCGCCTCCGGAACGGTACTCATACCGACGGCGTCCGCTCCCAGCCTGGCGAAGACCTTGATCTCCGCCGGAGTTTCGTAAGACGGACCGGACACGGCGACGTAAATGCCTCGATGCAACCGAATGCGGACGCTTCTCGCGGCGGCCTGCACCAGGCGGATCAGACGCGGATCGTACACTTGGCTCAGATCCAGAAAAGAGGGCGCGTGTGGGACAGATTCTCCTCGGAGCGGATTTGCGCCCATGAAATTGATGTGATCGCTCAGACACATGAAATCGCCGACGCGGAAGCGGGGATTGATCCCACCCGCCGCGTTTGTGAGCACCAGCGTGCGGATGCCCGCTTGCGCCAGAACTCGGATCGGAAAAGCGATGTCCGACATGGAGAGTCCTTCGTAGAAGTGACTCCGGCCGCACAAAAGCAGCACCGGCACACCGCTCATTCGACCGAACAGCAATTTGCCGGCATGCCCTTGGACTTGGGAGACCGGAAAGCCGCGCAACTTCTCGTACCGGATTTCTGCCGCCACTTTGAGCCGGCTCTGAACGCCGCTGTGGCCACTGCCCAGGACAATGGCTAATTCAGGCGTGGCTTCGGGCAGACGCCGCCGAAGCTGAGCGACCGACTTGGCGACGAGTTCGTTCATGGCTTCTCGGGGATCGCAGTTCTGTAGAAAGTTGAGAGTTTCCGGAGTTGAGGGTAGAGGGCCTGAAAAGGGGGTGCTGTCTCTAAACTCTCAACTCAAACCACTCTAAATTTCAAACAGGCCTGACGGCTTGCTTTCTCGCATGACTGATTTAGGCTCGCCTGACTTAAAGTGACTTATGCAACTTAGCAATGAAGAAATCCGGCGCTACTCGCGGCACCTCATCCTGCCGGAGGTCGGGCTGGCCGGTCAGAAAAAGATTTGCTCCACCACGGTGCTGTGCATCGGCGCAGGCGGCCTGGGATCGCCGATCGCGATGTATCTGGCTGCCGCCGGCATTGGCAAGATTGGCCTCGTCGATTTCGATGCCGTCGATTTTTCCAACCTGCAACGCCAGATCATCCACGGAACGGCAGACGTGGGGCGCCCCAAGTGCAAGTCGGCGGAAGAAACGATTCACCGCATCAACCCAAATGTCGAAGTCGTCCTGCACGAGACGCGGTTGAGCAGCGAAAACGCTCTGGACGTCATTGGCCGATACGACATCGTGGTGGATGGCACTGACAATTTTCCAACCCGCTATTTAACCAACGATGCCTGCGTTTTGTTGAAAAAGGCGAACGCCTACGGCTCCATTTTCCGATTCGAAGGCCAGGCCAGCGTCTTTGCGCCACACCTGGGCGGACCGTGTTATCGGTGCCTTTACCCCGAGCCTCCACCCCCGGGAATGGTTCCCAGTTGCGCGGAAGGCGGTGTGTTGGGAGTGCTGCCGGGAATCATCGGGTGCATCCAGGCGACGGAGATTCTCAAACTGGCGCTGGGCAAAGGCAGTTCGCTCATTGGCCGTTTGCTCCTGTTCAACGCACTCGACATGAAGTTCCGCGAACTGAAACTGCGGCGCGATCCGCAATGTCCGCTCTGCGGTGAGAATCCGTCCATCACAAAACTGATCGATTACGATCAGTTCTGCGGCATCCCCGCGCCACCGGCCGTTCCAGAAGCGAACCCGGACGAAGTGACGGTGCAGGAAATGAAGCAGGCGCTCAGTGATTCAAAGCTCGGCATCACGGTGATCGATGTGCGTGATCCGGACGAACATCAGATCGCCCACGTCAACGGCGTGCCGCTCCTGCCCCTGGGCGAGCTTTCCAGGCGGTTTACCGAGTTGGACCCAAACCATCAGTACTACATCCATTGCAAGAGCGGCGTGCGATCGATGAAAGCCGTGCGGTTCCTCAAGGAGCAAGGCTTCAAGTACGTCAAAAGCGTCAAAGGCGGCATCAGCGCCTGGGCCGATGAAATCGATCCGGGCGTGCCGAAGTACTAGACTATGGGAATGCGACGTGAAGCACGGGAACGCGCCGTTCAGTTTCTGTTCCAATACGACCTGAATCCTCCGGAAGATCTGGAGCGGGCGCTGGAACAATTCTGGCAAAGCCAGCGCGCCGCCGCTATCGCCGAGGAGAAGGGGAGCGCGCGGTGGGGCGAGCAGTCCGAACTTCCTCCGGTCACGACCGACGAAACCGCGGTGCGCCTGTTTGCCGAACCGCTCATCCGGGGTACGCTGGAGCGCCGCGGCGAACTCGACGCCCAAATCATGCGCTACGCCAAGAATTGGTCGTTGCACCGCATGGCGGTCGTGGACCGAAACGTGTTGCGATTGGCCATCTATGAAATGTTCCACCGCGAAGACATCCCTCCCGTGGTGAGCATCAACGAAGCGGTGGACATTGCAAAAAAGTTTTCCACCGAAGAAAGTGGCCGATTCGTCAACGGCATCCTGGACAAAATCAAGAATGATCTCCTGCGGCCCGCGCGCATCGTGAAGTCCTAGCACTAGCATGTTCGCCGATTTGCATTTGCACACGAATTTTTCCGACGGCACGTACACGCCGGAGGAATTGGTGATGCACGCGCGACGGCATGGGTTGAGTGCCGTCGCACTGACCGATCACGATACGGTCGAGGGCTGCGCCCGGATGTCCGCCGCCTGCCGGCAGAATGGCCTCGAGTTCGTCCCCGGCTCGGAACTGACCGCGGAACTCGACGGCGTGGAACTCCATTTGATCGGATACTTCATTGACACGGAGCATCCGAGACTGCTTGGGGAAATGGCCAAGTTCCAATCCGTTCGCCAGAATCGAATTCGCGAAATGGTCGCGCGGTTGAACAAGCTGAACATCCCGTTGGAAGCGGAGGCGGTGTTCGCGATTGCGAATTGCCGCTCGCCCGGCCGTCCGCACGTGGGGCGGGCCCTGGTCCAGGCCGGCTTCTGCGCCACGCTCGACGAAGCGTTCGAGCGCTTTCTGAAAAAGCATCGGCCTGCGTGGGTGCCGAAATTCAAAATTTCCGCCGTCGATGCCATGGCGTTGATTCACGAAGCCGGCGGGGTGGCCGTCCTGGCTCATCCGGGACTGAACCGGAGCGACGATGTCATCCCCCTGCTCGTCGAGGCCGGAATGGATGGCATCGAATGCTATCACACCAAACACACCCCTTCGACGTGCGAACGGTATCTCGCCGTCGCCGAGCAATCCCATCTCATCGTGACGGGGGGATCCGATTGTCACGGCCTTAACAAAGGCAAACCGCTCATCGGCACGATCAAACTCCCCTACTCTCACGTCCTTGAATTGAAGTCGCGGGCCGATGAGGTTCGCCGCAGCCGCCTTACGCCGCGCCCCCTGGCTAATCCGCCCGTTTCGTAACCGCTCACACTTTTACCGCATGGGTTTCTTCGATCGCCTCAGAGCCGGTCTTCAGAAAACACACCACAAGCTCGTCCACGAAATCAAACGCATTGGAACGCGGTCACCCAAGCTGACCGCGGCAACGGTGGAGGAACTGGAGCGGGCACTGATGGGCGCCGATCTCGGCATGGCGATGACGCATGAAATCGTCGCCGCCGTGCGGAAGGCCTACGAAAGTCAGGGCGGCGCAGGTCTGGACGTGGTCGAAATCGCGAGCCGGATCGTCGGAGAAAGCCTTGGAGCGACGACGCCGGCTTTGAAGAAAGAACCTTCGGGCCCGACTGTCATTTCCATTGTGGGCGTCAACGGAACCGGCAAGACGACGACGGCGGCCAAACTCGCGCACTGGGTGCAGTCGCGCGGAGAAACGGCGTTGCTCGCGGCTTGCGACACTTTCCGCGCCGCCGCCATCGAACAACTCAAGCTCTGGGGCCATCGCCTTCATGTGCCCGTCGTTGCGGCGGCCTATGGAGCGGATCCGTCCGCGGTCGCGCACGACGCCCTGACGGCCGCAATCTCCCGGAACGTGAATTATCTCCTTGTGGACACGGCAGGCCGTCTTCATACGAAACATAATCTGATGCAGGAACTGCAAAAGCTGCATCGCGTTATGGGCAAGAAACTTTCCCACGCGCCGCACGAGACACTGCTGGTGCTGGATGCTACCACCGGCATGAACGCTTTGAACCAGGCACGGGAGTTCCATAAGGCCGTCCCGTTGACCGGACTGGTGATCACCAAACTCGACGGGACCAGCAAAGCCGGGATGGTCGTGGCGATCCACAAGGAATTACGCTTGCCGATCAAGTTCATCGGCATCGGGGAACAGCCGGATGACCTGCAATCGTTCGACGCGAAGGAATTTGCGGCGGCGCTGTTCTCCGAGCGGGAATTGAACCCGGCATGAACGCGCGTTTGCTGACATCGAATGAAATTGAGCGAACGAGTTGTTCCCTCTCCCTCGAGGGCGAGGGTCAGGGTGAGGGTGAACGCGTTGGACCAGTCAGGCGCGTCAGGCTTAGCCGGCAGCTCTCCCTCACCCCGGCCCTCTCCCGCTGGGAGAGGGTAAGAAGCCGCCGTCCAGGTTCTGTCGGATCCTGTCCTGCCCCTCCAGATTAACCACACGCCCATGGGTGCGCTTCAAAGAGAAAAACGCTCGGCACATGCTTTGCGGTTCATGCGCCTTGCATTGCGTCTCGCGCGCCGAGGCTCCGGGACCACCTCTCCAAACCCAATGGTCGGCGCGGTGTTAGTCAAGAACGGCCAGATCATCGGGAAGGGCTGGCATCGGAGAGCCGGCGAGCCTCATGCCGAAATCGAAGCGATCCGCGACGCGGAGTCCAGGAGCCAGAGTCCGAGGGGAGCGACGCTTTACGTCACGCTGGAACCGTGCTCGACGCACGGGCGGACACCGCCTTGCACGGACGCGATCCAGCGCGCCGGCATTAAGCGCGCCGTGGTGGCGGCCACTGACCCGAATCCGCGCCACGCGGGGAAGGGTTACCGGCTTTTGACGAAGGCCGGCATTCGAGTCGATCACGGGTTGCTTGCCAGGGAGGCGGAGCGCCTGAACGAATGCTTCAACCATTGGATCGTCCATCGCACTCCTTTTGTCACCGTCAAGGCCGCGATGACCCTGGATGGCAAGATTGCGACGCCCACCGGCGAATCCAAGTGGATCACCGGTGAAAAAGCCCGCGCCTGGGCCATGAAACTGCGGCGTGCCGCCGATGCGATTCTGGTCGGAGTGAACACCATTTTGGCAGACGCCCCCCGTCTGACAATTCGCGGTTCCCAGAAAGCGGAGCACCGTCTTCGCCGAATCGTCCTTGATTCAAACGCGCGCACACCACTCACAGCTCGGGTTGTTCGCGACGCTCTTGCCCACTTGACCACCGTGGTCGTCACAAGGGCCGCGCCCCGGCGCCGAGTCGATGCGCTGGCCGCGCGCGTGCGCGTCTGGATCGCGCCGTCGCGAAAGGGGCACGTGAGTTTAAGATGGTTGCTCCGCAAGCTTGGATCGGAAGCAGTCACGCATTTGCTGGTCGAAGGCGGAGGCGAAGTGAATGCCTCCTTCTTGCTGGAGCGCCGTGCGCAGCGCGTGGCCTTTTTCTACGCACCCAAAATCCTGTGTGGAAAAGAGGCGCGGAAGGCCGTGGCCGGCAATGGGGGGCGAAGTCTCGCGGAATCTTTGAATTTGCGCGAAGCGACCTGGCGGCGGCTGGGGCCCGATCTGCTCTTGACCGCGCGTGTGGAGTAAGGATCAGTAACGGCGATGTTCACCGGGATCGTTGAAGAAACGGGACGCGTCGAGTCCCTCAAGGACACGGGCCAGTCGATTGCGCTCACCGTGAGCGCGCGCCTGTGCGGGCGCGGCGTGAAAGTGGGCGACAGCGTGGCGGTGAACGGCTGCTGTTTGACCGTCGTCAAGCGCTCCGTCCGATCAAGGCGAACCCTTCTCGGCTTCGATCTGCTTCGAGAGACGTGGCAACGAACCAATCTGCAGTTCGCCCACGCCGGGGCCACCGTCAATCTCGAGAGATCGCTGGCAGCCTCGGACCGCCTCGGAGGGCATTTCGTAACGGGGCACATCGACGGCATGGGCAAGATTACGCGCTGGGAGCCCAAAGGCATGGACTGGCTGCTGGATGTTGCGACGCCTCCCGAGGTGATGCGCTATGTGGTGTTCAAAGGTTCCATTGCCGTGGACGGGATCAGTTTGACGGTCGCGGCGGTTCGCAAACGGAGCTTCCAAATCTGGATTATTCCCCATACGTACGATGTCACGGCCTTGCGCGAACGTCGCGTCGGCGACGCCGTCAATCTGGAAGCCGACCTCCTGGCCAAATACGTCGCCAAGCTGCTCGGAAAAGACGGAGCCCAAAATGAAAACTGAAAGCCAACCGCGCCGCGTCCGTTGGTGGCGCCGGCGGTCATCCTGGCGTTGGCCGCGGCGAGCTTGATTCGCCTTCAGCTCTCGACCGATCTCGAAAGCAACTTCAAGAGCCTGCAACGGTTCATGACTCTTGCTCTGGCGACACTGCTGTTGCTCGATCAAGAAGATCGCATCGGGAACATCGCGAGCGACGATCCGGGTCCCGACGAAGTTCTGGAGCAGCGCCAAAGAATCAACCTGTTGTATCAAGCGCTCGAGGCCTTGCCGGAAGAGAAGCGCGAGTGGTTGTTTCTCAGCGGCATTCAGAAACTCAACTACAGAACTCCGCAGCAATACTCATCCTTGGTCCCGGCTCCTGCGTCTGGTATAGCATGTGCTGGTTTCTGAGGGGGCTCCTGGGCTACGTTGGGAACCGAAGAAGATGGTTATGAGACGACAGAAAGTTGCCTTTACGCTGATCGAGTTGCTCGTGGTGATTGCGATTATCGCCTTGCTGGCGGGCATGCTCCTTCCCTCGCTGGCGGCGGCCAAAGCCAAGGCCAAGCGTATTGCCTGCCTCAACAATCTGAAGCAAATCAGTCTGGGGCTCCGGATTTGGGCCGGTGATAACGCCGACAAATACCCGTGGAATCTTTCCATCACCAACGGCGGAAGCGCCGATTCGGCCGATTGGACGGATCACTTCCGAATCTGCTCGAACGAGCTGGCTACGCCCGTCCTTCTGCTTTGCCCCGCGGACATGAAGAAAAGAGCCGCCACGAATTGGGCTTCCGCTTCGGGCGAGGCGCACGTCAGTTATCTGATCGGCCTCAATTCCACCGAGGACCATCCGCAAACGATTCTCCTGGGAGATGGCAACGTGACAGGCGGCGACGGCGGGCTCGATCCTAAGTGGAGCATTTATCTGGGGTCCTCGATCGATGCAGCCTGGGACCGGACTCTGCACGTGCGACAGGGGAATCTGACTCTGGCTGACGGCAGCGTTCATAACACCAAGACCGCAAATCTCCGCGCCCAGATCAGCGCTGCGCTCGCCTCGGGATTGACGAATGTTGTGCTCTCGAAGCCTCGAGGGATTTTCTGAATACGCGACCTTGCGACGCGACGTGTCTTGAAAATGATGAGCCTGCCTCTGGAATTCGACGCGCCCTTTCCCCTCACCCCGGCCCTCTCCCTCGGGGAGAGGGGGAATCATCCCCAGCGTTCGAAGAGAACACAGACACCAAGTTTGTCCCTCACGGCACCGGGAATTCCCTCTCCTTGGGGAGCGGGGCAGGGTGCGGGGAAAGGGAACTCAACCCGCGTCCAGAACTCAAGAATTCGACCAGAGCGAGCCCTGAAGGTCGAACGCGATTCATCACCACGGTCCCTGCTTTTCTTGTTCAATGCGCAGCCGTAAATGCACTGAAGTGATCGCCGCAGTCGTGGCCTCCGCGGCGCTCGCGATAATTGTCCTTTCCTCTTGCGAGTTCGCTCCTCGAGTTGATCGGAAGCTCCACGCGGAAATCGGAAGATCACTGGCGAGAGAGGCCTTGAGTCTGTTGGGGCAGGGAGGACAGATCACCTTGATCACACGCGACACCGAGGCCTTCCGTCAGCCGGCGCTCGACGTTCTGCTCGATAGCTTTAAGCGAGAAGTACGGCGGGCGCAGGCTGTGATTGCTGGGACGCAGTTGATTCAAGCCGATCCCCTCAGGCCCGTCGAGGTCCCTTCCGGTGATTACTTTGAGCTGATCCGGCGCTCTTCGGGCGAACACGTAATCGTCTCACTGCTCGGACCGCCGTTGCTGACCGAAGAACAACGGAGCAAACTGGGACGCGTCAAGCCGAAGATCGTCGCCTTCTGCTCTGGTGGCTTGGCGGAGAATATCGATTTGCCGAGGCTCTTGGAGGCGGGGCTGCTTCACAGCGCTGTCGTAAGCCGGCCCGTCTCGCAAATCGCTGTCACCAATCCCTCGAAGACGCCGAACTCATTCGAGCAGCTTTACACGACGGTGCGGGCGCCGACTTCTTCAAATGCACCGGCGCAGACCAGCGCCCCACCAGACATCGGAAGCCGATGAAGCCATTCCACGAACCCACCCCTTCACCCCTCCCAGGAGGGGAACTTGAAACTGGCGTGACCGGCGGCGATCCTCTCCGGGGAGGGGATGGGGGTGGGTTCACGCGGGCCGATCTGCTGGTCACGATCGCCACGTGCGCGGTGCTGGCCGCTTTAGTGATCACGCCGCTCAATCTTTCTCGGAACAAAGCTCGTCTCAAAGCCTGCACCGCCAATCTCCACGAGATTGGCCGCGCGGTTCTGCTTTACGCGGACGATCACAAAACCACTTTGCCAAGTCCGATCCGCGCGCAGCCCGGCGATTTCTGGTGGTGGTACAAGGAACAGGTCAAGGGTTATCTGGGATTGACCGGCGCCTCCTCGCCGAACGACCGCGGGTTCGCTTGTCCGGTGGACCGGGGCTACTCCGATCCGCAGCCGTTCCACGAGAGTCCACGATTTGACTATGGAAGTTACGTTTTCAACGGCGTGACCTTGCTGGGGGCCCCGAATATCGCGGGCTGGAAATTGACGGCGGTGAATCAACCGCAGCGAACCCTCCTGCTCATGGAATGGCCCGCCCACGCGCCATTATCCTGGCATCGCAGCAAGACCGGCAAAGTCAACGCGCCGTTCTACTGTGACGCGGAGAATGTGGTCGCTTTCGCGGATGGGCACGTGGCGCTGACCAAGATTTACTACGATGGGTACAACGCCGCTTACACGCGCGATCCGATTCCGGGGTACGACTACAAATACAGCGGGCGATGACCGATCGAGTTCAAAGTTCAAAGTTTAAGGTTCAACGTTCGACGTTAGGCGTTCGATGTTCGACGTTCAACGCCATGCGTTCTGACCGTCGCTTTGCTTTCCCGCGCCCAAGGCAAACTTCCTGCCTCGAATTCAAACTGATCCTCGCCTTTGCCCTGCTGACCACGGTTGCGCCCGCGCGGGCTGCGACGATCGTGGGTCCCTGGGGGCCGATTTTCAAAAGCATCGACTATTCCGTCAGCACGAACCTCCCGGGCGGCGATTTCCCGAACCGCCACGTCGTCCATGCGTTCCGGGTGGACTTGACCGACCCGGACATCCGTTTCTTCACCACGCCCCGCATATCAAGCTATTCAGCCGGCGTGCGGGAAATCGGCGCGCTCACCGTGAGCGACTTCTTGAAGACCTACAAGGTGCAAGCGGCGATCAATGCCAACTTCTTCAGCGGGCGCAGTTATTATCTCCCGGCGTACACGCCGATGGATGTCTATGGGTTGCAGATCAGCGAGGGCGTCGTCGTCTCCGCGGCAGACGGTCCTGGCCACGCGGCTTCAATACTTTTTGACGAGACAAATCGCGCGACGATCATCCACACGAACTGGCCAGCCGCCAGCGTGGCGGGGGTTTACACGGCCATTTCGGGAAACTATCCGCTCGTGGTGGCTGGCCGGAACATTGTGAACCGGTCGGCCGCGCGCGAAGTGGATCCCCGCACCGCCTTCGGCGTCTCTCAAGATCGCCGCTATTTCTACCTCATGGGCATCGATGGCCGACAGTCCGGCTACAGTTCCGGAGCGAACGATTACGAAACGGCCGGGTGGCTGCTCTTGCTCGGCGCGCACGACGGCGTGAACATGGACGGCGGAGGCTCCACGACGCTGGTAATCGAAGATAGCACCGGTGTTCCACGCCGGCTGAATCGCTCCAGCGCGGTCGCAGATTCGGGCCGCGAGCGAACCGTTGGCAGCCATTTCGGAATCTTCGCCAAGCCGCTCCCCGGATTCGTCAACAACGTCGTCGCGGTGCCCGACGACACGACGGCGCGGATTACCTGGACGACAATCGAGCCTGCGACCACCGAAGTGGAGTTCGGCCCGACGACGAATTTTGGCGACAGCTCCGGCGTTCTATCGGATCTCGTGACTCAACATTTCGTGGAACTGAAAGGCCTTAAGCCGAACACAGGCTATTACTACCGAGCTGTTTCGACGGCGAGATCGCAGCAATACACCTCGCCCAATTTGTATTTCGTGACCACCAATTACGTGACGACGAATCAAATCTTCGGCCTGACGAACTCATGGAGATTCTCGACCGCCAGTCTCGACGGAGTCGATTGGACGAGCCGCAGCTTCGATGACGCGGCCTGGAGCGGGCCGGAGCCTGCGTTGCTCTGGGTGGACGTGCGCGCCGCCGGGCCGAACGCATTGGTTGAGCCGAAGAACACTGAAATGCCGGCCGATCCGCAGAATAGCGGATACCCGCACGTGACTTACTATTTTCGCACGCGTTTCAAGGTGGAGAATCTCGTGCCGGGCAGCTCGCTGGCCTTTTCCGGCTACGTGGATGATGGCGCCGTTTTTTATCTCAACGGGACCGAGATTTATAGATTGAGGATGCCTGCCCGGTCCGACGCCGGAACCCTGGCGATCGGCTATCCATGTGACGGGGATGCAACGTGCCTGGACGAATTCACGATCCCGGCCGAGGCGACCCAAAACCTTGTCCTGGGAGACAACGTCTTGGCCGTGGAGGTACACAACTACAATCTCCGGAGCGCGGACATCACTTTCGGCGTTTCCATGAGTCGCATCGAACCGATCGCGCGCGGCGCGCGGCTGGCCATTGCGCGATCCGCGGGAACGATCGCCTTGAGTTGGGACGGCAGTGGTCTGGTGCTGCAATCCGCCGATGCGATTGAAGGTCCCTGGGCCGACGTGGCAACAAACCCAGGCAGCCCCTTCACAGTGCAGCCCGCGGCATCGAACCGATTCTACAGGCTTCGCAAGTAGCATTATTCCACTCGCAGCCGGTAGAACCGCTGTCCCGTGGGCGGATCTCGGTCCATGAAGCTCTTCACGGTTCCGTCGCCTTGAACGGACACCAGTGGACTCCAGGCTGGCTCACCCAGGAGAATCTTTCCATCCGATTGAACCACGATTGAATCAACTGAGACGAATTCGTTGAAGGTCGAGCCGGCGTTGAACGACTGGTCGAGCGACGGGGCTATGAAGCTGGTTTGAGCAAACAAGACGAAAGCGAAGGGCCAGCAGAAGAGGAGGACTCCAGACCAGAAACGGCAATACAACAAATTCACAGCCCCATCACGTTAAGCGATCAAGTTCCTGGGTCAACGGCGTGTATAGCCCGTTTCTTTCAAGGGAAAGGCTCCATAGGTCTGGTTGACTTTCGGTTGCCTTGTGCTGGAGGTGTGCTGGAGGTATTAAGACGCACCCCAGGCTTGACGCACCGGGAGCCAGTTCCTACGCTTCGACGCGTAATGCTCCGCGGCAATCGTCGGAAGACGGACGCGGGGCATTTGTATCTCAGGTGAAAGGTCCTTTGTGAATGTAACTCTTGAAACTCTTGCGCCCTGCCGAAGACTCATGCGAGTCGAGGTCGAGGCTCAGGCGGTCGAGGCCGCCTTTGAGAAGGTCACGTCGGATTTCCAGCGGCACGCGCGTTTCCCAGGGTTTCGTCCCGGCAAAGCACCGCGCGATCGGGTCGCCAAAACTTACGCCAAGGAAATCGAAGAGGAGACGAAGAAGGAGCTGCTCTCGGAGAATTTCCGCAAGGCGGTCAAAGACCAGAAACTGAACGTGGTGAGCGTCCCGGACATCGAAGAGATTCAATTTGAGCGCGGCCAGCCCTTGCAGTTTGCGGCGACGATTGAGATCGCCCCGGAATTCGAGTTGCCCGAATACCGCAAGCTGCCGGTCCGCCGCGAAGTGGGACAGGTTACGGACGCAGACATTGAGCGCGCGCTGGATGTGCTGCGCGAGCAGCGCGCGACTTACGTGGACGTGGCGCGGCCGGTGCAAGCGGAAGACTTCGTAGTCGTGAACTACACAGGCACGAGCGAAGGCAAACCGCTGGCCGAGCTTGTGCCGGATGCGCCGCGCCTGGCGCAACAGAACAATTTCTGGGTTCACATCAAGCCGGGTTCATTCATTCCCGGGTTCGGCGAGCAACTGATTGGCGGACAGGCCGGAGAGCACCGCTCGATCACGGTGGATTTTCCGGACAACTTCGTTTCACCGCAACTCGCGGGCCGGAAAGCGGCCTACGAAGTCGATGTGGTCCAGGTGAAGCAACGAGTTCTCCCCGAGCTGAATGATGAGTTGGCCCGCGTTTATGGGGCGGAAGACATGACGAAACTGCGCGAAGGCGTCCGGCAGGATTTGCAGAACGAACTGAACTTCAAACAACGGAAGGACGTCCGCAATCAAATCGTCCGGGCTTTGCTGGATCGAGTTCAGTTCGATCTGCCGGAATCCATGGTCATCAGCGAAACGCGCAACGTGATTTACGACATCGTCCGGGAAAACCAGCAGCGGGGCATTTCCAAGGAATCGATCGATAAGCAAAAGGATGAGATCTACAATTTCGCTAGCGCGAGCGCCAAAGAGCGCGTGAAGATATCCTTCCTCTTAAAGCGGATCGCGGAGAAGGAGGGAATCCGCGCGGACGAACACGAAATCACGCAGAAGATTTTGCTGCTGGCCCATCAGCACCAGATGAAACCCGACAAGCTGACGAAGCAACTCCGGGATCGCGGCGGACTCAACGAGCTGCACGAGGAAATCCTCACCACGAAGGTCCTGGATTTCCTGGAGTTGCACGCTCAGGTCGAAGAAGTGCCGGTGTCGGCGGGGACGGCTTAGCCGTAACTGTGCAGTCAGAACGTGGGGAGCACACGCGCCCTCGCGTGTCCTGACCGGCGCCTCGCCGGTCAGAGC